>JADLCY010000008.1:0-300000 GCA_020846935.1 Gemmatimonadaceae bacterium
CGTAGCCCGTGGACGCGACGGCGATGCCGGCCATGAAGTCGAGGTAACGGTTGCCGTCCACGTCCTCCACCATCACACCGGCGCCTCGCGCGATGGCGAGCGGGTACTCCTTGATGTAGCAGTGCGAAGTGTACTCCCGGTCGCGATCGACGATGGCGCGCGCGAGCGGCCCGGGTGGCGGCGTCACGATGTGCGGGTAGGGGCGCGTCATGGGGCGAAGGTGCGACGGTTTGCGCTCCCGGGTAAGGTCGGCGAAGGGGCCGGCGACCGGCGCGCCCCCGGATCAGTCCCGACTCACGCGCCTGACCCGACCGTGCGCCGCGCGCGGTGCGCTTCCTGAGGGTCCCACTCGACGAACGGCCCGTCGAAGTCGGTGAGGTGCGTACCGTCGAAGGCCCAGACGCGAGTCGCGACCGCGCGCAGGAACGCGCGATCGTGACTCACCAGCAGCACCGACCCTTCAGACTCGTCGAGCGCGTCCTCGAGGACCTCGATGTTCTCCACGTCGAGATGGTTGGTTGGCTCGTCGAGAATGAGCAGGTTCGCGTGGGAGAGTGTCATGAGCGCGAGCGCCATGCGGGCGCGCTCGCCACCGCTCAGCGTCCGGATCTCGCGAAAGATCTCCTCACCGCTGAACCCGAAGGCGCCGAGGCAGTTCTGCACCTGGCCGCGGTTCCAGAGTGGCCGCTTGTCCTGAATCGCGTCGGAGAGCGACTTGTCGAGCGGAAGGTCGGCCAGGTCCTGGCGGAACCACGCGGCCGTGATCGATCCGCCGATCCGCGCCTCGCCACCAGCGGGTGCCCGGTCTCCGATGATGGTCGAGATGAATGACGATTTACCGGCGCCATTGGGTCCGACGAGCGCGACGAAGTCGTTCCGTCGCAGCACCGCCGAGAAGTCTTTCACGAGCACTCGGCCGGGAACCTCCACCCGCAGATCCCTGATCGCGATCACCTGGTCGCCACCACGTTCGGCGGGCTCGAACTGCAGCGACATCGCTGCGGGGTCGCCGGGTGGAGGCGCGAGCCGCGGCAGGCGCTCCAGTCGCTTGCGCTTGCCCTTGGCCTGGAACGAGTTCACGCCGGCGATGTTGCGACGGATGTACTCCTCCTCCTTCTTCACGTACGCGCGCTGCCGCTCCAGCTCGCGCTCCCTCGTCAGGCGACGCTCGGCACGCTGTGGGACAAACTGGGAGTAGTTCCCCTTGTACCACTCGCTCGTTCGCCCTTCCACGTGCACGATGTGCGTGGCAATCGCGTCGAGGAACGCACGGTCATGCGAGACCACGATGACCGTTTCACTGGCGTCGAGCAGCCATTCCTGGAGCCACGTGGTCGTGTCCAGATCGAGGTGGTTCGTCGGTTCGTCGAGCAGCAGCAGGTCGGCCGGCGCGATGAGCTGGGCCGCGAGCCCGACGCGCCCGCGTTCGCCACCGGAGAGCGAAGCCACCGAGCGCACTTTCGATTCTTCGGCGTCGAAGCCCAGGCCCTGGAGCACCGCATCGACGCGCGCGTGGTAGATGTAGCCACCCAGATCGGCAAAGCGCTCCTGGTCATGGCCGAACCGCTCGAGCAACGCCTCGGTGACGCGATCGCCGAGTTCACCCATCGCGATCGCCTGCTCCGCGATGCGCGCCTCCAGCGCGATGACGTCCCGCCACGCCGCGGCGCCCGCGTCCCAGACCGTCGTCGCCCCCTCGAACGCGCGATGCTGGTCGAGCAACGCGTGCCGAAGGCCAGGCTTGCGCGCGACGCTGCCGGTCGTGGGCTTGAGTTCCCCGGTGATGAGCTTGAAGATCGACGACTTGCCCGCGCCGTTGCGGCCGATGACGCCCCACCGTTCGCCCTGGGCGACGGTGAATGTGACGTTCGTGAAGAGTTCCGTGGCGCCGAAGGAGACGCCGACGCCGGCCAGAGAGAGAAGGGTCACGCGAAATCCGAGGTGATTCAGGAGCCATGCAGGTCACGCACGCTCGAGGCCGAAGGCGCGCGGAAGCGGGAAAGGTAACCGCTCCATGTGCACCCTCTCGACTGTGAACGCCTGGGAGCGCTGGAGGCGGCGGGAGGGGCACGAGGCAGCTTTCCGGTCGAGGTGCGTCAACCGGCCAGGTCGGAGCCGGCACGATGGCGCTGGTCCGTCCCGGCGGCGGCTGGCATTTGACCGTTAGTCCTGGCGACCCCTCTCCTGCCGCCGGGCGATGGAGAGCGACGGCACCACGATGATCCGCCTGGAGTTGATTCCCAGCGCCGACCGATCGTAGAACACTCCCACCTCCGGCATGAAGGCATACGCCTCATTGCCGACCTTCGCCCCGAACGCCACGCCAATCGTCGGCCAGTCGGAGACCGCGCCCCGTCGTATGGGCACCACCTGGCTCATGCGCAGAGCCCCATACGGCGTGATCGGCTTCGGTACGAGCTCCGACGCCGACACGTGCAACATGAACTCCCCATACAGGTGGTCGCCGCCGTTCACGATCCCGCCGCCGAGGGTATAGGCTCGCCAGATGCTGCTTTCGTCGTCGAACTGACGCCGCTTCATGTTCACGATCAGGCCCGTCAGGCTCGGCACGCGGACGCCCACGTCCAGCGCCTCATCGACACCGTATCGGTACTCAAAGTCGACGCCCGCACGCGGAGCGTACTTGCGGCCCGAGTCGCTGCGCAGCTCGAATCCCTGCGGCACCAGGAAGGTGGACTGGGCGAACACCATGCTGCCTGGCTCCACGGTCTGTGCCGTCTGGCCCACGGCATACGGGATGCACGCGGTCAGGGCCAGGAGGCCCAGCATGGCAAGGCGAGGGGACCGTGTTGGCATCGCGCTAGTCGTTAGGCTTGTGGCATGCGACGGGTAGGCGGGACTCTGCACTTCGCCAGACTACTTCTTGATGGCGTAGGCGGCCTCCAGGCCGGCGTAGTACAGGCGGTCCATATCAACGGCGGCCGTGTAGTTGCAGAACCCTACTCTGTCGAGCGGGTTGCAAGCCCGCCACACGATTTCTCCGGTCTCGGCGCGGAGCGCGGCCAACTGCCCTCCCGCATGCGTAACAAATACGAGGCTATCGTCAGCCACGAGTGGTGCATCGGCGGAGCCTCGCTGCGTATCCGTGCGCCACCGTTCCGCACCGGTCGCGAGATCCAGCCCGACGACGGTGCCAGTCGACGACCCGACGACGAGCGTCCCTCCGACGATCACTCCAAAGCGCATGTCGCCTCCAGCTTGCGTTGCCGCAAGATTCGGCGCCGTCCATCGCTCAGCACCTGACTCTCGGTCCACCGCGTGGATGTAGCCATCGGTGAAGGACGTCACCACCACCAGATCGCGGCCAACCGCCGCCCAACCGATACAGCGCGACGACTGCAGCGGGCGCTGTTGCCGCAGCGGCGCCGCCCAGACGGTCCTTCCCGTCGCGCTCTCGAGGGCGACCAGGACGCCGGTCCGTGCGTTCGAGAGGCAGCCGTACAGGCGCCCACGGGCATACACTGGGTCATACGCGACGTTGGTATCGCCGAGGATGGGCTGGACCTTCCAGATGAGGCTCCCGCTCCGCGACTCGATGGCGACAAACTGTCCGTTGCTCGCCCCACCGAAGACTGTGTCCGCGTGGGCCGTCGGAATCGACTGGGCGAGCACGGCCCCTGGAATGCCGACTCGCCACGCCGGTGCGCCGGACCGCCGATCGAACGCGAACAGGTCGACGTCGGCGACGACGACATTGGGCCCGGCCACCACCGAGCCGAAGCCCAAGGTCGCGTCCCCCGGCGCGCCCGTCCGGCTCCGCCAGCGCTCGCGGCCGCTGCGTTTGTCAACCGCGAGCACGCTGTGGTCGCGACCGAGAAAGAACGCGGTCGAGTCATCGAACGACGCGAGGCCGCGACCGGGAAACGGGACGGTCCAGGTCACCTCCCCCGGCCTGAGTGCCGGGGTGCCATCCCCTCCAGTCGCCACACCGTCGTCGCGACAGCCGATGGCGAACATAAGGAACGGCAGCCAGGTCCACCCGATCCCGACGCGGACGCGACGCCTCACGGGATCGCAAGCGGAGCGCCGGCCCTAAAGAGCTCGGCAATGCGCTCGTGCACCTCGAGACTGGCCGTCTCGCCGAAGTGGTTCGGGCCGTTGTTGACCACACGCTGCGGCACGCCTGGATACATCGCCTTCTCCAGCCCCACCACCGAATCCCCGACACACGAGTACGGCACACCCGTGTACAGCCCGCAGTACACCTCGTCCAGGTGCCAGAGCGCCATCGTCCCGTACATCCACTCGAACGCGAAGTAGTGCGCCTGATACTCCATCGCCGCATTCTGCGGATTGCTGTAGAGCAGGTAGTACCAATACGTCGCCTCGTACAGGTCGGCCAGCGCATACTGCGCGTAGGCGCAGCTCGACTGGCTCGCCCACAACCCGCACAGGTACCCACCGATCTGCGGCACGACCGACATGATCCCGAACCGCCCCTGCGGCATCTCGGCGGCCTCGCGCGTCAGCGTCGTATCGTGATTGAGGTTCGCGTTGAAGGCCGACCCCGGAGCCATTTGCGTGCGGAGTTCCCCGCTCATCAGTCCGAGAAATCCATCCACCACAAAGCTCGTCGCCTGCGCCAACAAGCCGGTGTAGGTCAGCGCTTCGATCCACACCAGCGTCGTCTGGTTGTCCGCGCCACCCAGAATGGTATTGAAGTGGCTGATCGGATGGGCCAGCTCCACCCCCGTCTGCATCACGAGCCCGGCCACCGCACCCGCGTTGCCAAACAGCGGTGCCCCACCGTGCGGCGTGCCCACCGTTACGATACCCCGGTGCGTGGCCGGCGCGTACCGACTTGCCATGCGGCTCGCGATCCCGCCGTTGCTGTGCCCCACGAAGATGCCCCCGTTCGGCCACCCGGCGGTATTGTACGCCAGCACCACCCCCTGCGCCTCGTATGTCGAATTGTCCGGCAGGTTCGGCCGATACACCTGGATGCGCGAGCCAAACTCCTGCACCAGGCGCTGCTCGGTGAGTTGCCACGTGCTGCCTGACGAGTTGAACCCATGAATCAGGCCAATGCGCTGCTGCGCAAGGGCCGCCGTCGACGCCAGCATTGCCGTGAGTGCGCTCGTGACGCTGGCGCGCCACACGCTCCGAGTGGTCATTGGTAGTCTCCCGAGACGCGGCGAAGCACCGGGTTGATCAGGCGGATCTCGATGGTGCGTCGACCGGAACCTCCGCCGGGATCCGCGGTCTCGTGGCGGGAATACGTTCGCACGAGATCTCCGCCGCGAATCGTCTGATAGCCGTACTGCGTTCTGGCCACCAGCTTCTGCTGATCGATCAGGTTCTCCTCCACGACCATGCCGCTCCCGGGATCGATGGACACTTCCAGCAGGCGGGATGCCAGCGGCAACACGTAGCGGTCGTAGCCACCGCGCGCCGTGGCGCGCGAGGCGCCAGCAGCCAGCAGCGCCCGCGCCGACTCTCCCGATCCCGCTCGGTACACCAGACTGCCTAACCACGCATTGGGGTCGCCCGCTTTGCCCGACGGCGTGCGTGCGGCTGGCGATGTCCTGAAGACCGGGGGTATGTACTTCGTCGCGGAGGGGCTGGCGGCATCCATCGGCGTCTGCGACGATGCAGAGGGGAGGCTGAGCGCGTCGCCCTTGGCATTGCGCACCACCACGCCTCCGTGGAGATCGCTCAGTTCGATGCTTGCGGGCAACGAGTCCGACGTGGCAGTCACGGCCCACGTGGCCGACGCATGATGGATGACGGTCAGCCACCCGCCGCGAGGGTCGCGACGACGTGTCATCTTCAATCGTCGGGCCGGGCTCGAGTCGCTGCGCGCACCCAGGGTCCGGATCAGTCGCACTTCGTATTCCGTCGCAAACTCGAGGACGGAATCCGCACTCATCAAGACGGTCGCCGGATCAACGGCCAGCGGGCGCTGCTGCGCCACGTCGCCGACGCACGCCATCGCGCCGAGGAGCAGAAGGGGCCAATGGCGCTGCTCGCTGCCCCCCCCCAATGCCGAGTCCGCTCGCACCACTCTCGCGTCTTCATCTCTCCACCCTAACGAAGCGACGCGCCGAGTGTAGGCAGGAGGGCGCGATCTGTCAACGTTGATCTGTGGATGAGGGCGGCATGGATGTCAGGAGTCTTCTGACGGCTGGCTCGGGTCCCCACCGCGAGCCGGGCGCCGCCACACCATGTTCGGCGCGGGCGGCAGGATGCCTTCTCCGTGCAGCCGAGGTACCTGCTGCGCCCGCGCGCTGGTGCGTCCTCGGACGGTGAAGCGCGATCGCAGGGGAGCGTCGTGACCATCGACCCACCCGCGGCTAACGCTCAAGAGAGTCCGCACGCGTCGTGACCGAAGCCGCTGTGGCGGGCCAGCAACGGTACGACCGATGCCAGTGTTCTCTGCCGCGCAGAGAGTCCAACCGGGGATCCCAGGGGTCCGTGAGTCGCGAGGGCGCTACGACGGCCGCCGCTGCAAGTCCGGAACCTGTGCTGTCGCATCGACACGAGGTTCACCTTCCCGTCCTCGTGCGCTGCCTCGGCCAGGAGCGAGGAGCCCGGGATACCGTCCTCATGCACGTGAGGTACATTCTGCGCGATGCGCTCCGATCATTGCCCCGGCCTCAACCCACTATGACGCACCTTCGCACGGCCATCGTCCTCGCCACCTCAGCCCTGCTGATCGGCGGGTGCCGCGGCGCCCAAACACCTCCCACGCCAGCGCCGCGTCCGACAAACAACGCCGCGCCGCAACCCGGTGACAGCGCCGCGCGCGCCCAACAGGCCGGCCAGCCGCCCGCCGGAGCGCAGCAACAGGGAGCGGCACCAGGTGAACCGGCGCCCCGTCCCTACAATCGCGTCGTGACGCCAAATGCGAAGAGCCGCAATGGTCTCTTCCGCACGCACCAGGTCGGGAGCCGTCTTCTGTTCGAGATCCCGCGAGCGGCCCTCGACAAGGAGCTGCTCCTCGTGGTCCGGGGACGGGCGGTGCCTGTCAACGCGGGCTACGGCGGCCAGGAGATCGGCCAGCGTCGCGTGGTGAAGTGGGAGCGTCGCGACAATCGCATTCTCCTCCGTGGAATCTCGTACGCGACCGTGGCCGATTCGGCGCATCCCATGTCGGTCGCCGTACGCAACTCCAACAACAACGTCGTGCTCGCCGCGTTCAACGTCGACGCCTACGGCCCGGACAGCGCCGCCGTGATCGACGTGACGCGCCTCTACACGAACCCGCCCACGGAGATCGGGGGCGGCAACCAGTTCCGCGGGACGCCGGACCCGACGCGTTCGTTCATCGAGAAGGTGCTGTCGTTCCCCGAGAACGTCGAAGTCGAGGCGCTACTCACGCTGCCGCCGCCACCGGGCGCGGCACCGGCCGCGGCCAACCCGTTCCAGCAGGCGGCCACCGGCACGGCGTCGGTTGTGCTGCACTGGTCGATGGTCAAGCTGCCCGAGCGGCCGATGATGCCTCGGCTGGCCGACAAGCGCATCGGCTTCTTCTCGCTCTCACAGCTCGACTACAGCCGACCCGAGCAGCGGGCGCAGGAACGCGAGTACATCGTGCGCTGGCGCCTGGAGAAGAAGGATCCTAACGCCGCAAAGTCGGAGCCGATCAAGCCGATCACGTACTACGTGGACCCGGCCACGCCGGACTGGCTCAAGCCCTACGTGAAGAAGGGCATCGAAGCGTGGCAGCCGGCGTTCGAGGAAGCGGGCTTCATCCGCGGCATCGTGGCGGCCGACGCGCCGCGCAACGATCCGGACTGGGCGCCCGAAGACGCGCGCTACTCCGTCGTCCGCTGGCTCCCGTCCACGGTGGAGAACGCCCAGGGCCCCAACGTGAACGACCCGCGCACGGGCGAGATCCTGGAGTCGGACATCTACATGTACCACAACATCATGACGCTGCAGCGCTGGTGGTACTTCTCGCAGGTCGGACACCTCGACCCACGGGCGCGCATGTGGCCGTTCCCGGACTCGCTCATGGGTCGCCTCGTGGAGTTCGTCGTGGCGCACGAGGTGGGCCACACGCTCGGCTATCAGCACGACCAGAAGGGCAGCGCCACGTATCCGGTCGACTCGGTGCGGTCGCGCACGTGGGTGGCGCGCATGGGCCACTCGCCGTCGATCATGGACTACTCGCGGTTCAACTACACCGCCCAACCGAGCGACAACATCCCGCTCGAGGATCTGATCCCGCGCATCGGGCCATGGGACCGCTACATCACGCGCTGGGGCTACACGCCGATCCCCTCGGCGCGGTCCTCGGACGATGAGTGGGCAACGCTCGACCGGTGGTCGCGCGAGCAGGATGCCTCGCCCTGGCTGCGCTTCAACATGTCGGACTCACGCGGCGCCGATCCCGGTGATCACAGCGAGGCGGTGGGCGACGCCGATGCGGTGAAGGCCACCGGATGGGGTATCCAGAGCATCAAGCAGGTCGTCCCGCTGCTCGTCCCGGCCACCGTGCGCGACGGTCAGAACTACGACGACCTCACCGACGGGTACGGCCGCGTCATCGGACAGTGGGCCACCGAGCTGACGCACGTCGCCGACGTGATCGCGTCCACCGAGGCGCAGGAGAAGTATGCCGGACAGAGCGGGCCGCGGTACCGGCCGCTCTCGCGCACGCGCCAGGCCGACGCGGTGCGGTTCCTCAACGAACACGCGTTCGCCACACCGACGTATTTCCTGCTGCCGGACATCCTCCGGGTCATCGAGGTCGAGGGCGCCATTCGCCGCATCAACCAGGCGCAGAGCCGCGTGCTCAACTCCGTCTTCAACGACCGAAAGCTGGAGCGGCTCATCGAGTTCGAGGCCCTGGCCACCAACAAGGCCGATGCCTACGCGCTCACCGACCTCGTGCGTGACGTGCGGCGCGGCATCTTCTCCGAGCTCTCGCAGGGCAACGTGCAGATCGATGCCTATCGTCGTGAGCTGCAGCGTTCGCTCATCACCGCGATGGGCAACAAGGTGAACCCGCCGCCGGTCACGCTCCCGGCCGGACTGCCGGCGAACCTGGCGGCGAACTTCGGACCGGCGCGCGCCACGAGTGATATTCGTGCGGTCTTTCGCGCAGAGCTCGCCGCGCTCGACGCCGACCTGCGCGCGGCGTTGGGCCGTGCGCGCGACGCGATCACGCGTGCGCACATCGACGATGCGCGCAACCGCATTGCCCTGATCCTCGACCCGAACGGCTGAAATGCAGGTTTTCCCGTGCCGCTCGCCACAGTGAGAGCGAGCGGCGCGCGGGGCGGGCGTCCGTGCACAGGCGAGAACGCACGTTGGCATGTCTCGCAATTCAGGATGCTCCTGAGCGGAGCAACCCGCGCATTGGTGCCGCTCCCAAGCGGCAGGATCCGTGCCTGTTAGGCGATCCATGAGCGCTGCCATTGCCCGAACTGTTGCGGCTGGCGCATGGTCGCTTGCCTATTGACAAGATGATGGGGGGGGGGGGCAGGTTGCGTCCGCATTCGATTCTCTGCGGAGCCTACACATGAAGCGCAAGCGGATCTGGTGGCTGAATTTGCTAAGCGTCGGAGTTGTGCTCTCCCTCGCGTTGGTCGCCCCGGCGGGCGCCTGCTGCGTAGAGGATGACGACACATATTGCCCCGGCCAGGATGGCACGCCGCAATGCGGCGACCTCACGTTGACTGAGGAATGCAATGACATCGCCCCAAAGCCAGACTGCTGTATGAAGAGCGGCTCGCGGATCTGCCCTGGCATTTTCCTGCACTGCAGCTACTTCAGGAACGCTGGCGGGGGCGACTGCCCCGAGCAGCCTCCCCAATGAGAGGCGCCTCGGTGATCGACGATCCCCGCAGGTGTCCCGGCGCTGTTGGCGAGACTCGTCTGGCAGGACGCGCGGTTGGGAGCGTCTGTGCCGAACATGGTCGGTGCTTCCGGGCGAACTATAGCTGAGGAGACCCGCAATGCGGATCGTTGAATGGTCTGCCGCCGTTAGTGCGATCTGTGCCGTCCTTGTTACGGGACTGGTTGTAAGAGAGCGGTTGGCGGATCCGGAACCTCAGCGGCCTGAGACACAGGATCTGGAGATCTTGAGATCATGGGGCCAATACGCCGAAACGGGGCACTCCCGCGGGCCTCGTGCGGCGCCCGCAACACTCGTGGAGTTTTCGGACTTCGAATGTCCGTTCTGTCGCGAGCTCTCCGCGCTGGTGCGCGTGCTGGAGACGAGGGAGCCAGGACGGATCAGACGAGTATTCCGGCATTATCCGCTACGGACGCATCCTTACGCGCGCACCGCTGCGCTCGCATCCGAGTGCGCTGCCGAGGATGGGCGATTCTGGGAGTACCATGACTCCGTGTTCGCGAGCGCCGGCCCGCTTGATTTCGCTGCGCTCACCAGAATTGCGCGCGACATCGGAGTGAGGGATGTGCGCCTGTTCACGCAGTGCCTTCGCACACAGAAGCACGCCGGCCGAATCTCGCAGGACAGTGCGGCAGCGGCTACGCTGGCCATCACCGGGACGCCGCTGGTGATTGTGAATGGCCGAATCGTCCGCGGAGCTCCAAGCCTCCCCGTGCTGGACAGTTTGCTGCGCCTCGGCCCTCCCAGCCGGTGATCAACCGAGCGCCTCTCTTTTGGGGCCGACTCCTCACGCTGGCAGCATTGTGCTGTGTGACCGCTCAAGGCTGCAGCGGAAGAGAGCACGCACCAAGGTCGGCGCATGAACTCCCGGGTCTGTTGCTGGGGCCTGCCGCGTTTGTGTTCGAGACTTCGCCAACGACCGCGGGAAGTGTCGTCGAGATCGGCGAGGATGAGGTCCTGGTGAGTGACTGGGGCGAGAGATCCGTTCGCAGGTTCCGGCGCCGCGGCGCCGCGATCCAGGTGGGACGCATGGGGCGCGGGCCCGCCGAGTATCCCTGCAGGCCGGAGCTGCATGCGATCGCTCGTGACACGGCCCTGGCCGTGTGCTCCTCGGCGCGTCGATGGCTCGTCGTTAGTTCATCCGGGGTGGAACGCACCGTCGACCAACGGGATAGCGCCCTGCGCGCCGCGCGTGGGTTGGTTCACGGAACGGACTTTCGGGGCCACACCCTTGAGTTGCGAAAGCCACCTGGGAGCGCCGCTCACCCGGAGTCCCTCGAAGTACTGCTGACCGATCGTGGTTCAGGTGTGACGCGAGAGATCGCACGTATCAGCACGCGTCGTCAGATGGCCGTGGGTCCTTCGCGCGGGAGCAACGGCGCTGGCGCGGTCGAGCTTTCGAGAATCGTCGATCGCATGGGAGGGCGATCGGAGGCGGCCCGGCTGTTTCCCGACGGATGGGTAGCCGTCGTGAGACTGGACCCGCTGCGCGTCGTGTGGCGACAGCCGAGCGGCGAATGGGCAGGACCGTTCCCCCTACCGGAGGAACGCCGAAAAGTCGATCGGGCCGAGCGACTGTGGTACCTCAGGTTCCAGGGGGAGGATGCGATCGAGGCGGACCGGGGTGGCTGGCCGGACACGTATCCGGAAATGACCGGGACCGTCGCGGCATCCGACGGCCGACTCCTGATCGCACGACCGTACTCAGCGGGTCATCCCGAAGCTCGCTACCTCGTCGTGAGGCGCGACGGGACGGTGGACGGACACCTGTCGCTGGCGCCTGGCGAACGTATTGTCGCTTTCGGGCGCCGCAATGTGTACGTGCTCGCGAAGGATCGAGAAGACGTCGAGACAATTCGGGCGCATCGCTGGAACCCGACGACGCGCTGAGCCTCGATCCCGCAGCCGATTCTCGCTTCGGACGGGAGGATCGACGCAAGAAGCGCCCGTCTTCCGTGATGTACCCTAAGTCTCAGCAGCCGGTCGCCGAGTTCACCACCGCGCAACTGAACGTCAGTTTGTAGCCCGCGACCTTCTGGTCCCCCGGCCACCAGAAGCGACGCACTTCACCCCCGGCAATCACCTCGTAGGGCCGGCGCTGCACGGCCTGCATGGTGACGTCGAAGCGCACGTTGTATTGCGCCTGCTGGCACGTGATCCCCTTGAACGCGGCGGCTGACGAAGGCCGCGGACACGCCGCACCCGTCAGCACCTCGCGAATCATCACCACGCCCCGGGTCGCAAGAAAGAACACGTCCGACGACGCGCCGCTCGCCCCATTGTTGAGCTTGCGCCGCTCCTGGTAGAGCGCGCTGGCGCCAGCGAACGCCGCCGCGAGCGGGCCGGCGGGATTGAGCGACATGGGATTGAGCACGGCCGCCGAGTCGCTGGGCGTGGTCATGCTGAGGATCCGCGTGACCCCGTCGGGCGTCCGACGCCAGGCAGTCACCGACCGATGCGCGGGCACGCGGAGCGCAACGGCGCCGCTCACCTGCCAACTGATCGCGCTCACGAAGGCCTCATACGCCTCGACGCCACTGCCGGTGCGCACCTCGAAGCGCGACGGGGCGATACCGCTCCGCGCGGCAATCGCCGCGTAGGTGAAGCCCTCGGCACGACTGGCGTCGCCCGACGCGGCTGCCTGCTGTGCCAGTTCGTCGAACGTCAACGCGAGCGGGTCGCCGTTGTCAGCGGACGATGCAAAGCTTTCCGGCGAATCGACGCAGGCCGCCAGCGCCATCAGCGCGCAGCCCGCCGCGATCGCCCTCCAGGTAGTTGTCATCACGGTTCTGCCTCCTGCTCACTGGACACGTGCCGACCTCCCCCTACCCCGACAGCAACCCCGACAACGCCGATGTTACTTCGGCTATTCTGACCGGAACTGGCGCAGGGACAACCGGAGCGACTTGAGCGCGCGCCCCATCTGGGTCTCCACCGTCTTGACCGAAATCCCCAGCTCCGCGGCAATCTCCACGTAGGTCAGCCCCCCGTCGCGGCTCATGAGGAAGATCTCACGGCAGCGCGCGGGGAGCCGATCGATCGCCGCCCGAACCGCGTCCGCAAGCTCACCGGTGGTCGCCGAATCGTCCGTCGCATCCGTAGTGGCCGGCTCACCCTTGGCCGCCTCGCGCTCCTCATGCGCCTGCTCGAGCTTGAGCCGCCGGAGATGGTTGAGCGCCGTGTTGCGGGCCGCCCGGTAGAGATAGGTCTTGAGCGCATCGATCTCGGCGAGCTGCTCGCGCTTGGTCCACAGCTTGAAGAACACATCCTGGACCAGTTCCTCGGACACGTCCGGCGCAAACACGATGCGGCGGACCACCGCGACCATGGACGGGTAGTGGGCGCGAAACACCACCTCGAGCGCGCGCTCATCGCCCTGGCGCAGCCGACGGAGCAACTCCGCGTCTGCCGCCCGGTCAGCAGCAGCCGCTCCCTCGGTGAGGGGGGTGTCCGGCAGGCTCGGCGCTCCGTGAACGAGGGAATCCACCGCGCCCGGCTCCCGAACGCGGTGGGGGAGGTTAACATCGGTCGGTTTTGACGAGTAAGGGGGCGCCGCCACGTTGGTGTCTCTCGAATGAACCCCTGAATAGCGAACCGTGCAGTCTCCCGATCAGGACGACACCGCATTCGAGCGCATAGCCCGACACCTCGCAGGTGAGGCGACCGTGGAGGAACGTGCGTCGCTGTCGGGACTCCTGACCACACCCGGTGAGCGCGCCCGATATGAAGCGGCCCAGACCGTATGGGACGCGTCCGGGGCTCCCGCGGTAGACGTGGATGCTGCATGGAATGCGGTCCGAGCCCGACTGGACTCTGCGGCCGTCACACCCTTGACTGTCGGTCACATTGGGCCAGAGCAGGCTCATAAGTGGCGCCTGAGTGGTGGCTTACTGCGCGCTGCTGTTGTGGGCTTCGTGCTGGTGACTGGGTCGGTCATCTGGTCGACCGTTCGCGCGATCCGAGGAGCGGAACCGGCCGCGGGTACCGTCGCAAGCGTCGCTGCCAGGACAGGCATCGCGGAGCGAGCGGTCGTCAAGCTGCCGGACGGCTCCGAAGTTCAGCTCGGGCCAGCCAGTTCGCTCGAGACTCGCTCAGGGTTCGGACAGGGCGCCCGCGACGTCGAGCTCACCGGCGAAGCGGTCTTCACGGTCACGCACGACGCCTCCCGACCGTTCCGGGTGCACTCGGGCGAGGCGGTGATCGAGGACCTCGGAACCCGGTTCGTGGTACGAGCCGTGATGGATGAGCCACTCCGCGTCGCGGTGAGCGAGGGATCGGTTTCGATTGGTCGAGCCGATTCGCCCAGGGCCCGCCACGCGGTGCTGAATCCCCGTGACGTCGCGGTGCTCGGTAGCACGGGCGACGCGGTGGTCACGCGCGGCGTCGACGTCGAGCGATACAGCACATGGGCCGGCGAGCGCGCCGAGTTGGTCTTTGACAACGTGCCGTTGCGCGCGGTGTTCAGGGAGCTGGAGCGGTGGTACGACGTGCGGTTCGACGTCACCGACGCGTCGGTACTCGACCGGACGTTTACTGCACCGGTCACGGGACTCTCGATCGACGCCGTCCTGCAGGTGATGAGCACGGCGCTCGCGCTTCCGTTCGAGCGAGAGGGCAAGGTCGTGCGTCTCTCGCCGCCGGTGCGTACGGGCCTGGCGGTGCAGGAAGGTGCGCAGGTCGGGGGCGGTGCGTGATGACGCGCCCTGGCGCGCTCGCCGCGGCGCGCGCGCTGGCGGGCCGGCTGCTCGTGGCGTGGGTCGCCACGGCGACGACGCTGGGAGCCCAGGAACGCCAGGTCGTTTCCACCGATAGCCTGCCGCGCGCCGCCGCGCACAGCGGCATCCTCTCGCGCGTGATCAGCGTGCGCGTGAGCGACGCCACGGTCGAACAGGCCCTCCGGTTGGTTGCCGCCGCGGGCTCGGCGCGCCTTGCCTACTCCAGTGACATCCTGCCGGGGCACGTGCGTGTGAGTTTCGAGCGCGAACGCGTCGCCATGGGCGAAGCCTTCCACGAGGTGCTCCGCGAGACGGACCTCGATGTGGTGGTGAGTCCCTCGGGGTACGTGATCGTGGTGCGCGCACCCATCCAGCGCTCGCCCGCCGCGTCAGGGCTCGACAGTGTCACCATCCTTCGGCCCCCGCTGCGCACGAGCCGCGCACAGGTGATGGATCGGATCCTCGTCATGGGGACACCGGCGGCTGGCGCCTCCGAGCGTTCGCTCGCCAGTGCCGTGAGCGTGCGCACCCAGGGTCAGCTCACGCAGCTCGGCCTCACGAGCATGAGCCAGGTCTTTCGCACGGGCATTCCGGGCATCGTCGCGTGGGATCTCGGGATCGCGGGCCCGCTGGCGCAGATCGGATCGGTGCGCGGATCGAGTTCCTTCACCTCGAACTATCTCAAGACGTACGTCGACGGAGTGGAGCTCGCGAGTCCGTACCTGTTGTTCGCCATCGATCCGTTCAGCATCGACCGTGTAGAGGTGATTCGCGGGCCGCAGGGCTCGGCCATGTATGGCTCCGATGCGATCAGCGGCGTGGTGCAGGTCGTCACGCGCAAGGGCACGCCGTCCGCCCAGTGGCGCCCACAGGTCGACGCGGTCGCGTCGCTCGGACGCCAGGAGAGCCGTTTCACAGCCAACCCGTCGGCGACGCAGCGGCACTCGGCGATGGGGTTCACGGGTGGCGGCACCACGTCATTTGGGTTTGGGGGCACGTACGAAGACCTGGGCCCCGTAGTGACCGGTGGCTCGTCGGGCACGCGCGGCGCATACGGGGGCGCGCGCACGATGCTGGGTGCGCTTCGGCTCGACGCTACCGCGCGCTACGCCGACATCCGCTTCACCGCGCCGGACAACCCGCTGCTGCGCAACGTCGTCAACACGTCGACCGCCGAAGTGCGGCCGCTGCTCCGGCAGCAGCGCATCGAGAATGAGACGTACGGCGTCACGGCCGATTTCCAGCCGCGGGAATGGTGGCGGCAGACGTTGGTGGTGGGGATCGACCGCCACTCGGGATCGATTCCCGCGCAGCGCGAACCCGCGACCGTCGCCGACGCGTTGCTCGGCGCCACGCAGGAGGCCGCGAGCAAGGCGTCGCTGCGCTACAGCATGGCCGCCCGTGTGATCGCATCGCCGCACGGCTCAGCCACACTCACACTGGGCGCCGAGCGCGCGGACCTCGACCGCGAGCGGCTGGGGAATCGATCCGACCTGGTGGGCAACGGTCCGGGCCTCACGTCACTCTATCGGGAACGCGTCCGCAACACCGGCGTCTTTGGCCAGCTCAAGGTCGACGTCGCGAACACGCTGTTCCTGAGTGCCGGGTTGCGCGGTGAGCGGAACTCGAACTTCGGCCAGAACGTGAGCACGGCATATTCGCCCATGGTGGGTCTCGCGCTCACTCGCGACGTGGGCGAGGCGACGGTCAAGGTGCGCACGGCATACGGCAAGGGCATTCGCCCCCCAGCTCCGTCGATGCGGCGGGCGATTCGCACGTTGGGCTTCCGCCAGCAGGCCAACCCGGAACTCGAGCCCGAAGTCCAGTCGGGGACCGAAGGCGGCATCGAGATCTACGCCGGTGATCGACTCAACCTCTCGCTCACCCTGTATGCGCAGGACGCCGACGGATTGATCCAGCAGGTTGTACCGAATCCGCTGGAGCGCGCACGCACGATCCAGTACCAGAACGTGGGTCGGATCCACAACAGCGGGGTCGAGATCGAAGGCAGCGCGCGCGCGGGCATGGTGCGTGGCGATGTGGTCTACTCGTTCACCAACAGCCGGGTGCGCCGCCTGTCGCCGACGTACACGGGCGACCTGGCCGTCGGTGATCGGGTTCCCGAGGTGCCGAGGGCGTCCGGGCTCGCGTCTCTCACCCTTGAACGCGGTCGTGGCCGGGCGACGCTGGGCGCGAGCTACGTGGGATCGTGGATGGGCTACGACTGGCTGGACTACTACGCCGGCGAGCTGGGGACGGCGCAGAGCAAGCCGCTGCTGCGGAACTACTGGGTGGAATATCCGTCGCTCACCAAGCCGTTCGCGGGGCTCGCGTGGACGTTCGGGCGGAGCGCGGAGTGGTACGTGCGGGTCGACAACCTGTCGAACGTGCAGCGGAACGAGCGCGACGATGTGCAGGTGACGGCGGGTCGCACGGCGATCATGGGGTTCCGCATCGCGCGCTGAGGCGGGAAGGCAGCGACCCACTGCCGGTGGACGAGGCCGTGCGCCTGGTGCAGGAGGTCGCGGCGTTGCGGGCGTTGCGCGCCTCTGGACGCATTGCGCAGGTACGCACTCGGCCGGGTTCGAGGGCGCGCAGTGCGCGGCCGAATTACCTTTCGCCCCCCATGCGCCACCGTGCCCCCGCTCTCGGCTTCATCCTCGTCACGCTCCTGATCGACGTCGCGGGGCTTGGCATCATCATCCCGGTGATGCCACGGCTGATTACCGGCCTCACCGGCCAGCCGATCAGCGACGCAGCCCGCTGGGGCGGGTGGATGACGTTTGCGTATGCGGCAATGCAGTTCCTGTGCGCACCGATCATGGGCGGGCTGAGTGACCGCTTTGGCCGGCGTCCCGTACTCCTCGCATCGCTGTTCGGGTTTGGCATCGACTACCTGTTCATGGCCTTTGCGCCAACGATCTGGTGGCTGTTCCTGAGCCGGGTGATCGCGGGCGCCATGGGTGCGAGCTTCACCACGGCCGCGGCCTACATTGCCGATGTATCACCACCGGAGAAGCGGGCGCAGAACTTCGGGATGATCGGCGCGGTCTTCGGGCTTGGCTTCATCCTCGGGCCCTTGCTTGGCGGCATGCTGGGCGGACTTGGGCCACGCGTTCCCTTCATGGCGTCCGCCGGCCTGACGCTGGTGAACTGGCTGTTCGGTTACTTCGTGCTGCCAGAGTCGCTCAAGCCCGAGCACCGGCGCGCCTTTGACTGGTCGCGCGCCAACCCGCTGGGTTCGCTCATGGGGATCAAGCGGCATCCCGTGGTCGTGGGCCTGGTGGGATCGCTGGTCCTCGTGCAGATCGCCGCACATGCGGTGCAGAGCAACTGGTCGTATTACACCATCGAGAAGTTTCACTGGAGTGAGCGGACCATTGGCGCGTCGCTGGCCGTGGTTGGGCTCGGGATCGGGCTCGTGCAGGGTGGGCTGATTCGCGTGATCATCCCGAGGCTTGGCCAGCGACGCAGCGTGTACGTCGGCCTCGCGCTCTACTCCATCGGCTTCTTCCTGTATGCGGCGGCGACGTCCACCTGGCAGATGTTTGCCTTCACGTTCGTCTACTGCCTCGGTGGCATCGCGGGCCCGGCGATCCAGGGTCTGATCTCCGGCACGGTGCCACCGAGCGAGCAGGGCGAGTTGCAGGGTGCGCTGACGAGCATCATGAGCCTGACGACGATCGCGGGGCCGCTCATCATGGCCAACACGTTTGCCTGGTTCACGCGGCCGGGCGCCCCCGTGTACTTCCCAGGAGCCGCGATGACGTTAGGCGGCGTGCTGGCGCTGGTCAGCGCGGTGCTGGCCCGCAACGGGCTCAAGGCAACGACGACGCACTAGAGCCGTTCACATGGGAGACGGGTCCGCGACGCATGCTTCGCCGCCTGGTACGATGAGACCGGTGCTCCGCACTGCCAGGCGCGCCTGAGCGAGGCGAGTGCGGAGCCCCGGGTGAGCGATCAGCGCGCTGCGTACTTCGCCGCCCGCTGGTGGAGCGATGCCTCGATCTCGCTCATCGAGACTCTGGCCGGGACGGTCCAGCGATCCTGCTGTCGCGTCGGCACGTGGACGCGGGCGACGTCCCCCGCGCCATCGAGGTCGACGACCGCACTCACGGCGTCTTCGGGCCCCTGCGCGACCGTGATCACGAGCGACCACGTGCCCTCCGACGGCCACTGCTTCGTCAGGGCATAGGCTCCGGTGCGGGACGTGGTCCTGAAGTCCAGCTTCAGCGTGCGACGCTGCCCGTTCACCAGGCCCTCGGCCGTGCCGCTCACCGGAAAGGCGGTGAGTGTGCCGTGATGAAAGGCGTGCACCACGAGAAACGCGCCACGGGTGGTCTGGTCGTACGGGTTCACCGGGTGCTCGATGCTGATCCACGGCGGGCCAAGTGGAACGGCGGGGCTGACGACGACAGGAGCGAGTCGGACGGGCGCCGGGGCGGCAAGGGCGGCCGCAAGCGCCCCGAGGATGAATCGGGTCATGGTGTCTCCGGATGGCAATGGGCGAGCACGGACCTAACGATTGAGCCGGATGTTCCCCTTGAAGGAACGCAGCGTGGCGCGGGCGTCGCCAACGCCCAGGGCCAGGGTCAGCTCTTCCCCCCGCCCTTCCCGTCCCGGCGTGGGACGGCGCGCGGACACGCTGTTGATGATGGTCCCGGCGATGGTCGTCGCATCGATGTCGATCGACGGCGTGGCGCCGAGTTGCAGGCTGATGGTGCCGCTGTGCGAGTCGATGGTGAGGTTGCCGCCGTGGCGCATCGTTCCGCCAAACATCACGTCGCCGGTGACAGCTTCGATGCGCACGCGTTCCCACGTGCCGTCGCGCAGGGTGACGCCCCCGCCAACGGTCGTGATGCCCACGTCGGACGACGAACCCCGGACGGTCACCTCACCGGTTGCGGTCTTCACCCGCAACCAGCCCGGTGACCCGGTGATGTCCACCGAACCGTCCATCGACTCGACGTTGAGCTCGCGCGGCGCACCATTCACGGCGATCGCGCCGCCCACGAGGTTGAGGTCCAGGCTGCCCGTGATGCCGCTCACGTCGAAACGCGCGTTGCCGGCCTTGGCCCATACGGTCGCGCCGACGGGCACGAACAGCTCGAGCGTGCCCGACGCGCCGCCCTCGGTCGGCGGCTCGATGTAGAACTTTGCACCCTTCCTCGGCCCGTCGGCCGGCGCACCGAGTGCGGTCTCGACGCGCGTGCCTCGAGGCAGCGTTCCGGTGAGCACGAGGGAGTCCTTTTGCCAGCCAACGATCCGGAGCGCCGCGTATGCGCCGTTGATGCGGACGTACACGTCGCGCGTTACCGCGTAGCGCGCGTCCACTTTCTGCTGCGCGGCCAGGGGCGCGGCAGCGAGCATCAGAACGGCGAGCGAACGAACACGCATGATGGGCTCAGGTGGTGGCATCGAGCAGGGTCGCTCGACGCAGCAGTTCGACTTTCTGTCGGTAGTTGGATGCCAGCAGCTCGGCCAGTGCTGCACTCGCCGGATCGCGCAGCAGCGCCTCGCGCGCCTCCGCGATCGCGGCGTCGATCGTGACCAGGGAGCGCTCCACGGCCGCCGCCGTGGCCGGATCGAGGCCGGCGCGTTGAGTGTCGAGCTGCGCTCGCAGCTCGACGACGCTGGCCTGGTACCCGCGCTCCGCCGCCTGCCATTGCGCCGGCAGCATGCTCGCGCCAGCGTCGGCCCGCGTCACGGTCACACGCGCCGCCGAGCCTCGCACGATGAGCAGGGTGAGTCCCGAGGACACGCTCACGAGCGCAACGGCGGCAGCCGCAAGCCAGCGCGGCGACATCCACCACGTGACCCTGGACCGCGCCGGCGACACCGTGAACGCGTCCGTGTTCGCCGACGCTGGCGCGTCCGTATCGGTCGATGCCCGGGAGACGCCAGCGTTCATCGCGGCCCCGAGCACCTCGGCGTTCGTCCCGGCGATGGACGCGTCAGCGCCCGCGACGATCGGCGTCACCTTGCGCGCTTCGATCGCATGGCGAACATCGTCCCAGAGACCGATCGGAGGTGCGGCCTCACGGGGCAGCGCCGCGGCTGCGCCCAGCGTGGCGCGCAGGGCCGTCAACACGTCGTGGCACTCACCGCAATCGCGAACGTGCGCCTCGACCCGCGCGCTCGCGCGCGCGCGATCCTCGGCGATGTCATTCAGCTGGTCCCAGCCCGGGTGGTCGATCATCGGTGCAGCTTCCTCATGAGCAGTTGACGGGCGCGGTGCAGATGCGCACGCACCGTACCGGCGGCGAGGTGCATACGCTCGGCGATTTCGTCGTGCCGGAACCCTTCGACGTCGTGAAGCACGAAGACGGCGCGCGCGTTCGGAGGCAATGCGGCGATCGCGCGTTCGAGGTCGATGCGCTCGAGCACGTCGTCGGGACCATGTGCCCCCGCCACGTCCCCCGTGGTCGCGGTCCCCTCGTCGTCGGCCAGGGCCACCCGGGCCTCGCGCCGGCGGTCGCTCCTGGCCTGCTCCAGCACGACGTTGACGGTCAGCCGGTGCATCCAGGTGTCGAAGTGCGACTCTCCACGAAAGCCGGGCAGCCGCTCCCACGCCCGCACGAACGCGTCATGCGAGAGCTCACGCGCCCGCTGGGCATCGGCCGTCATCCGCAGGCAGAGCCCGAAAACCCGCGAGGCACTGCGCTCGTAGAGCCGCTGGAACGCGGCCACGTCTCCGGCAGACGCACGGGCGACCCACATTCCCACGTCGTCGGTCGAGCCGACCGGAGACGCGTCGTTCATGCGCGGGGCGGGTGCGAGGGCACGAGGGCTCGTCGGAGGCATCCGGGTAATAGATGCCGATCGGCGTCGGGGCGTTTAGGGAGACCGCGCCCTGGATAGGGGATGGGCTGCCGGCCCGCCCCGCGCAAGAGGTGCCACCGGGGTCCGGTCGGCGCAGATTCTTCCTCGGCGGTCCCGCAGGGGACCGCTCGCCCGACGCTCAGCAAACCCTCGCCTTTCGAATGCCACCACTCCGCTGGTTTCTCACCTTCCTGTCGTTCGCCACGGCGATCGGCGTGTCGGTGTACGTGATCGCGTCGAGCTGGCCGGCAGCGGGGGGAGCGCCGCTCGGGCTGCCCTGGTGGACGCACCTGTTGCTGCTCGGCGCCGTAGGGTTCGAGATCCTGTGTCGAGTGCTCAAGATCGTGTTCAGCGCACGGGCGATCGGCGTACACACACCGTTCGGCGTGGCGGCGCGCACCATCCTCGGTGGTGACTTTGCGGCCTCGATCACGCCCTCGCGCTCGGGCGCCGAACCGGCGCGCTTTCTCGTGCTCAGCGAGGCAGGAACGGCCGTCGCGAACGTCTTGCTGATCCTCTTTCTGGAGCTTTTTCTCGAGATGATTTCGCTCGCGGTCATCGCCGTGGGCTTTGGCGTCGTGTGGCGCGAGGAGTCGGGGATGATCCGCGGACTCCTGGCCACGGTGGCGCTGTATGCGATCGGCGTGCTCGGTGCGGGGGCGGCCTGCTACGTGATTGCGCGGCGTGGGGCCAACGGGCCTCCGCCTGCGCTCGTGCGCGTGCTTGGCATCAACGCCGGCATCTGGCGCCGGGTGCAGCTCGCGCTCCGCAGCCTTCGATCGAGCATCGGCTCGCTCCGCACGGCGCGTCCTGGGCTCATGGCCACGGCCCTGGCGTTTTCGATCCTGCACGTGCTGGCGCGACTGCTGGCGTTGCCGATCATCGTCTACACCTACGGCGAACGCGCACCGCTTTCGGCGCTCGTGTTGTGGCCCATGGCGCTGCTCTACGGGGCGGCGGTCGCACCAGCGCCGGGCGGCGGCGGCGTGGTGGAGATCGCCTTCAAGGCGGCGCTGGACGGCGTCCTGCCCGGACGCCTCATGGCGGCCTCGCTGATCTGGTGGCGCGTCTACTCGTTCTACATCTACATCCTGATCGGCGCGGTCGCGGCCGGCCGCACCGTCATGCGTGCGTTGCGCACCCGCGACGACGGCACCAGCGCCGCGACGGCTGGCTCGGTGGCCACACCCACCGCCTGATGACCTGGGACGCTGGTCTTGCCGAACGCATGCGCGACGTGCTGCCGCGGCTCGCCGGCGGCGCCGCGTTGATCCGCGAGAAGAATGTCTTTGGAGGCCGCGGGTTCCTGCTCGGCAAGAGCGCGTTCCTCATCGTGTGGGGGCCGGGAGTGCTCGTGAAGTGCCCGTCGGCCGAATACAACGCGGCCCTCGCGACCCGCGGGGTGACGCCGTTTGCGCCTATGGGCGGACGAGCGATGGGCACGTGGGTGGTCGTCACCGCGGACGAGGTCGCAGACGATCCGGAACTGCTCGAGTGGACCGAGCGCGGACTGCGCGGCGTGCGCGACGTACCAGACAAACCACGAAAAGCTCCACGGCCGCGCGGCCGGTCGCGCTGACCACGCGCGACCCCTGGGGGCGGGCCGCGCGGCACGAAACGACGGATGCGCGCTCAGGGCACCGTACAGGGCACACGGGTTGCCCGTACCGCGGCACGGTCGCCGGTTGGTGAGATCGTGACCGGCTGGCGTGGGCTGGCCGGCGTCCCATCTGCGCGCGCGAGCTGAACGAGGTCGCCCTCGCCGGGTGCCCAGATCCACGCGTTCACCACGTTCGAGCCCGGGTCGCGTGCGGCATACCAGGCACGATCGCCGGCGATGGGCGCGCGTTGCGGCAGCAGCACGATGCGCTCCGGAACGCCGAGCTGCTGAGTGAGCGGCGTGCGCGCCAACTCGTAGCACAGGGGGGCGCGGGACGCGTCGACCTCGGCGCGCCGCCGTTCCACGGACGATGCCGCGCCGGTGGCGGCGACCTGCATCGGCTGAAGGTTTGCCTTGCGCTCGCCCTCGAGGCGCCTTGCTTCGGCGGCCACGACCGAATCCGCCCTGGGAGCGGCGCGGGGCACGGGAGCCGCCGCGATGGTCGTCGGCGCAGGTGGCGTCGAGTCCGCCGTGGTTCGCGCGAGGCGATCCACCTTCGCTTCCGCGGCCACCGCCTCCTGCGCGATCTCCCTTCTCGGAGCGTCCGCGGCGAGTGTGCGGATGGCGCCCACGGTGCCCGCCGCGTCCACGCCACTTGATGCGCTGGCCTCGCCGCGCCTGGCGCCGCCTTCCGGACCTGCATCCCGCAGCGAACGCTTTTCAGATGCCGGTGTTGCCGTGACGGCGACGGATTTCGGTGATGCAGGCACGCCGGCCGCCACGGCTCCGGTCCCGACCTCGGGGCCGGCCGGCGCTGGAGGCGGCGCCGTCCCCAGTGCCGCCGAGTCCATGCGTTGGGCCGCGACCGGCGCGGGCGCCTCGCTCACCGCGCCGGGGCTCCGGCGCAACACGGTCATCGTACCCACGGCAAGCACCGCGACCGCCGCCGCGGCGGCAAACTGTGGATGGCGGTAGAACGGCCGACGCCGGCGCAGCCCCGCGTTCGTCGGCCTGGGCGAACGCGTCGCTCTGCGCGAGGTCGGGCTGACGTCGCGGGGCACGTCGTCCAGCGCGTTGAGGATGCGAGCCGACGCGGCCACGAGTCCGCGGGCCTCGGCGACCGTCGCCGCGCAGGTCGCACACTCGGCGACGTGCGCCGCGAGCGCCGCGGCCTCGTCGGGCGCAAGCTCCCCGTCGAGCCAGGCGTGGATGGTGCCTTCGTCAGGATGCCGCATGACTTCCTCCACCGCCCGAGTCGGCGGCCTGCAGGGCTTCGTACGACTCGGCGAGACGGCGTCGCGCCCGCGCGAGCGTCGTCCCGATCGAACCGACGCTCATGCCTAACGCTTCGGCAATCTCACCGTAGTTCAGGCCTTCCTCCTTCATCAGCAGGGCGAGGCGATCGCGCTCGGCGAGGCCGTCCACCGCGCGGCGCGCGAGGGCCTGCTCGCGCGCGCGGTCCGCATCGGGCACCACCGGCTCCACGACGCGGTCCCGCTCCTCCTCGGCCAGCAACTGCAGGTGACGACGCCGTCGCTCGTCCTTCCGTGCCTCGTCCCGCACGAGGTTGGTCGCGACCGCAAACAGCCACGACCGCTCACTCGTCAGGCGCTCCTGGCGAAGGGCGCGCAGGAAGGTCTCCTGCGCGACCTCTTCGGCCCAGTCGCGGTCACCCAGCCGTCGCGTGAGATACCGCACGAGCGGAGTGTGGTAGAGGTGAAAGAGTCGTTCGAGCTCGTCGTCGCGCATCCGCCGCTACCAGTCGCGCATCACGGTCGCCAGTTCGGCCGCCGTGAGGCGCTCCACCCCGGTCGGCGCGAGGGCGACCGCCACCGCGCGGCCAGCAACCACCACGCGCTCGCCGAGCGCAAAGGGGGCGGCCAGCTGGTCGAGGCGTTGCAGCAACGCGAAGTACGCGGGAGAGAAGGGCTTGACGGTCACGGTGCGCAGGCTCGCGACGAAACGTGTATCGGTCCATACACCGTTGGCGAGGGTGAAGAGCCGCCCACCGGCCCGGCGCGGACCCGCCGTGCCCGCGACCTCATCCAGCTCGGCCGTCGATTTCGCTTCTCGCTGCCTCGCGGCGGCGCGCGCTTCCTCGAACCGGCGCTCGCTGGCGCTGGGCGCCGCGGGCATCGCGCCCGCGCCGCTCGCGGCCTGGGCGGTGGGGACGGCGTTGCCCAGCGACGCGCGGTCGCGACGCAGCCCGGCGTCCCGCGGGAGACTGGCCGGCCCGTCACGCATCGCGGCGACCGTCGTGCCCGGCTCCACGACCAGGTACGACGTGAACTCGGTCGGGATGCCGTACCGCTCGCCTAACGAACGGATCTCGGCGTCCATCTCCTGGCTGGCGCCGCCTCGGCGCTTCTCGGCGGCCAGCCAGCCGATGCGCTGGGCCGCCCAGAGGCGCGCGACGAACGGGTTGTCGCGGTCGTGGTCCGCGAAGCGGGCGCGCGTTGACCACGTCACCGGGCCGTCCACCGACTCTCCCTCGAGGCGCACGCTCGCGTCGCCGTGGCCCTCGTAGCGGGCGAGCACCACCATGTCCTGGCCCGCGAACAGGTCGATCGGTCCCGACGGCAGCACCTGGTGGAGCCGCACACCGTCCACCCGCAGCCGCACGTTGGTCAGCACCGGCGCGGTGAGGCGCGAGGCGAGGAGCGACACCGTGCGCTCCACGGATTCGCTGTCCCTCACGAAGTGCGCCGTGCCGCGGCCTTCGATGGCCAGTTGTTCGATGAGGCCGGCGTTCACGTCGGCACTCACGCCGATGGCAAAGAGCCGCGCCTTTCCCCGCTGGCGCGCCGCCATCGCCGCGATGCGATCCGGATTGCGTTCACCGATGGTCGGTTCGCCGTCCGTCATGAAGACCACGAGCGGCAACCGCTCGCCGTCGCTCCGCGCCTCGAGCGCGGCCTCGAGCGCCCCGGAGATGTTGGTCGAGCCGTCGGCCTGCAACGCGTCGAGGTAGCGACCCGCCTCGCGCACGTTGTCGCGCGTGGCCGAGGTAAAGCCGTCGCGGAAGCTGCGGACGTCGGTGGAGAAGTCCACGATGCGGAAACGATCCTCGGCGCGGAGTGACGCAAGGAGCACGTGGCCCGCCTCGCGCGCCTGTTCCATCTTGCGACCGCGCATCGAACCCGATACGTCGATCACGAGCGTCACGTCCCGCGGCAACGTGCGCTGCGCCGTCGCCGGCGGACTAATGGTAAAAAGCGCGAACCCGGCGTCGTCGTCAGGGTCGTGAGTGAGGACGCTGATCGCCGCGGTGTTGGGTCGCCGAAGCGGGAGGAGGATCGTCACGTCCGCGGCGCTGCCCCGCGCCTCCACGACGTGTTCGCGACCGGCGTCGCGCTCGCGCAGGGTGTGGGTCGGCGAATACGGATCGCCGTAGGCATTGCCCGGCTGGTACCGCAGCGTGAACGCCGTCCAGCCGCCAGTTTCCGCGGCCAATCCGCGCGGTTCCACCGCAGGTCGGACGAGCGCGGGCGCGCCGGACGCGTTGGGATCGCTGCCGCGTCGGTAGTCCACGCGGAGCGCGTCGCCTTCGCGGGATGCAACCGCCTGAAAGCGGACGACGACCTTCTTCTCCTCACCCGGTGCAATCGGAAAGATCCGCGTCCGCAACATCCCGCTTCCCATCCACTCGACCAGGGCCGGATCGCGCTGACGCCGCACGATCTCTTCGTAGATGCTGCGCGCCCGATCCGCCGTCATGGTTTCGCCAGCGACCAATTCCCCGTTGATCGACAGTTTGAGGTCCTCGAACGCGGCCCCGGCCGGCAGGGGAAAGATGTAGTCGGCCTCGGCCACACTTCGGCCTCGATTCACGAACGTCTCCGTGACCTCATAGCGCAGCACGCGGTCGGTGAGCGCGACCTGCACCGTGCTTCCCGACCGAACGAGCGTCGGGCCGCAGTCGGTCACGGCGACTCGCCCGCATTCCGCATCTGGCCGGCATGCCGGTGGTGGAGCGCAGCGGGAGATCAGGCGGCCCTGTGCCAACGCAAGGGTGGGTGACAGGGCAAGGAGCAGCGGGACGAGTCGGCGGTGCATGGCGGTCTCCGGGGAGGTTCACCGGGGAGACGTCGGCGGTCCGAAAACTTGCACACGAGGGGGCTACCCTCCCCCCAGGACCCTGAGCCACCGCTCGGCGAGGGCCGACGCGCGCGTGGCGCGCTATGGGACCCCGAACCGTGTCTACCTCGCCACGCGAAACCCCTTCCGCACCGTGGCAAGGGCCACGCGCAGCGAGTCAAAGGCGCGGAAGTCGCGGCTCCCTTCGGCGAATGGGTTGCCTGGCGCCACCGAGGCCGCGAACACCTGGCCACCGGCACTCGCAAGAGAGTCCAGCCCGGGGACGCGCTCACCGACCGCCGCCGCCGACCATGCGGCGGAGTCAAAGACGAAGATGCCAAGCAGCGGCTGTCGTCCCGTGCCTGAATCGCGCGGTGTGTAGATGAACGTTCGCGCCGAGCGGGTACCTGGGACAGACCCGGAGTCCTCGAGCGTCACGCGATCATCCCACGTTGCCGGCGCATCGAACGCCCAGCCGATGGGCGCCGGCGGCAGCGTTATCGACGTCGTGTCGGACTCGGGCGCGGGGCGCGCGTCGCACGCGGCGAGCAGGATCGGAACGACAAGGAGGGTGAACAGGATCTGACGGAGCATGCGAGGATCGCGGATGGTGGACGTGCCCGGAGCGGACTACATCGTGCGTGCCTGCCCCGAGGTGAGGGCCTTCACGAGTTCGTACCAGTACTCCCGCGCGCGGTAGAGGGCCTGCACGGGCACGGTTTCGTCCAGGCCGTGCGAGCGATCGCGCGCGGGGTCCATGAGGATGGCACCTGCCCCATACACCGGCACGCCCGCATTCCTGAGGTAGAGGCCATCCGTGGCGCCTGCCGACATCCCCGGCACGACCACCGCGCCCGGCCAGAAGCGCTCGGCCATCGCTTCGATCGTCGGCAGCACGTCAGCGCGGAGCGGCGACGCCGGGCTCGGCGTGGGCGGGGCGGTGAGACGTACGGTGACGCTGGTGTCCGCGACGAGGTCCGCGAGCGTGCGCTCGACCTCCGCGATCGGCACCCCTGGCATGACGCGGCAGTTCACTGTGGCCGTGGCTGACTGAGCGAGCGCGTTTTCGGCGTGCCCGCCACTCAGCATCGTCGCGACGCAGGTGGTGTGGAGCTGGTTCGCGAGCACCGGGTTCTGCAGCAGTCGATCGATCGCCGCTCCCGTCGTTTCGCCGCGACCGGCCGCTCGCATGTCCTCGGCGAGCTGGCCCGTCTCCAGGTCGGCGCCACGCGTGAATGCCCCGCGCGTGACGTCGTTGTAGAGGATGGGAAAGCGGTGGTTCGCCAGGCGCGTGAGGGCAGCGGCCAGGGCGTAGACGGCGTTGTCCGGACGCGGAACCGAAGAATGTCCGCCCGGATTGCGCGCGACAAACTCGAACGTGGCGTACATCTTCTCCGCCGCCGGCAGGTCGAAGGCGACGCGGCCACTCTGCGAATCGCTGGCCCCGCCGGCGTCGGTGTTGAGCGCGTAGTCGGCGGCGCGCAGTCGCGGCTCGTGCTCGAGGAGCCAGCCAATGCCACCGGCGGCAGTGGTCTCTTCGTCGCAGGTCAGCACCATGATGACGTCGCGCTGTGGTACAAAGCGCTCCCGCTTCCATCGGATCATGTTCGCGACCAGCACGGACGCACCGGCCTTGTTGTCCATGACGCCGCGTCCGTAGAACCAGCCGTCGGCCTCCCGGAGCACATAGGGATCGTGCGTCCAGTCGGCGCGTCGCGCACCGACCACGTCCAGATGGGCCATGAGCAGCAACGGCCTGGCTGTCGCATCGCGGCCGCGCAGGGTGGCCACCACGTTGAGGCAGCTCGGCGCGCCACCCACCACGCGCGCGTCACGCGCGGAGTAGCCCGCCCCCAGCAGCCGTCGCTGCACGGCACGTGAGGCGCGACTCACGTTGCCTCCGAGCGGTGAGGTGTTGATCTCCACCAGTTCGCGGAAGATGGCGCGGTGCAGCGAGTCTTCGCGCGGTGTGGGCGCCTGCGCCGCTGCGGCGACGCTGCCCAGGGCCACGATCGCCACGGCGCGCCACAGGCGCCGGAGGGCAGCAACGGAGCGTCGTCTGGCTGGAACGGGTCGGGTCATCTGCGGAATGTGCTGTCAGTCGCGTGAAATCTCGACCTGCCCCCTCGATGTCTGCGCTCATACCTCCACCTCGTCGGGAGCGATCACTAACTTTGACAAGGAACGAGGCGCGACCCCCACAGGAGCTCTGCCGTTGACCCCCTCCGCCGACGCGACGACGACGTCGCTCGACGCGCTGTGCATCAATACCGTGCGCACGCTGGCCATGGACGCCGTCCAGCAGGCCGACAGCGGCCACCCGGGCGCCCCGATGGGGCTCGCGCCCCTCGCCTACGCCCTGTTCACCCGACACCTGCGCCACAATCCGGCGGATCCGGCCTGGCCCAATCGCGACCGCTTCGTGCTGTCCAACGGTCACGCGTCGATGCTCCTGTACGCGTCGCTGTTCATGAGCGGTTACGACGTGACCCTCGACGACCTCAAGCAGTTCCGTCAGTGGGGGAGCCGCACTCCCGGGCACCCGGAACACGGTCACACGCCCGGCGTCGAGACGACCACCGGCCCGCTCGGCCAGGGGCTGGCCAATGCCGTCGGGATGGCGGTGGCTGAGGCGCACCTCGCCGCCGAGTTCAATCGCGATGGTCACGCCATCGTCGATCACCACACCTGGTTCATCGTCGGCGACGGATGCCTGATGGAGGGTATCTCGCACGAAGCCGCCTCGTTTGCGGGCCACTTTGGTCTCGGCAAGCTGATCGGCTTCTACGACGACAATCGCATCTCGATCGACGGCAGCACCGACCTGACGTTCACCGACGACACGCAGCGACGTTTCGAAGCCTACGGGTGGCAGGTGCTGCGCATCGAGGACGTGAACGACCTCGACGCCATCGATCGCGCGGTCGGGGCGGCGAAGGCCGACCCCACGCGCCCCACGCTCATCATCACCCGCACCCATATCGGCTACGGGTCGCCCAATCGGCAGGACAGCGCCAAGGCGCACGGCGAACCGTTAGGCGCCGCCGAGATCGCGCTCACGAAGCAGTCCTATGGCTGGGAGTACCCGGAACCCTTCACCGTGCCCGACGAGGCCCGCGCCCACTGGCAGAGCCTCACGGCGCGTGGGGCATCCGGGCACGACGCCTGGCGCAGGCAGGTGATCGCGTACACAAAGGCGTTCCCCGCCGAGGCGATGGAGTTCGGCCGTCGGACGCAGGGTGACCTGCCCGGTGGATGGGCGCAGGCGATCCCGACATTCACCGCGGAGAACGGCAACGTCGCAAGCCGTGCGGCCTCGGGCGTCGTGCTCAACGCACTGGCGGGCAAGGTTCCCGAGCTGTTCGGCGGATCGGCGGACCTGAGCGGCTCCAACCTGACGACGATCAAGGACGCGCCGTTGCTCGGCGCGCACGCGTTCGCCGGCCGCAACGTGCCGTTTGGGGTCCGTGAGCACGGCATGGCGGCCATGATGAACGGCATGGCGCTCCACGGCGGAGTCATTCCATACGGCGGCACGTTCCTGGTGTTCTCGGACTACATGCGCCCGGCCGTTCGACTGGCCGCGCTCATGTGCCAGCGCGTGATCTACGTGTTCACGCACGACTCGATCGGCCTTGGCGAAGACGGCCCGACGCACCAGCCTGTCGAGCATCTCTCCGCGCTTCGCTGCATTCCGAACCTGGTGGTGCTTCGTCCCGCCGATGCGCACGAGGTGGCCGAGTCGTGGAAGTTCGCCCTCACGCACCGCACCGGGCCGACGGCCCTGGTGCTCACGCGCCAGAAGCTGCCTCTCATCGACCGCGCCCTGCCCGGCCGCGGGGCCGCAAGCGGGCTGGCCCGCGGTGGATACGTGATCTCCGAGAGCGCGGGCGGGCCGGCGCAGCTCGTCGTGATGTCCAGCGGATCCGAGGTTTCGCTGGCGCTCGAGGCGCAAACCACGCTCGCCGCGAAGGGTGTGCGCACCCGCGTGGTGAGCGTGCCGAGCATGGAGCTGTTCGCGCAGCAGGACGCGGCGTGGCGAGCGTCCGTGCTGCCGCCCGGCGTGCCGCGCATCGCGATCGAGGCCGCGCATCCCATGCCCTGGTACCGACTGGTCGGAGACCACGGCACCGTGATCGGCATCGAGAAGTTTGGTGCGAGCGCGCCGTACCAGCGGATCTACCAGGAGTACGGCATCACGGCCGAGCACATCGTGCGCGCCGCAGCAGCACTCGTGTAGGACGGGGCCGCGCGAGTTCAGCAGTGGATATCACACCCGGCGTTCGCGCTGTCCGGTGAAGCGCCGACCTGTCCTGAACGGGGCCTCCGGTAAGTTCGTGAACGTCAGCCGGCGCTTACGCGCCGGCTGACGACCCCACGGCCAAAGCCGCCGCCTCAGAGAACACGCTCAAGCGACGCACGGTCTCGCGAATTTCACCCGCGTTCGTGCCGGGGTGGATCGGGCAGAGGCGCAGCGCAGCCCGCCCACGGAGCGACGTCGACATGACGAGGGCGTACCCGTCGTGGCGCATGGCGTCGACCGAGCGCGCCGTGATGGCCTCGATCTCCTCCGCCGTGTGCGTGCCATCACCGCGCCATCGGAACGACACGACCCCCATCTGCGGTGGCGTCACCACCTCCCAGCGTCCGTCCTCGTCCAGCGCGCGCGCCGCCTCCTCGGCCATGTCGAAGCCAACGTCGATGGCGCGACGGAATGCATCCAGGCCAAAGGTCCGCAGCGAGAGCCAGAGCTTGAGCGCCTTGAACGATCGCGTGAGCTGCGGCCCCATCTCGTAGAAGTTGACCTCCGACTCGACGTGTCGCGTGACGTCGGCGAGGTAGTCGGCGTGGTCGTCGTGCTCGAGCGCGAAGGCGTCGCGCAAGCGGCGCGCGTCCCGCACGAGCAGACAGCCCAGCTCGTACGGCTGAAACAGCCACTTGTGCGGATCGAGCGTGATGGAGTCGGCGAGCCCGAGCCCGTCGAGGGCGACGCGTCCGCGTTCGGTGATGACCGCTGCCGCACCGTACGCGCCGTCGACGTGGAGCCACAGGCCCTCGCGGGCGCAGAGTGCGGCGAGTTCGCGCAACGGGTCCACCGCGCCGGTGTTGGTCGTGCCGCCGTTTGCCACGACACAGAATGGCCGTCGACCGGCCGCGCGATCCTCGGCAATCATGCGCTCGAGCGCGGGGACCGAGAGGCGCAGCTGATCGTCGGTGGGCACGGTGCGACGCTGCTCGCGCCGAAAGCCGATCAGACGTACACCCTTGGCGAGCGATGAGTGCGTCTGGTCCGAGCAGTAGAGCGTCCCACGGTCGTCCGGTCCGCGGAGGATCGCCTCGCGCGCCGTGGCCACCGCGCACAGGTTGGCCATGGAGCCGCCGCTCACCATGATCCCGCCGCCCTCCGCCGGCAGCCCGCACAGCTCCCTCAGCCAGTCGACCACGATCAGCTCGATCTGCGACGCCGTGCTCGAGGCCATCCAATGGCCCATGAACACGTTGTGGGCGCTCGTGAGCAGGTCGGCCGCGGCGCTCACGAAGTTCGACGGACTCGGAACGAAGGCGTAGAAGCGCGGATGGTCGCTGTGGAGCGGCGGGCCAAAGACATGGTCCGCGAGCCATTGCACCAGCGCGTGCGGGTCTTCGCCGTGCTGCGGAATAGGCGTGCGCAGCAGGGCCTCGGTGGTGGCACGCGACAGCATCGGCGTGGAGACGGGCCGATCGCGCAGCGTCTCGAAGTGACGAACCGAGACCTCGACGACCTGCGCGCCTAACGCACGCATGGCGTCGCCGGAGAGTTCCAGCGGATGACGGGGTGACATGAGGTACGGGGAAGACGGGTGCGGATCGCAGACACCTACCTCGATCCCGGCACCGCAGGGAGCGGCAAGATAACGTGCGCGGCAGGGTCCGATCAGGCGCCGTACCGCCACGGGCGGGGCCCGGGCTCATCCCACGCACCGCGACGCGCGCGGTGCAAGTTCGCCGGCATGGCGGCGCCAGCGCCCGATGCGCCAACTTATGGGCCGTTTCCAACGCTCCACCGGCCGGTATGCCCATGAATCCCGACGTCATCGCTTCCGCTGCCTCTGCCTTTGGCAGCTCTGGCCCCTCGATCACCCTTGGCGCCGTGGTGCACGAAGGGGAGTGCCACCCGTCGCCCACCGTCCGCATCCCGCTCGCCATGATGAATCGCCACGGCCTCATCGCCGGCGCGACGGGAACGGGAAAGACCAAGTCGCTGCAACTCATCGCCGAGCAACTTTCGGCACAGGGAGTCCCTGTTTTTCTGGCCGACATCAAGGGTGACGTCGCGGGCATCGCGGTTCCGGGCGAAGCGTCGGCCAAGGTCACCGCGCGAGCGACGGACACGGGGTACGCCTGGCACGCTCAGGGCTTCCCCGTGGAGTTCCTGAGCCTGAGTGGCACGCGGGGCGCCCAGCTCCGGGCCACCGTGTCGAGCTTCGGACCGTTGCTGCTGAGCAAGGCGCTCGGCCTCAACGAGACTCAGGCCAGCGTGCTGGCGATGGTGTTCAAGTACTGCGACGACAAGAGCCTGCTCCTGCTCGACCTGAGTGACCTGCGGGCCGCCTTGCAGTACCTGAGCGACGAGGGTGCCGACGAACTGCGTGAGTACGGCGGGATGTCGAAGGCCACCGTGGGCGTGCTCCTGCGCGAAATGGTGGAGCTGGAGCAGCAGGGCGCCGGGAGCTTCTTCGGTGAGCCGGCCTTCGAGCTCGACGATCTGCTCGCGGTCGAGCGCGACGGGCGAGGCCTGGTGAGCGTACTCGCCCTGCAGGACGCCCAGCAGAAGCCCGCCCTGTTCTCCACGTTCATGTTGTGGATGCTGGCCAGCTTGTTCAACGAGATGCCCGAGATCGGCGATGTCGACAAGCCCAGGCTCGTGTTCTTCTTCGACGAAGCCCACCTGCTGTTCAAGGACGCATCCCCCGCGCTGCTGGCGCAGATCGAGCAGACGGTGCGCCTGATCCGTTCCAAGGGCGTGGGCGTGTTCTTCATCACGCAGAGTCCGAAAGACATCCCCGAGACCGTGCTCGCGCAGCTCGGCAACCGCGTGCAGCATGCCCTGCGCGCCTTCACTCCCGACGACGAGAAGGACCTGCGCGCCGCGGCGCGGACCTTTCCGAAGACCACGTTCTATGACATCCCGGCCACACTCACCTCGTTAGGTATCGGCGAAGCGCTCGTGGTGTCCCTGCAACCGAGCGGCGCGCCGACGCCGCCGTTTGCCGCACGCATGATCCCGCCGCAGTCGCGGATGGGGCCGCTCACCGACGCCGAACTGGCACAACGGATCCAGACGCCGCAGGTGAAGCGCTACGCCCAGGCGATCGACCGGGAGAGCGCGAGAGAGATGCTGGCCGCGCGCCATGCCGCCGAAGCGACCGCGCCGACCGCCGAGGACGAGGCCCCGAGGAGGCGAGGATCGGCCGCATCGTCGGAAGCGCCGGGCGGCGTGCTGGGCCAGATCCTTGGCAGCAGCGTGGGCAAGAGTGTGCTGCGCACTGCCGCCGTCGCCGTGACCGGAACGTTGGTGCGCGGTGTGCTCGGCGCACTGGTCGGGTCGTCGCGCCGCCGCCGGCGATGACCGTCCGCGTGCTCACCGCGGACCCTCGCGGGATGCGGACGCTGGAACTCCTCGACGACTTCCCCCTGGCCGATGCGCGCGACGCGCGAGACCACGCGCGCATGATCGAACTGCTTGCCACAACGACGGACCCGTTCTCGCGCGAGCAGTTCATTCCGGGGCATTTTACCGCCAGCGCGTTCGTGGTCTCGCGCACGCACGATCGGGTGCTGCTCATTGCCCACCCTACGCTCTCGCTGTGGCTTCAGCCCGGTGGCCACATCGAGCCCGAAGACGTCGAGCCCGTGGCCGCGGCTCGGCGCGAGGTCCGTGAGGAGACGGGCCTCGACGCCGCGATGTCCGACGCGCTGTTCGACCTCGACATCCATAAGATTCCAGCGCGCGGGAGTGCGCCACCACATCAGCACTTCGACCTCAGATTTCTCGCTGAAGTCGATGGACTTCCGCAACCAGGGAGCACGGAACTGGTCGACGCGCGATGGCTCACGCCCGAGGCCGCGCTCGCGCTCAGCTTGGACGCCAGCGTGCATCGCATGGTGTCCCTGTGGCGGAGGCGAGCGCGGAGCGGCACGGTTGATTGAATCACCCGGCGCGGGCTTTCACCGCTTGAGCGCAAACGAGAAGGCCTGTTCCACCAGTTGGCGCACGCGGTGCTCGCCGACTTCGGCCGGTCGATAGCGCGAACGCACGAGAACGTCGCGAACGGCGCGCTCGAACAGAACGTGATCGCTCTTTGGGAACCGGATCGATGCGGGCTCCACGCGGCCCATCGTATCGACGACGAACTGCGCGTAGACCACGCCTTCGATGCCGGTGTTGGCCAGCAGTGACGGGTAGCGCGGCACGGGGTTCCCGCCGAGGGGTTGGACGACGCGTTCGACCATCGTCTCGGTGAGCGGCTGGTCCGAGGGAGGCATGGCTGGGCCCACAGGCGTCGAGTCACGCGGCACCCGGCGAAAGAGCGCTTCGCTGATCGTCCCGATGGTCGAGGTCGTGGCCGGGAGCGAGGGCGGGACCACGGAGAGATCGATCGTGCGCGGCACCGCCGGAACCACCGGCTCGAGGTTGGTGGGGATCCGCGGCGTCGACGACTCCGGGGGCCTGGCCGCGGTGACGCGATCCGGTGGCGGTGCGACGTATACCACGCGACTCGGCGTCTCGGGTTCACGCTGGCGCTGCACTTCGGCGCCGGTGGCGACCACGGTGCCGCCCACGACAACGGCGTGGACGAGCGTACTGAGCAGAGTGCCACCGAACGAGCGCTTGCGATTCCGTGCGGACTCGGGGAGCTTGACGTACATGGTCGCCTCCGGCGGGAACGGGTGGGTGTCGCTTCGCCTAACGTCGGCGTGCCAGATGACGAGGCCGTGATGGACGGATTGCGCGCGCATTACGCTCTGGTGAGGGTTCGATGGGTGCTCGCCGCGGTCGCTGGGCTGCTGGGCATCCCGCTCGGCGCTCAGGTCGTGCGTGGTGTGGTGCGGGACACGCGCTCCGGCGCCCCGATTCCCGGGGTCCTCGTTTCGCTGGAGGTCGTGGCGGACACCGCTGCCGGCGACGCTGAAGGCCAGGCCTCGCTGGCGCGTTCCGTCCTGAGCGACGATCACGGGGAGTACACGGTGCGAGCCGGAACGGCCGGTCGCTGGATCGTAAGCGCCAGACGCGTGGGACTGCGGCGATGGGTGTCTGCGCCGTTTGACCTTGGCACGGGCGAAACGCGCCGACTGGACATCACCCTCGCGGCGATCGACTTCACGGCCACGCTGCCGGTGGTCGCGGTCAGCGGCGTCACGGCCTGCGATGTCGAGCCGGGCGACCGTGAGCGTATCGCCGCGCTTTGGGACGAAGCGCGCACCGCGCTCGTCTCCGCACAATTGGCGCTGCGCGATCGGCGTTTCACGGCGTCGGTCGTGCGCTACACGCGGGAGCTTGCGCCGGTGAGCCTGCGCGTGCTGCGCGAGGAGTTGGCCACCCGACGTGGCGTCGCGGAGCGCGCGTTTGTGTCAGAGTCAACCTCGCTGCTGTCGTCCGACGGGTATGTTCGACCGGACGACGACGGCGGCTACACCTTCAGCGCGCCCGACGCCGAGGTGCTCACGTCGACCGCGTTCGTGCGCGAGCACTGCTTTGGCCTCGGCCCGCGGACCCGGGCGCGGCCCGGGCTGTCAGGACTGGCGTTCAGGCCCACCCGCGAGCGGCGCGCGCCCGACATCGAGGGCACCGTCTGGCTTGACTCTGCCACCCATGCCCTGCGCCTGGTCGAGTTCCGATATGTGAACCTTCCGGAGGAACTTCGCGAGGGCTTCGCCAACGGCGAGGTGCAGTTTGGTCACCTCGACAATGGCACGTGGTACGTCTCGAAGTGGTACATCCGCACGCCGGTGTGGCGCGCGCCGGTCGCCACGAGCCGGATGCCGGTGAACACGCGCCCCGAGCTGGCGTACTTCCGCGAACACGGCGGCGATGTCGCGCTGGCCGGCCGCGCGGCGGCGACGCCGGTCGCCAAACTGGCCGGCGTGGCTATGGACAGCACGGGCCGGGTGGCGCTGCGAGGCGCAACGGTGCGGTTGGCCGGGATCTCGCATCGCGCTCCCGTGCGCCCCGACGGGACGTTTACGCTCGACTCCCTGCGCGCCGGCGCTTACACGCTTGAGTTGGTGCATCCCGACTATGATGCTCTCGGCGTTCTCGCGGCCGAACAGGATCTCGACGTGTCGGAGGGTCGGGCCGCCAGGACGGCCGTGCAGGCGCTGGGCACGCGTCAGGTGCTGCGAGTGTTATGTGGCTTTGGCGAGTTTGGTGACCGTGATGTTGCCGCCATTCGCGTGCGGGTCACCGACAGCACGAACACGGCGGTCCCAGGCGCCATGGTGCACGTTCGCTACACCAGCTTCGACGTCGTGCGCACCTCGGGCGCCGCGCTCGTCCAGCGTCCCATCCTGGTGAAGCTGGCCGCCGACGCCAACGGCGTTGCGCTCTTCTGCGATGTGCCCGCTCGGCAGCCGGTGCGCATCGAGGTGCTCGGCGTCGACGACAAGGTGGCGACGCGACACACGCTGACCCTGCCAAGACACGCCCTGGTCCCACTGATGCTGCGTCGATGAACGTGCGCCGGGCTCTTCTCGCTGCGATCCTGCTGTGCCTCGCCGCGCCGCTGCGCTCCCAGGTCGTCCGGGGCCGCGTGAACGAACGTGCGACCGGCGCCGCGCTCGCGGGCGTTCTCGTCGAGCTGACCGACAGCGCGAGTGCGGATGGACTGGCTTCTGCGTTGACGGACGCGGACGGGACGTACGCGATGCGTGCGCCGCGAGCCGGGCGCTTCGTGGTTTCGGCCAAGCGCACTGGCATGCGACGGTATGTCTCGCCCGCGTTGCAGATCGAAGCGTCCGAGACTGTCGTACATGACCTCGTGCTCGACCGCACGGCCGTCATGCTCCCCGAGGTCGCGGTCACGATGGTGCGTCTCTGCGACGTATCGCCCCGCAGCGCGCGCGTGCCGGCACTCTGGGAGGAGGCACGCACGGCGCTCCTCGCCGCGCAGATTTCGCTCCGCGACCGACGCTACTCGGCGACCGTCGTGCGCTACGTGCGCGAGCTCGACCCGCGGACTCGCCGCGTGCGGAGCGAAACGCGGTCCCAGGCCGTTGGCGTCGTTTCGCGACCCTTCACCGCGATTGATCCGGAGTCGCTCTCCGTCAATGGATACCGGGCGCCGAGGTCGGATGGGGGCGTCATCTACCATGGGCTCGACGCCGAGGTTCTGCTCTCGGACGCCTTCGTGAGGGATCATTGCTTTGAAGAGGTAAGCGGCCGTCGCGATCGGCGTGGCCTGGCGGGCATCGGGTTCCGTCCGGTTGCCTCGCGGTCCCTCCCTGATGTGGCCGGCACGCTGTGGCTCGACGCGGCAACGATGGAGCTGCGTTTCGTCGAGTTTGCGTGGTCGCGCATGGCCACCGGCGCCGACTCGGCTGGCGTGGGGGGCGAGGTGCACTTCGCCAGGTTGGACGACGGCGCGTGGTTCGTGCGGCGATGGTTCGTCAGACTGCCTGTCGTAGGTCGCGTGGGCGCTCCGGTGGCGACCGACGCCACGAGCGCTCCATGGGTGCTCGTGCGTCCGGGCGACCTGCGATTGCGCGAGGAGGGTGGCGAGGTCACCGGCGTGAAGCGGTCCACCGGGCGGCCGGACGCGTAGCCGGACCAGCGCCGGGTCGGGGGAACGGTCCCCGGCCCGGCACCGATGGTCATGGCTTGACCGGCTCGCTGAAGAAGAAGTCGTCGGCCACGACCAGGTCCACGGTACTCCCGTCGCTCACGTCTTTCGCCGCACCTAACGACCCCAGGCCAGCGATGATACGGATGCGCGCGATGATGGGATCGGTGAAGGCGATGCTCACGAGCGAGTGACCCTTGGCGTCACTGCGGATGGGCGCGGCCACCTTGCCGATGAGACGGTTCGTCGCGTCGTAGGCCTCGATGAATGAGGTGTTGGCCACGTCGACGTCGCTCAGGATCACGCCGAACGCGCGGACGGTGGCCACCTGCGTGGTATCGCCGGCCACGCGAAAGGTCAGGTTGATGGCGTTGCTGCCGATGGCCATGAACGTCTTGGCCGGACTGAAGTCCTCGAAGGCGGCATCGTACGTGGGATTGACATCGTTGAAGTCGTTGTCGCTCACCCGGAGTCCGGTGCCTGGCGTCGTCATCATCAGCCCGCGGCCACGAAAGCCGTCGCCGGGAAAGGCGTTGGTGTTGGTGTTGGCGGCGCCCACCGCGTCCCAGTTGACCTCGCGCCGGCCCGACGGCTGCTGGCCGGCCGTCACGCCATTGTTGGGCTCCCCGAGTCGCGAGCGCAGCTCGACGAGTTTCGCCGAGAGATCGCCGGAGGCGGTGATCGCGGTGAACGTGGGCAGGTTCTGTCCGGGACTGTCGTTTCCATAGGCGTCGTCGCACGCGGCGGCGAGCGGGAGAAGCAGGATGCCGGCGGTACGGCGGAAGAGCGTGGCGTACATGGAGTGATCTCCGGGTCTCGTCAGGTGTCGGCCGCGATGGCCGTCGCTGTTGGCTGAGGCGCCCAGTGGAGGCGCACACCGTCGTTGACGGCGTGACACCAATTAGGTGGAACAGCCGCGCCGCATCGAGCTGACGTTATGGGGGGATCGCGTGGTCCTTTCGCAGGCCGCGTCGTCATGCCGGGCGGCGGGATGGGGCTACCCCCGGTTGGGAGGCTGCCGACGTCAGGTGTCAGGCGCCAACGCGCAGCGACCTGCCTTGCCGTGCGCAACACATCGGCATCGTGTGCGATGGGTTCCACGGTGCGCCCCCGTGATGGCCAACGCGGCCGCGGCCGGCGCGCCCGGGGTGAGTCGCTACGCGTCGGGCCAGGCGTCGAGCCCGTGCCGCACGGCGAGCAGGGCCGCCTGCGTGCGATCACCGACCCCCAGCTTCTCGAAGATCTCGCTCACATAGCCTTTGACCGTCCCGGCGCTGAGCGAAAGCCGGCCGGCAATCTGCTTGTTGCCGAGCCCGGCGACGATCAGACGCAGCACGTCGCGTTCGCGTGGCGTGAGCACCTCGAGCGGCGAACGCTCGACCGGTGTTGCGACCTCGAGCATGAGCTGACGCTGCGCGTACGGGTGCAGTGTCGGGATCCCGGCGGCCGCGTTGCGGATCGCCGCGATCAGCTCCGCCGACAGCACGTCCTTCATCAGATAGCCCATCACGCCGGCACGCACCGCATCGCCGATCCCCTGGCCGTCCGTGGCGCTCGTCAGGATCAGGATCCTGGCCGGACTGCCCGCGGCCGCCAGCGCCCTGGCGGCCCCCACACCGTCGAGCTTTGGCATCATCAGGTCCATCAACACGACGTCCGGCTTCACCTGTTGAACCACGCGAACGGCCTCCTCGCCGTCACGCGCCTCGCCGACGACGTGTATGCCGTCCGCTTCGGCGAGGATGAGGCGCAGGCCTTCACGCACCACGTTGTGATCGTCGGCAATGACGACGCGCAGCCTCCCGGTCATGTCGGCGGGGTTCGAAGGGGAATGCGGGCCAGCACGCGCGTACCACGCGAGACACCGCGGATGAGTTCGAGCGATCCGCCGAGCACTTCGGCGCGCTCCTTCATGAAGGCGACGCCCATCCCGCCCCGCTTCCCCGACGTCCGGATCGCCTTCACCACACCAATGCCGTCGTCATCCACCAGCAATCGCACCTCGTCGGCCATGCACTCGAGTACGATTCGCACCCGCGTGGCTCTTGCGTGTTTGGCCACGTTGTTCAGGGCCTCCTGTGCAATGCGGTAGACCGCGTCGGCCACGCGCGCCTCCACCGGCTCGGTGCCGCTCGTGCGGATACGCACGCCGAGCCCCTCGCCACCGATCGCCCGGGCCAGCGCTCGCAACGCCGCAAACAGGCCCTGGTCGCGGACCTGCGGAATGCGACGCGCCGCCTCGGCGGGCGAGATGCGGCTCGTCGCGTCTTCGGCCGACCGCAGCTCGACCAGCAGCGCCCGCATCTCGGCGAGCGCTTGCTGGCTCAGCTCAAGGAGTCGATGACCGCGTCGAGCGCCCTCGTCGGGATCGCGTCGCCAGGCCGGCTCGAGCGACTGTGCGACCAGCGTCATGCTGAAGAGGATCTGCGTGACAGAGTCGTGCAGGTCCCGCGCCAGGTGATGCCGCTCCTCCACCGCGGCGATGTTGCGCGCCGACGCGTGGAGTCGCGCGTTCTCGATCGCGATCGCAAGCTGGTCGGCCACGATGCGCAGCACGTCCACGTCGTTCTGCGTGAACCGGTTGTCGCTCTCGACGTTGAGCACGCCGAGGCAGCGGTCGCCGAGCAGGATGGGCACCGCCAGCTCGGCCACGATGCCCTGTGACCCCGGCACGACGATATAGCGTGGGTCGCTCGCCACGTCGTTCACGAGCACAGGGCGCTGATCAACGGCAGCCGCGCCCATGATGCCCGTGTGGATGGATTGCCGGTGCTCACCGCGCACGATGCCCTTGTAGCTCCCGCCGGTCACCCGCAGTCTGAGCACCTCGGGATCGGCCGGTTCGATCAGCGGGATCGCCGTGTTCGGATAGCCGAGGATCTCGTGCACCGCGTCGGCCGCACGCTGGAGGAGTTCTTCGAGGTTGAGGTCCGCCGTCACGATGCGGCCGACGCGCGTGACCAGCGCAAACCGCTCCGCGCGTTCCTGCTCGGCCCGGTATTGTCGTGCCGACGTGATGGCGATCGCGGCGTAGCGTGCAAACGTCCGCAGCGTGGTGAAGTCGGCCCGCGTGAACACTGGGGCGGCGCGCCCTTTTCGTGGCGCGCGACCGATCCCGAATACGCCGATCAACCCCTGATGCCACACGATGGGCATACCCACGACGGCGTGATCGAGCATATCCGGCTGCGTAGGCGTAGGCACGTCGCCGTACCGCGCGAAGGCCAGCGCACGTCCTGTGCGCAGCACCTCGCCTGCGATCCCGACGCCCACCGCCATCTCCGCACCGACCTCCGAGGCCGGCATGTTGTGCCCCGCCCGGGTGCGAACGACGCCGGCCTCTTCGTCCAGCAGGCCGATGGTCCCGTGATCCGCATCGAGGAGCTGGCACGCGGCGCGGACGATGCGGTCGAGCAGCGGAGCCAGCTCCGTCTCCGCGCCGAGCGCGGCGAGGACGGTGCGCACCGCGCGATTCTCCCGGTCGGCCCTGCTGACCTCCCGGGAGCGACGACGATGATGCGCGGTGGGCGGGATCATGGAGGAGTACGATAGCCTCCTCATGGTGCCAACGCGGCCGGTCGCTGGGCCGGAATCAGGCCCGCCGGATGGCAGGGTCAGCGGTGCGCCGGGTTGCCCTCACCGGGCGCCGGCGCGTCCTGCGGGCCGGCTACTTACCGCCGAAGCGGGCCGACGACTCGATGAACTCCCGGAAGACGTGCCGCGTGTGCGGGTCGGTCATCTCGAAGACCTCTGGGTGCCATTGTACGCCGAGGCAGAACTGGTCCGCGTCCAGCTCGGCGGCTTCGATCAGGCCATCCGGCGCGACCGCGCACGGCGCGAGACCCTGCGCCAGCACCTTGATCCCCTGGTGGTGCATGCTGTTCACCGGGATGCGCTCGAGTTCCATCATGCTGCGCAACTTTGATCCGCGTGTGAGGACGACCTCGTGCGCGAGGTGATCGCGCTCGAACCCGAAGTTGGGGAAGTAGTCGTGCTTGATCGCGCCCGCGTACTGATCTTCGAGATCCTGCCAGAGCGTGCCGCCCAGCGCGACGTTGATGACCTGCAGGCCTCGGCAGAGGCCGAGCAGCGGCTTTCGGTCTTCGACGGACCAACGCGCGAGCTGCAGCTCAACGCGATCGCGTGCGCCGTCGGTGCGGCCGAGTCGCGGATGCGGATCCTCGTTGAAGTACCTGGGGTCGATGTCGACGCCGCCGGGGATGAGCACGCCATCACAGGCCTCATAGGCGCCACGCAGCGCGTCGGGCTCATCATCGAGCAGCGGCACCAGGACCGGCGCACCTCCGGCGAGGGCGACGGCGATGTAGTACCGCTGGTTCATCACGTCCGACGTGGGCAGCCCCGACGGGATGCCGTCGATGGCCTGCAACGTCTGCGTGGTGACACCGATGATGGGGCGTTTGGACATTGGAGTCTGGTAAGGCAGTAGAACGAAAGGAGTTACAGCGCGCTAACGAACAACGAGCAAGGCGACGTAGAGGTCACGGCGCCCTGAACGGTACTCGGCGACACGTCCGGTGGGAACGGCCAGGACGTCTACAGAACCCCTTCTTCGGTCTCCCGAATCAGCAGGTCGACCACGGCCTTTGTGTCCTTGCCGGCGGCGTGGTAGGCGCGGATCTGCCGGTCGGCGCTCGAGCCTTCGGCGAGGATCCGGAAGGCGTATTCGACTTCCTTGCGCGTGCCCAGCTCATCGAGGACGTCATCGAGGAACCATTCGATGAGTTCGCGAATCAGCACGGGGGCGGGGAGTTCGGTGGCCTTGCCAAAATCGATGAGGTTGCCGTCGAGTCCGTAGCGCACCGCACGCCACTTGTTCTCATCGATCAACTCGGAGCCGTAGATGCGGAACGTGGTGTTGTCGCGGCGCATCTTGTACAGCTTGAACACGATCGCCTGCAGGATCGCAGCGATGCAGACGGCTTCGTCGACGCGGGTGCACACATCGCAGATGCGGAACTCCAGCGTCGGGAACGTGTGGTGCGGCCGGACGTCCCACCAGATCTTGGATCCGTTCGGGATGCAGCCGGTCGCGACGAGCGTCCTGAGGTAGTTCTCGTATTCGGCCCACGACGCAATGAAGCGAGGCACGCCGGTCCTCGGGAACGCGCGGAACACCGCGCTGCGATACGACTTGAGCCCCGTGAGGCGACCGATCCAGAACGGCGAACTGGTCGACAGGCAGAGGATGTGGGGCAGGAAGTAGCGCGACACGTTGCATGCATCGATGAGGAAATCGCGGTCCTCGATCCCGATGTGCACGTGTGTGCCAAAGATGAGCAGCTGTTGGGCAAGCTGCTGCATCGCTTCCTTGGTGCCGATGTAGCGATCGAGCTGCGTGATCTCCTGGTCGGCCCAGTGCGAGAAGGGGTGGGTACCGGCCGCGGCGATCTTGAAGCCGCGTCGTGCCGCCAGCTCCATCACGCCGCGTCGAAGCTCGACGAGCTGCGCCCTCACCTCCTGGGGCGTCCGGCACACCGTCGTGCCGACTTCGACGATGCTCTGGTGCAGCTCCGGCTTCACCTGCCCGAGGATCAGGTGGTCGGCCTCGAGGATCTGCGTGATGTACGACGTGAGCGCACGCGTCGAGGGGTCGATGATCTGGTACTCCTCTTCGACGCCGATCGTGAGGCTCGGAGCTTTCATGTCGTCAGTTTCTCGGTTGCACCACGAACGTCGGCACCGTGCTGCCACCGCCAGCGGTGACATTGAGCAGGGCGGCCGTCGAGAGGCGCGTGAGGATGCCTTCCATGTAGTCGCCGTTGGTCACGAACGGCGCCGTGTCGATCATGCGATCCGCGAACACCACCGTCCCGTCCGCCCAGCTGGGATACGACTCCTTCGGGATCTCCACCTTTTCCTGGACGATGTGTGGTGCGGCGAGCGCCACCTTCACCGCCGCATCCCACGCTGCCGAGTCCACGGTCCAGCCGAGGACGATGCCCTTGCCTCCGTACTCATCGTTCGGTTTGAGCACCAGTCGGTCCTTGGCCTCGTGCATGAACGGGATGAGGTCCACCGGGCGCCCGCGGTAGGACGTCGAGCGCTCGGCGACCACGCGGGTCCACGGAATGCAGTCGTGAATGGCGGTGAGGTCGTCGGTGTCGAACGTGTCGGCGTTGGCCTCATCGCTCAGCACGGCGAGGGACGCCTTCTTGTGCAGGATCTTGGAGTGGAAGCCGTTGACCATGCACACCGCGCCATCGCGGACGGCGCGCACCACGTCATGCTCCACGCCGCACGTCTCGATCAGCTCGCTGATGAGCACGCGCTTGTAGATCACGTCGATCGGCTTGCCGCCCGAATACAGCTTGCCGCCACGGTACTCGCACTGCCGCGGATCGTCGATGATGGCGTCGATGTTGAGCTGGGCGAACTGCTGCCGGAACAGTTCGAACTCCGTGCGCGTGGGCACATCGTTCCAGTCGAGGATGCCGATGCGTGGTGCGCGCGACGATCGGCTGAACTCCCGCCACGCGTCGAGGATCGCGCCAATGACGCCGTGCCGCGCAGGGAGGGCGAACACCTCGTGGTGTCGCGAGAACTCCCGCATGGCACGCGTATCCAGAAAGGACTCGCTCAGCGCATCGTTGTAGCCCGGGCCCGCCGGCGTCTCGCCGTTGTATTCCGTGAGGCCGAGCGCCCCGGAGTGCGGCACGTAGAAGAAGTCGAGCCGCGACGTCGGGCTCACGTGGCGATAGCGGAGCGGTGAGGCGAGGAGCGATTCCTCCCAGTCGAGCAGGCCGAACTGCGCGCGAAAGGCGGAGTCACGAACGGCGCGATCGTAGGCTTTCCCGAACGCCCGCAGGAGCGGACGGATGCGCCGCTGCAGCATCGCCACTTCGGCCGGCGTCGTGAGACGCGGGCGCAGCACGGTGCACAGGGCCCGCCCGCCAAAGACGAGCCCGCGCTGCGCGAGCTGCGACTCGAGGTGCGCGTGCGTCTCGGCCGCCACGTCCGGCGTGAGGACGTCGTTCCAGGCGTCGATCAGCGTCATGTCGTGCTCCGGTGTGCTGGAACCCGCGCGCGAATATCGGGTGCCCACGACTGCCAGGGGGACGACGTCATCGACTGGCAGCGAAGAGGGCACTCCACCTGGCCTCGACGACCGTCTTGCGTGGCTGCTTCGCGAACCGGATCGCCATGTCTGCCATGTGCGTCACCGCCCACTCGAAGTAGGTGGGCGTGAGCGAATAGATGTCCATGTCGGGCGCGCAGTTCATGAAGTCGATCGCGTAGGGCACGCCGCCCGTGATGCAGAACTCGAGTGAGTTCATGTCGTAGCCCAGGGCGCCGCACAACGTCCGACAGTCGCGGACCACGCGATCCCTGAGCGTGGGCGTCAGGTAGTCGGGATCGACGATGTACTTCCGCGCCTTGGGGTCGTAGTGCATCACCAGCACCTCGTCCTGCCCCAGGCAGAGGCAGCGCACGAACTGCTCCCATTGCACCATCTCCTGCACGATCATGGTGAGGAGGCCCGACTGGTCGTAGTTGCGGATCAGCTCTTCCACCGTGTGGCAGACGTAGACCTCCTTCCAGCCGCCGCCGTGTGCGTCCTTGAGGATGCAGGGCAGCCCCACGTGCCTGGCGATGCCCTCCCAGTCGAGCGGGAATCGCAGGTTGCGCAACGATTCGCCGGGGACGATCCCGGGGACGTAGTCCTTGTTGGGCAGGAGCACGGTCTTGGGCGACACCACGCCGAGTTTCGCGGCAAGCGTGGCCCCGAAGAACTTGTCGTCGGCGGTCCACATGAACGGGTTGTTGATCACCGTCTTGCCTTCGAGCACCGCCTTCTTGAGCCACGAGCGGTACATCGGCACCTCGTGGGAGATGCGATCGATGAGGACGTCATACGGCACCGGCCCATCGTGCGGCTCACCGCCAATGACCGCGTACTCGGCGACCACGCCGACGTCGCGCTTGTTGACCTCCTCGATGAATGCCGGCGGCCAGCTCCATTCCCGGCCCACCACGAGACCCACGCGTTTCGTCATGTCTGCTCCGTACAGTTGGACCCGGGCAGCCCGGGCGTCGTCGTGTCAGTCGTGCCCCGGCAGGTAGCGAACGATCCAGTCCTCCCAGTACGGCCAGTCGTGCGCGTGGCCGTTCCAGACCCGGAGGGCGTTGCCGATTCCCCGCTCCCACAGCACCCCCGAGAACTCGCGATTCTGCTCGTAGTGCGGGTCGCCGTCGCCGACGACCATGATGATGTCTTGTCTCCGGAACGCCTCCAGGCGCGCGGGGTCGTGCTCGAAGCGCATGAAGTCGAACGGGTTCGCCGCATGCACGTTGCCGTCGGAGTATCCGCCGGTCATGCCCCGGATGTCATACGTCCCGCTCATGCCGATGAGGCGATGAAAGCGGTCAGGGTGCCGGAGCCCGATGCTCATGGCGTGAAACGCCCCGAAGCTCGCGCCGGTGCCGATCACGAAGCCGTTGCCGTTCACGTGCTGCGTGAAGGGCAGCAGCTCGTCGATCACGTAACGATCGTATTGCAGGTGCCTCCACGCGCGCGCGCCGGGATGGGCGGTCTTGTCGTACCAGCTCGCATCGTGGTTGTGGTCGAGGCACCAGAGCTGGATCCAGCCGCGCTCGATCTGGTGTCGCAAGACGTCCGGCATGCGACGGTTTGGCCACTCGTTGTGGTTGCCCATCGTCGTGGGGAACGCGAGCACGCGGGCGCCGCCCCGACCGAACCAGCGCACGTGCATCTGCCGTCCCACCGCGGGACTGTACCAGGAGTGATGATGCCCGTGAACCCGTGTCATTCCGTTCCGTCGTCGAGCAGAAAGGGCAGGGCCTTGCGCAGCCGCCGCCCCCACGCTGCCTCGTTATGCATGCCCTGCCGGTCCTCCACCCACATCAGGTCCCGGCCCGGCCGGTAGCCCTTGCGCTCGAGCAGGTCGCGCATGGCCCGTGCGTTGGCCAGCGTCCCCTCCCCTTCACGCATCCCCACGTCCAGGTAGATCCGCCCGCCTACGTTGGCTGCGGCCTCGATGCATGGGAAGATCCCCCCGTGCGCGAACCAGAGCGCCGGGCTCATCGCGCCGACGAACCCGAAATGCGACGGCTGCCGGAAAAACCCGTACAACGAGATCAGCGCGCCGAGCGACGAACCGAGCAGCCCGGTCGACTCGCGCTCCGGCCGTGTGCGAAAGCGCGCGTCGATCATCGGCTTGAGCGTATTGATCAGAAAGTCGAGGTAGGCGTCCCCGCCCCCGCCCCCGTGCCGGGCGTCGACGAACGGGGAGTACTCCTTCATCCGGTCGATCCCCATGTTGGGAATGCCCACCACGATCGCCCGACGCCCGCGCCGCGGAGCCCGTGCCATCGAGGCGTCGACCCCCCACTCCCCGGCAAAGCTCGTCATCGGGTCGAACAGGTTCTGCCCGTCGTGCATGTAGAGCACCGGGAACGGGCGGTCCGACTTCTCGTAACTCGACGGCAGGTACACGAGAATGTCGCGCCGATTCCCCAGTTCGGGGCTGTGCACGTCGTGGATGATCTCGAGCGTGCCCGGCGGACTGCGGTGGCGGGCCATCCACTTCTGGTAGAAACCGCTGCTGATCGTCATGCGGGACGGGAGCTTAGCGGCGCCCGCACTCCGCCGAAAGCGGCGCCACACGCGCGGCCGGGCCCAGGGCGACCGGGCCGCGCGACCCAGGTGGACCCGCGCAGACTACTGCGCGAAGAGGCGCAGGTCCGTCCCGAACGCATCCGCGATATCGAAACACGCCTGCTGATCGGGATGGCGCACGGTCACGTAGCCGTCGGACACCAGCGTCAGGATCCAGTTGCGACGCTCGGCGCCCACGGGGAGCAGGTCCACGTGGACCACGTGTTCGCCGTACCGCTCGAGCAGGCGCTGCAGTCCCTCGATGCGCGTGATGCGTCCGCGACCTTCGGCTCGCTTGAAAACGTTCGCGACGTTGTACTTGCGATCCGTCGACGCCGAGAATGTGCCCTTGAGTTCGGCTTCCGCCGCGCCGGTGAACAGGTCCACGTCGCCGACGTAGTTCATCAGGTCCACGGTGTGCGCACCGGGAGGCCGCGCGGCTATCTCGCCGAAGATCGGTTCGCCCCTGGCCGTATAGAACCACTCCATGTGCGTCATGCCGGTCTGGAACCCCATCGCCTTGAGCACCTCGTGCCCCTGCTGCACGCCCTTGGCAACGATCGGCGTGTCGAGGTCGCGCAGGGCAATCGTCTGCGGCGAAATCCATTCGGTGGAGCGCGCCACCAGCGGGTTCGGCCGATAGTAGCACACGTTTTCGTACACGATCTTTCCGTCGATGCAGATCGTGTCATAGGTGTATTCATCGCCCTCGATGAACTCCTCGACGTTCACCTCGTCGTAGCTCGTCACACGCGAGAGCGCGGCGTCGAGCTCCTGCATCGACGCGGCGCGGATGGTGTCCATCGAGCCCGCGCCGGCGATGGGCTTCACGATCACGGGGAATCCGATCTTCTCCGTTGCTTCGCGTACCTGCGCGATCGACGTCGCCGAGGCGTGCCGTGCGGTGCGAATGCCCGCCTGGTTGATGACCTGCTTCATCAGGTCCTTGTTGCGGAACGTCTCCGCCTGCGCCACGCGCATCCCGGGCACGTCGAGTGCTTCGCGGATCTTTGCGGCGAGCACCACGCCAGGCTCCCAGTAGCAGGCCACGCGATCGATGGTGTTTCGACCGACCGCCGCCACCACCTGCTTCACCACCGCCTCTTCGTCGGTGAAGTTGGGCACGCGCAGGTAGCCGCTGAGGTGCTGACGGGTGAGTGCCGGCAGGTCCTTCTCCGGCACATCGCTCAGGCCGTAGACCTTGCCGCCCATGAGCGACAGGCCGCGGCAGAAATAGGGCATCTCACCGGGATATCCCGGCGCGAGCATGATGACGTTCATGGCATCACGAACGTGAAGGGTGGACGGACACGAACACGGCGAAGCTGGCGCAGGATCATGTTCACCCCAGCTCCACGCGTACAGTGCTGATGATCTTCATCACGGCGTCCTCGACGCGGCTCGTGGTGGGATGCCTGACAATGATGAAGCCGTCGCCCTCGTAGCTGGTCGACGGAGTCGCCCCGATGCCCGGCATTTTGAAGTCCACCACCAGGTCGCCGAGTTGGCGCTGAATGGCCTCGAGGCCGTGGATTGCCGTGATGCGTCCTTCGCCCTGGCCACGGAGGTAGGCCGCGCCGACGGCGTACTTTCGTTCGGGCACGGTGAACTCGCCCACGATCATCGCGCGCGACCACTCCCTCAGCAGGTCGAAGTCGTGCGCCCGCGACATGAGCGTCGTGATCTGCGCGCCGGGCGGGCGCGCGGCGACCTCGGAGATCGCGATCGTGCCATCGGCGCGACGGAACCACTCCATGTGCGAGATGCCGGTCGACATGCCAAGCACGTCGAGGGCCTTCCGGGCCGCCGTGCGAATGTCGTCGTAACGCGCGTCGTCGACCTCGCGCGGCAGGACGACGCTCCACTGGATCCACTTGTTCTCGACCACCGTGAGCGGCGTCGGGTAGTAGTGCGTCAGCGAATGCCACACGTGGCGGCCGTCGAGCGTGATGGTCTCGAACGAGTGCTCCTCCCCCACCACGAACTCCTCGAGCAGCACCGGCGCCCGTGGCGTGGGCGGTGAGCCCGCGAGTGCGCCCAGGAGCTGCGCCATGTTGTCCACGCGATACGTGGACACCGCACCGGCCCCGGTCGGTGGCTTGACCACGAGCGGGAACCCGGAGTGCTCGGCGAACGCGACGGCATCATCGGCGCTGCCGGCGAGGCGATGACGCGCGCACGGCAGCCCCGCACCGCGCAACAGCGTCTTCATCCGCGCCTTGTCCCGGAAGTTCGTGGCCGCCTCGCGGCTCAGCCCGGGGATGCCTAACGTGGTACGCACCGACGCCAGCGGCTCCTGCAGCTGTTCGTACGCGCCGTACAGTCGATGGATCGCGCCGTGGTGCTCCTGCAGCCCGCGCGCCGCCCAGAGGAGCTGCGACTCATCCAGGATGTTTGTCACCTTCCAGTGCGCGGCGTGGCCGTGCAGATGCCTCAGCTTCTCCGGTCCATCGTGCGTGATCACACCAAGATGCACACCGGGCAGCGACGCGGCCGCCTGGATCATGCCGAACGCGTTGTCAGACAGGAGCGGCGCAGCGAAGACGACAAACATCGGACGAAGGGAGGGGACCGAAGAGCAGACGAGGGTCAGCGGGCGAGTCTCATGCGAAGCTGTCACCCCGGCGCGAGGTTCGCTACGGGAGGACGCCCTCGGCAAATCCAAGCCGACGGCCAAGGTCGCGCAGGGGCTCCCGTTCGGCGGGCGCCAGCGCGGAGGCCACCTCCCACCACGCGGTCTGGGCATCGAACGGCACGCTGACCTCCAGTTGCTCAAACAAGTCCAGCGTTCCGTGCGCGAGGTCTCTGGCCGCCTGGCCCTGATCGGCCGCGAGGTGACGAATGGCGCGCGTGAGGGCCACCGCCACCAGCCCGCGCAGGCTCGCCTCTCCCGAGGCCAGGTGCTCGAGCTCGGTGGGCGTGAGAAACCGCGGGAGCAGGGCCTGACGCAGCGCCGTTCGCACGCCGTGGCGAGCGCGCTCGGGAAACGCGCTGAGCGGGACCGCGTGCCCTGTCGACGACGCCGCCGACCCGCGGACCATGTACGAGAGGTCGGACGGCGTGCGCTGCTGGAGCGCGACCACGAATCGGTGCCGTCGCCCCGTCGCTCGAACCGCCACCTCGACGGCGTCGTCCTCGACCGTGGCCGCCATGCCCGACGGAAGGTGAGGCGCGGGGTCGAGGTTCAGGTCATGCAGGGCCTTCGCCGCAGCCGCCACGCGCTCCGCTGCGGTGGCCGGGTGTTGCAGCGAGCGCCACACGTCGGCCCCGGTGCCCACCGATGCGTGGTTGCTGCGTGCATTGCCTAACGTGCGCGAGAGCGCGCGTTCGAGCCGGCCCGTGTCGCCCGACAGCGCCAGCGCCCGCGCCGCATAGCGCAGCACCTGGCGGACTTCGAGACCACCGATGTCGTCAAAGAACCAGGCGCACGACGTCACCGCACGCATGGCATCGCGCTCCATTTCCAGCAGCTCGAGGGCGCGGGACACGCCCGCGGCGTTGGCGCCGGGCCTCAGCCACGTCGCGACGTGTCGCTCGCGCTCCACCGCATCCGCTGACGCCACCACCTCGCCCCAGGCGTCGCGCGCGCCCCAGGAGTCGGTGAACAGCGACGCACCCTCGCGCTGGAACACAGCGTGGATCCCCGCCTGCAATCCGGTCATCGCGTTCCGAAGGGGCGTGCGCCAGGCCTGGTTCGGGTTCGACTGACCATCGATCCGGCAGCCGCAGTTCGATCGCCACCGTTCCACGCCATGCGCGCAGCTCCACGCCGACGGCGCGACGAGTTCCACGTCGTGGGTGGCCGGGTGCCGTGCCAGGAAACTCGCGTGGTTCTCCACCGTCATCCCGCCCTCGCGTGCGCGCTCGAGCACGCGCGCCAGCGCCATCTCGGCAAACTTGTGGTGATGCCCGTAGGTCTCGCCGTCGGTCGCCGCGCTCACGAGCATCGGGAGCGCCGGATCTGTCTGTGGCACGCTGCCCAGCGCGCGCGCCCACGCATCGGCATCGCGCACGAACCCACCGAAGGCGATCCCGTGCGAGATGTCGCCGTGATACGGCACAACGGCGATCGCGCGCCCTGCATTCGTCACGTAGCGACCCGGGAGCCCATTGGGCGGCGCGCCGACGACCTGGTACGGCGCGAGTACGGTGAAGCGCATGCCTTCCTGCGCCAGCACGTCGAGCGTCTCGTCATCCACCGCGGTTTCCGGCAACCACATGCCCTCGGGGTCGCGCCCGTACCGTCGGCGAAAATCGGCGATGCCCCAGCGCACCTCGCTCACCTTGTCGCGACGCGAGGCGAGCGGAAGGATCACGTGATGGTACGGCTGGGCCATCGCGTTGCCGTGGCCGAGTCGCGCCACGCTGGCCCGGTCCGCCGCGAGGAAGGCCTGGTAGGTGGCCGGGGCCTCGACCTCCATCCACTCGAACAGCGTCGCGCCCACGTTGTATGAGATCCACTCCAGCGTGTTCACGAGCCGCAGGATACGACCGCGGTCTCCGGTGACCCGCGCCGCCACGACCGTGCGATAGCACTCGCGTTCGATGCGCTGGTTCCAGTCATGGAAGGGTGCCGCACCCGCCTCGGCGTCCACATCACCAAAGAACGGATCTTCGCGCGGCGGCTGGTAGAAATGCGCGTGCAGGATGAGACTGCGCATCAGACGAAGGGAAGGTCCAGTGTTTCGGCGATCGCCGGCCGAACGGTGCGAAAGACGTCATCGCGACGCTGCATTTGCTCCGCGATCGCCGCGCCACGCTCGACGCCTTCGCCGCGTGCAGCACGATCGAGGATGCCGATCAGCTCGCGACAGTCGCGCGCATGTCCGTGAAAGCGCTGCGCAGCGTAGTCCTCCACCTCACCGGTGGTCATGATGAACGCCCAGTCGGACGCCTGCAGGAGCAACAGCTCGCGCGCCGCCTGATCGAGCACGGGACCCAGCTCCCGGCGCCCGAGCGCATCGGGCGCCAGATCCCAGAACCGGTGCTCGAGTTCCCACACGATCGGCCACGTCCACGACGATCGATCGCTCAGCCACATGCCGAAGTCACCGTCGCGGCCCCACGAGCCTTCGAGCAGGTCGATCGTGGCCGGCGCTCCGTGGCTATCGATGTGCTCGCTGGCGGTCACGGCGCGGAGCCCGCGGTGCAACGGAAACGTCGCGTACACGTCGCGCAGAAAGTCGGTGCCTTCGAACCACCAGTGCCCAAACAGTTCGGTGTAGGGCGCGGCGATCACGGTGGGGAGCGCACCGGATGGCTCCCTCGTACGCGCCAGTGTGCCGACGAACTCGCGCGCATGGCGCCTGGCCGTGCGCCGCGCAGCGAGCGGATCGTAGGGCAGCTTGCTCCCGAGGTCTCCGGTGCGCGAGGTGACGCGCCAGAGCCGGAGCCCGCCGGGCCAGCGCTGTTTGTGGAACTCGAGGTAGTCGTCGTGCCCGGGGTAGCCGGCGTGCCGATTCCACACCCTGGCCGACGCCACGGGATCGCGCACGAACGCAGCGAGCGATGCTGATGACTCGTCCGTGCCGACACGCCAGGCCCGGTACGGCGATCCCTCGCCGGTCAGGCGCGTCGGGCGCGGCAGCACCGCATGTTCGGGCTCGCCGCCGAACATGGTGCCGTACACGCCGAGTGGTTCTCCGGCTTTCGCCATGTGGGCATCGACGAACACGTAGCGATAGCCCGTGTACGCGACATGGGCTTCGATCCCGCGGCGCCAGCCCGCGCCTCGCGAATCGCGCAGGGGGTTCCACGGCCCGGCCGGTCGGTAGGCGCACTCCGGCAGCCAGCACCCCTCGGCGTCGCGACCAAACAGACGCCGATGCTCGGAGCGCCCAACGAGCAACTGCAGGCGAATACTCTCGTCGCGGCCGAGCAGCGGCAGGATCGCATGTGTGGCGGCGGACGACGTGAGCTCGAGTCGCTCGCGATCCTGCAGCGCGCGCAGCTGACCCAGGATGTCGCCGCCAATGTCGTGAAAGAGGGCGTGCAGCCGCCGCAGGCGTCGTTGCCAGCCACGGACGAGCGGAATGAGCGGCGCATCGGCGCTCCCGCGCATCGCACCGAGCGAGGTGTGGCAGTCGGCAAAGCGCTGGTCGACCCAGGTTTCCACCTCGGCGGCGAAATCCGCGTGGTCGAGCATGGCGGCCAGCACCGGGGTGACGCCGAGGGTGACCGGGGCGGCGACATTCGCGCGATCGAGGGCACGCAACGCCTCGAGCAGCGGGAGGTAGGTGTCGAACGCCGCCTCGCAGAGCCAGTCGGAGCCGTGCGGCCACCGGCCGTGGTGCAACACGTACGGCAGGTGGCTGTGGAGCATCAGGACCACGTCGGTCTGGTGCACCGCCGCGCTACCGCCTCCACCGTGGCGACGCGATGGCCCGGCGGTACAGCTCGCGATATCGCGCTTCCGATCGGTGCCACCCGAAGTCCCGGGCCATCGCTTCCCTCACCATCGCGGTCCACACCTGCGGATGCCGGTAGTGGTCGATGGCGCGGGCACAGGCGGCGATGAACGCAGCCTGCGTGTAGTCATCGAACAGGAAGCCGGTGACGTTGTCCTCGATCGTGTCGGCGAGCCCGCCCACGCGGCGCGCGACCGGCAGCGTCCCGTAGCGCTGCGCGCGCATCTGGGTCAGGCCACACGGTTCGTATTGCGACGGCATGACGATCATGTCCGCGCCGGCCAGTAGCCGGTGCTCCTGCTCCACCGTGAAGTTGGTCTGCACGCCGATGCGACCCGGGGCGATCGCCGCGAGATCGCGGAGGATGTCGACGTAGCGCTTCTCTCCCTGACCAAGGAAGACGAACTGCGCATCCAGTGACAGGAACGCCGGCGAGCCAAGGATCAGGTCCAGCCCCTTCTGCGCCACCATGCGGGCGCTCATGCCGATGATCGGCGTGCCCGATCGCTGCGGCAGACCAAAGAGATTCTGCAGGGCGGTCTTGTTCTTTCGCTTGTTGCCGAGGGCGGCCAGCGAATAGGTGTGCGCGATGTGACTGTCGGTGGCCGGATCCCAGTCGGCGTTGTCGATGCCGTTCAGCACGCCGACGAAGCGCTCGCGCATCGTGACGAACACGTCGTGCAGGCCAAAGCCTCCGGCCGGCGTGCGCAGCTCGAGGGCGTGAGTGGGACTCACGGTGGTGGCCACGTCCGCGCAGGCAAGGCCGCCCTTGAGCAGGTTCACGCGCCCGTACCACTCGAACATGTGATGGTTGTAGAACTCCCACGGCAGCCCGATTTCGGGGATGGTCGACGTGGGGAAGTGGCCCTGGAACCCGGCATTGTGCACGGTGAGCGTGGACCACGTCTTCCGGTAGAACGGGCGCCCCACGTCGCGGGCGCGCAGGTACGCCGGCGCGAGCGCCGCGTGCCAGTCGTGAACGTGCATCATCACCGGCGCCGTGGCGATCGCCGGCAGCGCCGACAGCGCGGCAAGCGCAAAGAAGGCCCAGCGCTGCGCGTTGTCGCCGTAGTCGCCGTACCGATCGCCGTAGATGCCGTCGCGATCGAAGTAGTGCGCGTTGGCAATGAAGTATACGCGCGGCTTGCCCTCCGCCTGGCGGGCGCGCAGCGACGCCGACTCGTACAGCTGCGCCTCCTCGCGCCGTGGTCCCACCTGCACCGGAAACGGATCGCCCACCGCCACGAAGTCGCTGACCACGTCGTGCACCTGGCGATACAGCGGCATGATGATCGCGACCGTGAGACCGGCGCGGATCTGCTCGAGCGCGAGGTTGGCCACGGCCTCGCCCAGGCCACCGGTGCGGGCAAACGGTGCCAACTCTGCTGCGATGTGCACTACGGTGACCGGTTCGCCGGACGGCGTGGTCAGCGGATACGGGGCCGGTGGTGCTGCGGCTACGGGTGTGGCCGCGCGCGCGACGCGCGGCTTGCGAGGACGACGAACCTTGGGCGCCTTCGCCGCATCAGCGGCCGGCTGGAGCGGCGTGGCCTCAGCCCCCACGGTGTCCGATGACCCTGTCGCCGTACGCTTGCGCGCGGCCATGCCTCACCTCATGCCGTTGGCGGATCGTCCGGCTGCGGGTTCCCGCTCATCGCCGGGACGTAGTAGGAGCGGCTGTACGTCTGGAGCATGCGCCGCGAGGTGAACTGTTGTCCAGCCACGCGGATCGCGTGTTTCATCTTCAGGATCCACGCGCGCGGCAGGCCGCGGTCATCTCGGCCATAGTAGAGCGGCACCACCTGTTCCTCGAGCAGACGATACAGCTGTTCGGCATCCCATTCGTCCGGGGTTGCCCGCGAGGAAGCAGGGGGAATCGCCCACCCATTGAGTCCGTCATACCCCTCATGCCACCAACCGTCGAGGGTCGAGAGCTGCGGCACTCCATTGAGGGCGGCCTTCATGCCGCTGGTGCCGCTCGCCTCCAGCGGCACGCGCGGAAGGTTCATCCACAGGTCGACACCCTGCACCAGCCGGTGCGCCAGGTGCAGTTCGTAGTCCTCGATGAACGCCACGCGACCCTCGAAGCGCGAGTCCCGCGTGAACGCGTACACGCTCCGCAGCACTTCCTTGCCGGGATTGTCCGCCGGGTGCGCCTTGCCGGCAAAAATGATCTGAACCGGTCGTGCCGCGTCCACCAGCAGCGCGCGCAACCGCTCGGCGTCCTGGAAGATCAGGTTGGCGCGCTTGTACGTGGCAAATCGACGTGCGAACCCGATGGTCAGGGCCGTCGGATTGAGCAAGGTGCCCGCGCCAACCACGTGTGAAGCCTCTTTCCAGTGGCGCGCCCACCGGCGTCGTGCTTCCTCGCGAATGAAGTTCATCATCCCCGTCTTCAGCTCGACGTGGATGTCCCAGATCCTTGCATCGTCGATATCGAGCACGCGCTCCCAGAACGCCGGGTCGCTCACCTGGTTCGGCCATTCGTGCCCGAACTCGTGGTCGAAGAGGTCCATCAGCTCGCGCGCCATCCACGTCGCCTTGTGCACGCCGTTCGTGACGTGACCGATCGGCACCCTGGGACTGTCGCGGTCCGGCCAGAGCGGTGCCCAGATCTGCCGCGACACTTCGCCGTGCTTGCGGGCCACGCCGTTCACGTATCGCGAAAGGCGCAGCGCACACACGGTCATGTGGAACTGGCCGCGGTTCTCCGTGGGATGCCGGCCAATTTCGAGAAACGCGTCCCTGGTGATGCCCATCTCCTCCCACATCGGGCCGGCACACTGCTCGACCTTGGGAAAGTCGAACGCGTCGTGGCCGGCGGGGACGGGCGTGTGCGTGGTGAAGATGCTCGATGCACGCACCTGGTGCACGGCGTCCTCGAACGAGGTGCCGGTTGTGCACAGTTCGCGTACGCGCTCGACCAGCATGAACGCGGCGTGGCCTTCGTTGGCATGCCACGCGGCCGCGCGCGCACCCACCGCACGCAGCACGCGCACGCCGCCAACGCCCAGGATCCACTCCTGACGCAGCCGTACGTCCGGGCCGCCGGTATACAGCTTGGACGTCAGCTCGCGATCCTCGGGCGCATTGGCCTCGAGGTTCGTGTCGAGCAGGTACACCGTCACGCGCCCTACGCGCATCTGCCACGCGGCCACGCGGATGTCCCGGTCGAACGTGCGCACGGTGGCCAGATAGGGCTCGCGCTGGGGGCCGTAGAGACGCTCGAGCGGCGTGTTGGCGATGTCGTATTGCTCGTCGGAGTCGACCTGGTGACCCTGGAGGTCGAGCTGCTGATCGAAATAGCCCTTCTGATAGAAGAGGCCGACACCAATCAGGGGTACGCCGAGGTCCGATGACGACTTGCAGTGATCCCCGGCCAGCACACCAAGGCCACCCGAGTAGATGGGGACCGAGTTGTGCAGGCCAAACTCGGCGCAGAAGTACGCGATCGAGCCGTTGTCCAATGCGCCGAACTGCTCGCGAAACCACGTCCCGTCGAAGGAGTCCTCGCGGGCGGTCTCGCGCGCCACGCGATCGTAGAGGTCGAGAAACCGCGGGTCACGCGCGAGTTCGCTCAGACGGCTCGGGTCGATCCGCCGCAGCATCGCGATCGGATTGTGCCGCGTCAGGTGCCAAAGCGACTCGTCCAGCATCTGAAAGAGCTGGCGCGCGTTCCGGCTCCAGCTCCAGGACAGGTTGGTGGCGATGGTGCCGAGCTGCACTATGCGCTCGGGCAGGTATGGAATCTTCTCGCGATTGGCCGACATGAGGCGGAAAATAACGCGCCCCCACACCGGGGGCGGCGCGCGCAGGGGCGACGACCGCGAGCAGCAGCGCGCATCCCCTGGACCGCGCGTTCAAGGGCGCGCGGTCCTCCTGTGGCTCGCGACCGCCCGCGCGATGCGCCCTTGCGCTCAGGCCCCGACGTGCATACGACGCTGCACCTCGTCGTGACGCGCGAGCGCCACCGGGTCGCGCGACGCGAGTGAGACGACGATACCGATGGCGAATGACAGCGGGATGGTCACCAGCGCCGGGTTCTTGAGCGCGAACCAGGCACCGTCGTGTTTGAGGATGTCGACCTGGATCGTCGGCGACAGCCAGATCAACACCAGCGTGGCCGTGGTGCCCAATACCATCGCCGAGACCACACCCGCGGTGGTTGCGCGCTTCCAGAAGATCGCGAGCACGAGCGCGGGAAAGTTCGAGCTGGCGGCGATCGCGAAGGCGAGCGACACCATGAATGCCACGTTCTGCCCCTTGAACGTGATGCCGAGCACCACCGCTACGATGCCGAGCCCCACCGTGGCGAGCCGAGCCACGCGCAACTGCTCGTGCGGACTCGCGTCGCCCTTGCGCGCCACGTTCACCCAGAGGTCGTGCGACAGCGCGGCCGCACCGGAGAGCGTGAGACCAGCCACGACTGCCAGGATCGTTGCGAAGGCCACCGCCGCAATGAACCCCAGAAAGGGCGTGCCGCCCAGGGTTTCTGCCAGGAGCGGCGCCGCCATGTTGCCGCCGCGATCCACCGCGGTGATCGCGTCGGGACCGACGAGCACCATCGCGCCGAAGCCCAGGATGAACGTCATCAGGTAGAAGAACCCGATCAGGCCCGTCGCGTAAAACACCGACGTACGCGCCGCGCGCGCGTCAGGCACCGTGTAGAAACGCATGAGGATGTGCGGCAGGCCCGCCGTGCCGAACATGAGCGCCATGCCAAGGGACACGGCATCCCAGGGATTCGCCACCAACCGTCCCGGCGCCAGCACGCCGGAGCCATACCGCTCGGCGGCTGCGGCAAAGAGCGCACCGGGACTGAACCCGAACCGGGCGAGCACCAGTCCGGCGAGGATCGTGGCGCCCGCCAGCAGGAGCACCGCCTTCACGATCTGCACCCACGTCGTCGCGATCATGCCGCCGAACAGCACGTAGGCGATCATGGCCGCGCCAACGATCACGATCGCCGTTTCGTACGGCAGACCGAACATGAGACGGATGAGACCGCCCGCGCCCACCATCTGCGCGATGAGGTAGAAGATCACCGTCGCGAGTGTACCGATGGCCGCGGCGATGCGCACGGGCACCTGCCGCAGGCGCGCCGCCACCACGTCGGCGAACGTGTATTTTCCGAGATTGCGCAGTGGCTCGGCGATGAGGAACAGCACGACCGGCCAGCCCACCAGCCAACCCGTGGAGTAGATCAGGCCGTCGAAGCCGGTGGTCGATACCAGGCCAGCGATGCCAAGGAACGACGCAGCACTCATGTAGTCGCCGGCGAGCGCGAATCCGTTCTGCCCGGCCGTGATCGAACGCGCGGCCGCGTAGAAGTCCTCGGTCGTGCGCGTGCGACGCGCTGCCCAGTAGGTGATGCCGAGCGTGACGCCAATGAACGCGAAGAAGAAGAACATCGCCACCGCGTTCGGCTCGCCGATCCGCGTGGCGGTCCGGATCGTATCGGCGGCCGCCTGCGCCTGTGCCAGCAGGATCATCGCGTGGCCTCCCGGACGGCGTCGTCGTAGTGCCGGTTGGCCCAGCGCACGTAGACCCACGTGAGGATCCACGAGGCCACGATCACGAGGGCCCCCGCCACGATCCCGACGCTCAGCCCGCGGCCGATCAGGCGCCCCATCATCGGCTTGTCGAACGCGATGAGGAGGATGAATCCGAAGTAGATCACGACCATCGCCGCGGTGAGCGTCGCGGCGAGGCGAAGGCGCCGGCGCGCAATGTCGCGCAGACGATGTTCACGGTCCGTCATGTCGTGAAGGCAGGAGGCAACGGGCCGGGTGGCTCGCCGAGCACGGCCGTCACCGCATCGACGGCGCGGCCAAGCTGCCACCGGTGGGAGAACAGGGCAAGGGCGCGCACCGCACCGCACTGGTGAGATCCCAGTGGCAACGACGCACGCATCGCCGGGAGCTACAGCGAGTCTTCGCCGGCGTCGCGCGTGACCACGGCCGCGAGGGCATCGACGCACGATGCGTCGAGTCGCGTGCCCTTGTCCCGCTCCAGGATGCCCAGTGCCTTCTCCACCGACATGCCGTCGCGATACGGGCGCGAGGCGGTCAGGGCTTCATAGATGTCCGCCACCACCAGCGCGCGCGACGGCAGGTCCAGTTCATCGGCGCCGAGGTTCCACGGATATCCCGTGCCGTCGAGCTTCTCGTGATGCGTCGCGGCCTGGCGCGCGAAGTCCGCGAACGCGCTGATGCGTCGCAGGATCTCCCACGTGTGCAGGGGATGCCGCTCGATGGCCGCGCGCTCATCGAGGTCGAGCGGCCCGTTCTTGTCGAGGATGCGGTTCGAGACGCCGACCTTGCCGATGTCGTGCAGCAACGCGGCCCGTCGCGTCCGCGTCATCGTCGCCGCGTCAAAACGCAGCTGCTCGCCGATGGCGGTCGCGTACGCGGCCACCTGCGACGAGTGCCGGAACGTGAACGGGGACTTTGCGTCGATGATGTCCGCGTAGGCCCTGGCGATGTCGTCCAGGCCCCGGGCGCCGACGCGCCGCATCTCGGCCACCGGCTCCATCGCCACCACCAGGGCGTCGACGTCGGGACTCTGCACGCTCACCCACAGCGAGGGATCGGGCAGCATCGCCACCGCACGATCCGTGAGCGTGGGATCGAACCAGCGACCCCGCCGATCGCGAAGCATCGTGGCCGTCGCCTCGGGGCCTTCGCTGGCCCAGAAGACCTCGATCGTCTGCGCGATGTTCAGGATGCGCGACAGGAGCGGAATGGCCTCGCCGGAGCGACCTTCGGGATGCCCGTTGCCGTTCCAGTGCTCGTCGAGCGATCGGATCGCCTCGACCGTGCCCTTGGGAAACCCCAGGCGGCGCGCGATCTCGGCGCCGCGCTCGCACCGCGTCGCGATCACGTCGCGCGCCATGTGCTCCTGACGGGCCACGCCCAGGAAGTAGCGCAGGCGCGAGCCTAACGACTGACGCATGCCGCTGGCGCGCCAGGTTTCCACGGCCAGGGCCATGCGATCGTCCCAGTCCACGGTCTTCAGACGCGGCTTGACGGCGTGGTCGTCCGATCCGAACACCGACGCGAGGCGCGCCGCGTTGCTCGAACAGCCGGCGTCCTTGAGCAACAACGCGTAGTACAGCTCCGCGAGGTCGTCCTCCCCGAGCCCGGCTTCGCGGCCGAGCCTCATGCCGATCACGCAGGAACGCACGGAGTGCCCGAGCGGCTGCCCCTCGGTCAGGTCGAGCGCGCGCGAGAGCGACGCGAGCACCTCCGAGACGGGAACAGCCTGGTCGCCAGCATGGGGAACGGCCGGTGTGGACGGCTGAGTGGCGTCGGGCATCGAGAACGTGGCGGGAAGGCCCCGAGGGGGACCGAAGCAGGGACGACCGCGTTGGCCGGCCCGACACCCGCGACATGACAGAGTTCGTCGAGATCGTGAGGGTCGCCGGTCATTCCGTCGCGCCGCACGGCCCTCGGCCTGTCAGACCGGCCAACGTGACCGGCGCGCCGCGCGAGCGCGCACGCGTGTTCGTGTGCCTGGCACACCGTGGGTGTCCGCGTCGCACCTTCAGTTCAGAGCAGATGCGTCAGGCGCCACACCCGCAGGCCTGCGTGTCGCACGCATGCGCATGATGAGCACCGGGTGCGAGTCCGCAACCCGGGGCGTCGGCGCTGGTTGCTGGCCGTGTTGGCCGACCGTACGTTCCCGCCGCACGCGACCCGGCGAACCGCGGACAACCATGGGCGCGCGCAGGGCAACGTGTCAGCTGCTGCGATCCTCGAGCCGGTACGCGCCACGTTCCGAGCGGTGGCGTCCACGGTGATACCGGAAGTTTCGGCGCTCGACCACGAGGGCTGGTCGGCCCTCGAGGCCGCGGTGGAGCGCGCCCTCGCCAAACGCCCCGAAGCAATGCGCCGGCAACTGCTGACTCTGTTGCGGCTCATCGAGTACCTGCCGGTCGCGCGTCCGTTCGGGCGCTTCTCCCATCTCCGCGAGGACCGTCGGCTGGTGGTGTTGCGACGACTGGAGCGGTCACCGCTGCCGCTCATGCGACGCGGAATCTGGGGATTGCGCACGCTCGTCATGCTCGGCTACTACACGCAGCCCGCCATCCAGGACGCACTCGGCTATCGAGCGCACCGGGACGGATGGGCCGCACGCCGGCGCCTGGCGCCGATCGAGTCGCGCGGCGTACCGCCGATCACGCTGGACATGCCGGCGGTGCCTGACACGTCGACGACCACGTGATCGACCGCGCCTGCGACATCATCGTCGTCGGCTCGGGCGCCGGAGGTGGCGCCGTCGCGGCGTCGCTGGCACCGATGGTGGCCCAGGGTGTTCGCGTGCTGGTGCTCGAGCAGGGCCCGCGGCTCGACGACCATGAATACACGGGCCGCGAAGAGGAGATGGCCGATGTCCTCTATGAAGATGGCGGCGGCTTTCTCACGGCCGACGGCAGCATGACCCTCGCGTTCGGGCGGCTCTACGGCGGATCGACGGTGGTGTACACCGGCACGTCGCTCATTGCGCCCGATCGCGTCATCCGCGGGTGGTGCGTGCCGGGCCTCGACCAAGCCGACCTGCAGCGTCGCAGCGAGAAGTACATGGCGCAGAACCACGTGCACTACCTGCCGCGCGTGCTGCTCAACGAGAACAACAAGCTGTTCTTCAATGGCTGCTATCGGCTCGGATTCCGGGCCGAGCAGTTTCCGCTCAACGTGAACGGGTGTCAGGGCTCGTCGCTCTGCAACCTGGGGTGCCCTAACGGCGCAAAGATGGGCACGCACCGCGTACAGCTGCCGGCCGCCGAGCGCCTGGGCGTCGAGGTCGTGACGCGTGCCGAGGTCCTGCGGCTGGAGCAGCGGGTGGCGGTCGTGCGCGTCCATGACAAGCCGCCAGGGGGCAAGGGCCGGCCCTCGGAGTGGGCGCCGGGCGAATACCGCGTGTCGGCTCGCCTCATCGTCGCGGCCGGAGGAGCCATCGGTACGAGCGCGCTGTTGCTGCGCTCACCGGTCACGCAGCGCGTTCCCGGGCTCGGCGAAAGCTTCACGTGCCACCCGGCGCACATCCTGGTCGCCGAACACGATCGCGAGATCACCAACGACGTGGGCCACCCCAAGAGCTACTACCTCGATCGTGCCATCGAAGAGGGCTTCGTTCTCGAAACGTGCATGTACTTTCCCTTCACCACGGCCAAGAACCTCACCGGCTTTGGTCCGGAGCACAGCGCGCTGATGCGCGCGTATCGACGGTTGCAGATGGTTCTGGTCCTCGCCTGCGACAAGGCCGTGCCGGGGAATCGCGTCACGGTCGATCGGCACGGAAAGCCGGTGGTGCACTACACCTTCACGGATGCCGTCGTGAAGTCGATGGTCGCGGCGACGCGCACGTCGGCGCGCATCTTCTTTTCCGCCGGCGCACGGCGCGTCCACGCGCCGTCGGCCGATCCCCCGCTGATCGATCGCGCCGACGCCTATCGCGTCGATGACCTCGTGACCGCCGAGCACTTCCTCACTGGGCGCCTGTCGATCTCGGCGGCGCACCTGATGGGCGGGTGCGGCATGGGCGCCGAAGGGGCCGGTGTCACCGATTCGCGCGGACGAGTCTACGGCGTGCCGTGGCTCAGGGTCGCCGACAGCGCGCTCTTTCCCGATGCGCTGCAGATCAATCCCTATTTGACCGTCATGGCGCTGGCCGATCGCGTGGCCGAGGGCATTCGCGAGGACTGGCCACGCCTCGCGGCGCCGGCGACCGATTCGACTCGAGCGTCGGCCCGGGACCCCTAACTCGTGGGTGGAGCGATGTCGCTGTTGTTGATGTCGCGCAAGATCTTCCATGAGCCGTCGGCCTGCCGGTGCCAGACCGTCAGGTACTTGCCCTTGTCGGGCGCGGGCTTGCCGCCCTTGGGGGTGAGCGTCCACGAGAAGGTGCCCGACTCGATCGCGTAGTCGCCGGTGACGATCACGTCGGCGGTGGTCACGTTCATGTCGGAGATCTTCGCGGTGGAGAGCATGCCGATGATGCCCTGCTCGATCGCTGCTCTCCCCGCCATCCCTGGCGCTCCCGGCATCATCACCATGGCTCCGTCTTCATAGTGCGCCAGGATCCCCATGGCGCGTGCGCTGTCGCCCGATGACATGGCAGCGGTGTTCTCGGCATTGATGGCGTCTATCGCCGCCCGAACCGCTGTGGGGTCGGGTGCGGTGGCGGCCGGAGCCTCGGTCTCTTCCTGGGGCGCAGCGCATGCGACGAGCGCGAAGACCAGCAGACTGCCGAACGGGAAGGCACGCATGGGGCTCTCCGGTGTCACGCTGAGGAGCGTCCGGGCCGGCGCGACGCAGCGCCGGGCGCCAACAGTTGGTTGCATGAGACTGCGTATCGCTGCGCGGCGCTGTCAAGCCGGATGCGCCGAAGAACGCCCGCCTCGCCCCGTGCCGACGTGCCTGGTGTGCGGGGCATCGGCAATGCGCCGGCCCTATCCGAGGTTGCTTCATGAGATGTTCACGAACCCCGGGGGGGAGATCGCGGGGTTGGTGGGGGACATGGCGCATCCGCTCGCCGGTGCGTATCTGGAGGGGTCCGCCACCGCCCTCGCCCGGAGTGAACCATGTCCTGCCGGATCTCCGCCCTGCTGTGCCTCAGCCTGCTTCTGGCCACCGACGCCCAGGGCCAGGGCAGCTCGGCCACCACACCCCGACCACAGCTCAACGCCACCGACGATCCGCTGCTGCGTGGCTTTAGATGGCGATCGATCGGCCCCACGGGGCAAGGGGGCCGCGTCAACGACATCGCCGTGGCCGAAGGGAGGCCCTCTACCTTCTATGTAGGCTTTGCCACCGGCGGCCTGTGGAAGACGACGAACATGGGCACGACGTTCACGCCCGTCTTCGACACGTTCAGCACGCACTCGGTCGGCGACGTCGCGCTGGCGCCGTCCAACCCCGACGTGGTGTACGTCGGCACCGGCGAGCCAAACAATCGACAGAGTTCGTCGTTCGGCGACGGGATGTTCAGGAGCACTGACGGCGGCGCGACGTTCTCGCCCATCGGCCTGCGTGAGACGCAGTCGATCGCCCGCGTGGTCGTACATCCGCGTGACCCGAATACGGTGTGGGTCGCCGCGGTGGGCCGGCTCTTCGGGCCAAACCCGGAACGCGGCGTGTTCAAGACCACGGACGGCGGCCGCACCTGGAGCAAGGTGCTCTACGTCGACGAGCACACCGGTGCCACGGATCTCGTCATCCACCCACGTGACCCCAACACGCTGCTCGCGGCCACATACACGCGCCGGCGGACGTCATGGGGCTTCGCTTCCGGAAGCGCGGGCACCGGCATCTGGAAGAGCACCAACGGCGGACAGACCTGGTCGCGGGTGTCCGGCAACGGGCTCCCGGCCGGCGTGATGGGACGCATCGGACTCGACTGGTCACGTTCGAACCCCGGCGTTGTGTACGCACAAATCGAGGTGGGGCCGAGCGCCGAACCCATCCAGTCGGGCGCCCGCGCGGCGGGGGGACAGGGGAGTGGCGCTCAGGGCGGCGGTGGCGGCGGCGGATTCGGCCAGCAGAACCAGCCGCCTGACGATCGCGTGAGCGGAATCTGGCGCTCGAACGATGGCGGGCGCTCCTGGCAGTTTCGCTCGAACGAGAACCAGCGTCCCATGTACTACTCGCAGATTCGCGTCGACCCGAACAACGAGGACGTCGTGTACGTGGGCGGCGTGAACGCGGCCAAGTCCACCGATGGCGCAAAGACGTTCCGCCAGCTCACCGGGTACGGACACGTCGATCATCACGCCATCTGGATCGATCCGCAGAACAGCGAACACGTGATCTACGGGAACGACGGTTCGGTCGACGTGTCGTGGGATGGCGGCACGACCTGGGAGTCCATCCGACATTGGGCGGTTGGTCAGCCCTACCATGCGTCGGTGGACATGAAGCGCCCCTACACCGTTTGCACCGGCCTCCAGGACAACGGCTCATGGTGCGGACCCTCGTCCGTGCGCTCGGGCCCCATCCTCGGCCAGGACTGGTTCCGCGTAGGCGGCGGTGACGGGTTCTACAGCCAGATCGATCCCACCGATCCGAACATCCTGTACACCGAGTCGCAGAACGGGAACGTGAACCGACTCGACCTGCGCCAGGGCACATCGGTGAGCATTCGTCCCCGCGCACCACAGCGCGGGCCCGACGGGGGCGCCAACTTCGGTGCAGGAGGGCCCAACGTGTTCCCCACACCGGAGCCTGGAACCGTGTTCCGCTTCAACTGGAACATGCCCATCCAGATCTCGCCACACGACGCCAACACCATCCTCACCGGGGCAAACCGACTCTTCATCTCCAGGGACCGCGGCGCCACGTGGTTCATGAGCGGCGAACTCACGAAGGCGGTGAATCGCGACGATCGCGAGATCCTCGGGATGAAGGGCTCTCTGCCGTCCTGCAACCGCCAGCGCGTCGGTACGTGCATCAACTCCAAGAACGACGGCGTCACCTTCTACGGCACGATCATCGCCGTCGGACAGTCGCACATCTCGCCGGACGTCATCTGGGTCGGGTCCGATGACGGGAACGTTCAGGTGTCACGGGACGGAGGGCGCACCTTCACCGAAGTCGGCAAGAACATCCCCGGCGGTACCCGCGAGTACTACGTCTCACGGGTCGAGCCTTCATACTTTGATCTCGGCACGGCCTACGTCTCGCTCGACGGTCACCGGCACGATGACCTCCGGCCGTACGTGTACGTCACGCGCGACTACGGCGCGACGTGGTCCGCGATCACCGGGGATCTCCCGGGCTTTGGCAACGTGAACTCGGTCCGTCAGGATCCCCGCAACCCCAACCTGCTGTATGCCGCGACGGAGTTCGGCTTCTTCACGTCGCTCGATGAAGGCAGGACATGGAAGCGATTCATGACGAACCTGCCCGTGGTGCGCGTGGATGACGTGATCGTGCATCCGCGGGACAACGACCTCGTGCTGTCCACGCACGGACGAAGCGTGTGGATCATGGACGACGTCACGGCGCTGCAGCAGCTCACGCCCGCCGCCATGCAGCAGGACGTGATGCTCTTCGAACCGCGCAACGCGGTGGCCTGGAAGCAGGACATCCGATTGCGGCGCTCGGTGACGGGCCAGAAGAACTTCGAGGGCGACAACGCCCCGACGGGCACCGCCATCGCCTACTATCTGAAGGCGCCGGTCACGGGTGAGGTCAAGGTCACGATCCGCGACCTCGGCACCGGTGATTTCGCGCGGACCATCGACGGCCCCAGGGAGGCGGGCCTGCATCGGGTGCAATGGAACCTGTGCTCCGATCTGCGCCAGGTGCCGCCGGGACAGGGCGGCGGATTCGGTGGCGGCGGTGGCGGCGGCAACCCGTGTGCCCAGGGTGGCGGCGGTGGTGGTGGGGGCGGAGGCGGTCAGGCCGGCGGTGCTCGCATTGGACGTGTCGCCGCGCCAGGTGCTTATCTCGTGACGCTGACCGTCAACGGCCGGGAGTACACGAAGACGGTGACGGTGCTCGAAGACGTGTGGATGCCGTAGAACGACTGCTGGCGTGGTGAGGCACCAGCGCGTCCGCACTCGCAGGCCCGTGCCGGTGCGTGTCGGTGCTGCCCGCACTCGTATGCGGTGGAATCTCCGTTCGCCGTGCAGCACGGATTCGACCAGTGGAAGGGTTCGCCGCCGAATAGCGGCGGGAGATGTGCGAAGGGTCCGGGTCGCGCCCTGACGCGACCCGGACCCTTCCTTTCCTGAACCGGTTGGCGCGGGGCGCCGGTCCGTCAGCGGTGTGTTGCCCTAGCGGGCGGCAGCGATCCGCGCCGTTCCTGGGTCATGAGACAATGGATCACCTCCTCGCAAGCGGGTGGACGTGAGGGCTACCCTTGCATCGGGAACCATAGCGCGTGACGTCGGCAACCGGAATTGCCGCATCACGGAAGCGGCGTGATCGGCACGGCGCTCTGCTGCCGATGCGCCGAGAAATCGCCAATGGGCGGTGTGCCGGCGTCGAGCGCCGGCGCCGCGGCGGGACTCGCCAGCGCGTTCCGCCGCGGGCGCAGCAGCATCCAGCCCGACCACAACAAGAGCGGCGGAATCGTGATCCACCCAAACACTGCGGAGAGCGGAATGGCGCTCATCCACGTGGTCGCACCGCCCTGCATGATGGTCAGGGTCAACGTGCCGTCATCCACCCCGGCGCTCACGCTCCCACGTGACAGCTGCATCAGGATCGTCGCGGGCTTCCAGAGCGCCAGGGCACCGAGCGCGGTCCAGTAGCCAAGCCACGAACCGAGCAGGTGGCGGGGAGTCAGCCGTCCAATCCAGTTGGTCATGGGTCCTCCATGGGGCCGCACCGCGTGCCGCCGCGGCGTCACTCATCATACCACTTCACGCGGCCTGAGGTTCATCGGCGCGTTGCGTGCCTCGTGGCGGGGGGCGAGGTTGACGGCCAGCGCCGTCACCGCGCACGACGCACCCTCCTGCCCACCGGCACCACCGCCCGATGACCCGACACCTTTTCATCGCCTCCTCGGCCCTCGCCCTCTCCCTCACGTCCCCGGCCAGCGCGCAGGGCACCCTGCTCCTGCGCCAGCCCACGGTGAGTGCGCGTCATATCGCCTTTGCGTACGCAGGGAACATCTGGGTGGTGGACCGCGGCGGCGGTCAGGCGCGTCGCCTCACGTCGTTCCAGGGCGGATCTTCAGACCCGCGGCTTTCGCCCGATGGCCAGTGGGTTGCCTTCACTGGAACCTACGCAGGAAATGCAGATGTGTACGTGGTCGCGGTGGATGGCGGCGAGCCGGCGCGCCTCACCTGGCATCCGGGCAATGACGCCGTCACCGGCTGGACGGCCGATGGCAAGCGCGTCGTGTTTGCCAGCGGGCGGGCGAGTCACGCGCCGAACGCCGTGCCGCGCTTCTGGACCGTGGCCACCACGGGCGGGTTCGAGCAGCCGATGGCGCTGCCTCGCGCGTTTCAGGGTCAGGTGAGTCCCGACGGCGGGCGCATCGCCTATCGCATGGCGTCGTCCTGGGACGATGAACGGCGCAACTACCGCGGCGGACAGAACAAGCCCATCTGGGTGGTCAACCTCGCGAACTGGGCGACCGATACCATTCCGCGCCCGATCAACTCCAAGGAGATCGAGCCGGTGTGGCTGGGTGATGACGTGTACTTCATTTCGGATCGCGACGGGGTCCAGAACGTCTGGCGCTATGGCTCGCGCTCCAGGCAACTCACGCAAGTCACGAAGTTCCGCGACTTCGACGTGAAGACGCTGGGTTCCGGCGGCGGCGCCGTGGTCTTCGAGCAGGCCGGTCGCATCCACCTGCTCGATCCGGCGTCAGGAACGAGCCGTGCGGTTCCGATCACCGTGACGGGAGACTTTCCCTGGATCATGCCGCAATGGAAGGACGTGACGGCACGCGTCTCCAACCTCGCGCTTTCGCCCACCGGGCGACGTGCGCTGGTCGAGGCGCGCGGCGAGATCTTCACCATCCCCGCCGAGAAGGGCGACGTGCGCAACCTCACGCACACGAGCGGCGCCGCGGAACGCATGCCGACGTGGAGCCCCGATGGGCAGTCGATCGCGTGGTTCTCCGACGTGTCGGGCGAATACCAGCTCGTGGTCGCGTCGCAGGACGGCATGACGTCGCGGTCGATCGCGCTTCCGTCCATGAGCTTCCCGTACTCGCCATCATGGTCGCCCGACTCGAAGAAGCTCCTGTTCACAGACACGCATCTCAGGCTCTGGGTCGTGGACGTTACCTCGGGGACGGCACGCCAGTTCGACGGCGACCCGTTCATGGTACCGGAGCGTTCGATGAATCCGGTGTGGAGCCCCGACTCCCGATGGATTGCGTTCGCCCGACGCTTGCCGACCTACTATCGCGTGATCGTGGTGATGAACGCCGAGACCGGTGAGCAGAAGCAGATCACCGACGGGCTGGCCGATGCCACGTGGCCGGCCTGGGACGCCAACGGCAAGTACCTGTGGTTCCTCGCGAGCACCGACTTTGCGCTGCGCTCGCAGTGGCTCGACATGACAAACTACGAACGGCCGCGCACCAACGCGCTCTACGTCGCGGTGCTCAAGGCCGGCGAGCCGACACCGTTCACGCCGGAGAGTGACGACGAACCGTTGGGCGGCGCCGGCCGTCCACCGACACCAGGCGGTGCCCAGGCAACCGACGCGGCCCAGTCCGCGGCGCCGCGGTCCGTGGCGGTCGCGATCGACTTTGACGGGTTGGCGCGGCGGACCATCGCCGTGCCCGGCATCTCCGCGCGCGACTACGCGCAGCTCAGGGCCGGATCTGCGGGGACCGTCTTCTTCACGGAGAACGTCGCGGCGTCTGGCACGGGCGGCGGTCCCGGAGGGGCACCGCTGCACCGCTACGTGCTGCGCGAGCGTCGCGCCATGACGTTTGCTAACGGCGTACAGCAGTACACCGTCAGCGCCGACGGCCGCAAGCTGCTGTACCGGACCGGTGGACCACAGGCCGCCCTCTACCTCGTGGATGCCGGCGCTCCCTCGGCGCCGGCCGCGAACAGCGGCCGGCTCAACGCGACGCTCCGCATGTGGTGGGATGGCAAGGCGGAGTTTGCGCAGATCTTCGAGGAAGCGCGCCGCAAGGTGCGGGACTACTTCTATGTGCCGAACCTGCACGGGACTGACTGGCCAAAGGTGGTCGCCCAGTACAAGCCCTTCCTCGCCCACGTGGTGCACCGCGAGGACCTGAACTACCTCCTCGACTGGATGGAGGGCGAGACGGCGGTCGGGCACTCGTACGTACGTGGCGGGGACATGCCCGCCGTTCCTGACGCCAACGGCGGCCTGCTGGGAGCCGACCTCGCTATCGAGAACGGTCGCTATCGCATCACGCGCATCTACGACTCCGAAAGCTGGAACCCGGAGTTGCGCGCCCCGCTGGACGCGCCGGGAATCGACGTCCGTGCGGGAGAGTACCTGCTCGCCGTAAACGGACAGGAGCTCCAGGGTTCGGACAACGTCTATCGGTTGCTCGACGGCACGGCGAACCGACAGACGATCATCACGGTGAATTCGCGCCCGACGCTTGAAGGCGCGCGTCGAGTCACGGTGGTGCCGGTGGCGAACGAGCAGGGACTCCGGACCCGCGCCTGGGTCGAAGGCAACCGGCGGCTCGTCGACTCGCTCTCCGGCGGAAAGCTCGCCTACCTGCATCTCCCCAACACCGGACAGGGGGGCTACGCCTCGTTCAACCGCTACTACTTCGCGCAACAGGACAAGCTTGGCGCCGTCGTGGACGAACGATACAACGGCGGTGGCTCCGCGGCCGACTACATCATCGAACTCCTGAGCCGCGACTTTGACGGATACTTCAACAACCCGGTGGGGGATCGGCGGCCCTTTACGTCGCCCTCGGCCGGGATCTGGGGCCCAAAGGTGATGATCATCAACGAAATGGCCGGCTCTGGCGGCGACCTGATGCCGTACATGTTCCGCCGCCGCAAGATCGGTCCACTCATTGGCACGAGAACCTGGGGCGGCCTCGTGGCCACCTCGGACCAGGCACCTTTTGTCGATGGAGGCGGCCTCGTGGCACCTCGGCTTGGCTTCTTTGATCGCGACGGAAAATGGGCCGTGGAAAACGAAGGCGTCGCGCCAGACATCGAGGTGGAGAACTATCCGCGCGAGGTGATCGCCGGTCGCGATCCTCAGCTCGAGCGAGCAGTCGCCGAAGCGATGAAGCTGCTTCAGGCGAATCCGGTGGTGCTGAGGAAGGAGCCACCCGGGCCCACCTGGGGTCGACGACCCTAGAAGAACGCAGCGGGGCCCGGCAGACGCCGGGCCCCGCCGTGCCTCGGGCGCTGGGCGTTACGGGTTGTTGCTCACTGCCTTCGTCCGCCTGAGCACGTGCTCCGAGAACCACTTGTCCTGTTCCACGTCCAGGTGGAGCCGGTGGACCGGCTCGGTGATGCCGTGTCCTTCGCGCGGATAGCGGAGGAACTCGACCGTCTTTCCGAGCTTCTTGAGCAGCCGATAGTACTCGTCGGCCTGCGGGATGGGCACGCGAGTGTCGTTCTCACCGTGCGTGATCAACAGCGGTGTGGTGACCTTCGTGGCATGCTCGATGGGCGACCACCGCTCGTACGTGGCCTTGGACGCACTCGGCAGGCCGCCGAAGCCGAACTCCAGCAGATTCGGGATATCGGTCTGACCAAAGAACGAGTACCAGTCGGAGATGCCGGCGTGGCCGATCGCGGCCTTGAAGCGCGAGGTCTGCGTGACCGTCCAGAAGGTCATGAACCCGCCGTAGCTGCCACCCATCACAGCGAGCTTTGACGAGTCCGCGACGCCCATCGCGATCACGTGGTCGACGCCCTTCATCAGATCGACGTAGTCCTTGCCGCCCCAGTCGTTCTGATTGGCCGCACCAAACGCCAGCGTGCGCCCGGAGCTGCCGCGTGGATTGCCCTGCAGCACGGCATACCCGCGCGCCGCCCAGATCTGGGCGCCGGCGTTGAAGTTGGCACTGTAGCGTCCAAACGGCCCGCCGTGGACCTGAAGGATCATCGGAACCTTCGCACCCGGCTGGTAACCGAGCGGGTAGGTGAGAATGCCTTCGATGGTCCAGTTGTCGGCCCCCTTCCATGTGATGGGCTCCGATCGGGCGATATTGAACTCATCCAGGCGATCTTGCTCGGCGAGAATACGCACCGGCTGTGTGCCGTCACGACCGGTGAGGTAGACGAGACCTGGCTCGGTGAGTGACCCACCACTCACCAGCCACTTCGTGCCGTCGGACGACGCCGAGAAGTCGCCGAAGACAAAGTCCTTGCCGAGGGGCACTTCCACCGGCGTGCCGCCAGAGGCCGCGATCCGGTAGAGCCGCGTCGTCAGCCCTTCGGCCGACGCAAAGTAGATGTGCGAGCCGTCGGCCGACCACTCGAGGTTGGAGATCGAGTAGTCGTGCGTCGACGTCAGGTTCCGCGCGGTGCCGCCCTGCGCGGGGATGACCTTCAGATCGATCTGGTCGGCCGAGTGATTGCGGAGGTCGCTCGAGGCGTACGCGATGAACTGACCGTTCGGGGAGAACACCGGGCCGTTGTCGGGGCCGAGGTTCGCGCCGGTGATGGCGCGTGGTTCGCCGCCAGCCGCGGGGACAATGTAGATGTCGCTGTTGTTGCTCCAGTTCGCATCGCGCGCCGTGGTGCCGGTGCGGTTCGAGCTGAACGCGATCCACTGCGCATCGGGCGAGAACACCGGCCCCTGGTTGTCGCTGGTACCGCTCGTGATCTGTGTCCGGGCCTTCGTCGCCAGGTCGAACGTCCACACATGCGTATACGTGAGCTTCTTCTCGGCGTAGTAGCCATCGTCCTTCTTCTTGACGCGGTCGTCCCATTCCTTCTTGTCGGGTCGCTCGGTTTCCTGTGTGTAGACCAGGTGCTGGCCGTCCAGGGAGAAGCTGCCACCCGTCGGCAGGCTGTCGCCTTCAACCAGCTTCACTGCTTCGCCGCCGCGCGGGGAAATGACGTACCAGGCGTTGCGCCCATCGCGATTGGACGTAAAAGCCACACGTCCATCCGGCAGGAACCGCGCGTTCGATTCACCGCGCTGGGAGTTCGTCAGCTGGAGCGACGTGCCCGCAGCCACGTCGTACAACCAGATGTGGGATGTGGCGGCCCACTCCCGGGGCTCGCGATCGGTGCGTGTGAAGAGTACGGTCCTGGCATCCGGCGAGAGCCGGTAGCCGCCGTACGTGGGCCGCGCGAGCACGTCGCGGAGCGTGATGTTTTTCTTCTGTTGGGCCGCCATCGGCGCGGCCAGCAGGAGTACCGTGGCGGCCGCCAGCGTGCGCAACAGGTACGCCCGGGTGCAGCGAGCGGAGGAGGTGTGCATGGTGTCGAGGTCGAAGGTGGAAGACGCCGGACGCCGCCAGCGACGCGGAACGCCCGCAGAACCTACAGCCGGGCCGCGGCCGCAACAGCCATCGCGGGGCCTGATGCCGCCGCGGCAGCAGAGACGCGTTGCGCGGCGCTCGCTCGCCGTCGGGCCCGAGGGGCCAGCGAGCGCCGTGTGCTCCCCGAAGCCCACCCGGTTCGCGGTACCTCGCTGGCAAGGCGTTCCGCCTCTCAGCGTGGCACGCCCACGCTCCGCTGACGTGGGCGCACCAACGCCACAGCCGGGTCGGCCGGCGCGGCATCCGGAACGGCGGAGGCGAACGCGCACCCCGCGTCACAGAGTGCTCGTCGGGTGGCGGAGCCAGCGAGGCAGCGGCGAGTCTGCGGGTGTAGCCGATGCCTGACGGACGTCGAAAGCTTGACAGCGGGGACACCGACCCACCGTATGGAGCGAACTGCGCTGCATTCTCGCCCCTTCAGCTCGCCGCCGCCATGCTCCTCACCCTGAGCCTTGCCGCCGTGACGGCGGTCGCCCCCATCGCATCGCGACGGCCCGCCGTCGACACCATCACCATCCGTGAGTGGAGTGTGCCGTGGGACAAGACCCGCCCACGCGACCCCTACGTCGCCGCCGATGGACGTATCTGGTTCTGCGGCCAGGCCGGCAACTACATCGCCGTGCTCGATCCGCGCACCGGCAACTTCAAGCGCTACGAGCTGTCGGAGAATACCAACCCGCACAACCTGATCATCGACAAGCAGGGCTTCATCTGGTATTCGGGGAACGTGAACGCGCACATCGGCAAGCTCGACCCCAGGACCGGCGAGATCACCCGCTTCCCGATGCCCGATCCGGCGGCACGGGACCCGCACACGCTGATCTTCGACAAGGCAGGCAACATCTGGTTCACCGTGCAGAACGGCGCCTTCGTCGGCCACCTCGACACGAAGTCCGGCAAGGTGCGCCTCGTGAAGATGGAAGCCGGGTCGCGCCCCTACGGCATCGTCATGAACTCGCGCGATGAGCCGTACTTCAACCTGTTCGGGACCAACCGCATCGGCACCATCGATCCGAAGACGATGACGCCACGCACGTTCGCGCTGCCTAACGAACGCGCCCGCGGTCGACGCATCGCCATCACCTCCAACGACGACGTCTGGTACGTGGACTACACGCGGGGATTCCTCGGCAGGCTCACGCCGTCCACCGGCGCTGTGCACGAGTATCCCTCACCGGGAGGCCCGAACTCGCTGCCGTACGCGCTCACGGTCGACGACCACGACCGACTGTGGTATTCCGAGAACGCGCCCAACCGGCCGAATCGCATCGTGGGCTTCGACCCGCGCTCCGGCATGTTCGTGCCGGGCATCGAGGTGCCCAGCGGTGGACAAACGGTGCGACACATGATCTTTCATCGTCCCACGCGTTCGCTCTGGTTCGGCACCGACGCGAATACACTCGCCAGGGTCACTCTCCCGTGACGCGCACCACCGCGTCGCGGATCCAGCACTCAGGTCCGTCTGCTCGGCAGGATCGGCAGCGAGCCTGAGTTGCTTACCCCGCGCTCGTGCGGGCCACACGTGCCAGTGCCGTTCCGCCGCCGGGAGTGGGCAGGGTGACTGAATGTGTGTGACGCCTTAACGGCGTCCTCTGACACGCGTCCGATTCAACAGCGGTGAGGGCACAGCCGCCATGCACCTATAGCGAATCGGAGGGTTCCATGCGTTCGATGATCGTCGCTCCACTCGCGGCCCTGCTCGTGGTCGCCACCGCCTCGACGCTCGAGGCCCAGTCTGCTCCGCCCCGATGCTACCGCATGCCCTGCGATCTGCTCGAGGATGTCCGGGATCGACGGGAGAACCGGCGTGATCGCGCGGAGGACGTGCGCGACCGACGCGAAGATGTCCGCGATCGGGCCGAAGATCGCCTGGATCGACGCGAAGACCGGCGCGATGCGCGCGTCGACGGTGGGCCGAGGGATCGACTCGAGGATCGGCTCGATCGGCGAGAGGATCGTGCGGATGTGCGCGAGGACCGTCGTGATCGTCGCGAGGACGTGCGCGATCGTGCAGAGAATCACCGCGACCGCCGCGAGAACCGTCGCGACCGCCGTTCCTGATCAGCACCTCTTCAATGGCAACCGACCCCCGCTCGATCAGCGGGGGTCGGTTTGTCTGTGCCGTACGTTGACTGGACTCAGGGACGCGGCGTGAGCTCGACCCGTTCGGGTGCAGCGATCGCCTCGCGCTTGTCGCGCGCCGGCATCAATGATGTCCTGGTCGACGGCATCACCGCCGCGATCGCAGCGCGCGTGAGCGTCGTCAGCATCGGGATGCCGAGCCCGGTGGCCGCGAGGGCAAGGTTCGCGGCCAGCAGCCGTCCCGTCCATCGGTTCACGAGCGAGCGATCGCGCGTGAGTACGAACGCCGAGATGGCCACGCCATTCATCACGATGAAGGTGAGCGCCGACCACCGAAAGGCTGTCGTGCCGACGCCTGCGAGCCAGCTGAGCATGCCGTCCATGACGCCTCCGCCTGATGCGGCTCCCGCGGACCCCATGGGGTGTGAGGGAGTGGGTCGGGGTCCTGCGGTCGCCGCTGCGCCCTATATACGCCACGCAACGACGATGCGCGAGAGGCGATCTATCCCTTGCCGAGGAGTTTCTGCGCGGCCTTGATGCGGCGATCGGCCGCGCGACGGCTTTCGCCTGCGTATCGACTCTCGGCCTCCATGCTGCCGAGGATCGCACTGCCGCGCAGGATGATTCGCGGCGCACCCGGCAATGGCACCGCCGTTGGGTCGGGCTTGAAGGTGTAGCTCCCCATGAGCGCGTCGCCCTCCATTTCGACCGTCACGCCGGGGGGCAGAAGCAGTTCGACCGATCCCAGCAGGATTTTGGTCTCGATGATCGTCTCGCCCTCGGCGAGGCGCGCCTCGCGCAGGTCAACTTCGACGCTGCCCATGCAGCAGGCGATCCGCAGGTGGCGCGGCACCTCCCACGCCCCGCGTCGTTCCTGCGAACTGAAGAACGACAGGATGCCTCCGCGTTCCCGCACCGCGTCACCTGGGACAACGTCGAATTGATCCTGGCGCGTCGGAAGCGTCATGGTCTCAGGGTGCTTCGATGGGGAAACCTGTCGCCGCCACGGCGCGCTGCAAGGCGTCGAGATCGGGCGCGCTGCCCTGTGCCAGGCGCGGCGACCCTCCACCCTTCCCACCGACGGCCGTGAGCGCGGCCTTCACGCTGCGGCCGGCATCCACGCCCGAATCCTCCGACGACGCAATGAGCAGGGCGCGCGAGGCATCGAGCACGGCGACGTAGACGGCTCGTGGCTGGTTCGCCATGGCCAGTGCGAAGGCGCGCACCTCGTCAGCACCACTGGTCGCGCGACGTTCCACGATCCACCGAACACCTTCTGCATCCGGCGCGGTCGAGTCCCAGCGGGCGCGCGCACGATGCCCGGCAAGCTCGTCTTCGAGTTTCCGTCGTGCGGCCTCGACCGTACGCAACTGCTCGGCCTGCGCGGGCACCAGGGTTCCCAGCTCGTCGATGGACGCCGAGGCCGCGGAGGCGAGAGATGCAAGAATGCTGTAGTCCATCCGCGCGCGACGCACGGCGCGGGCGCCACACACGAACTCCACGCGCGTCTGGCGGCGCATCCGTTCGGCCCGACGCACCAGGATCGGCCCGATCTCGCCGGTGGCGCGCACATGTGTCCCGCCACAGGCGCTGCGATCGATGCCGTCGATCGTGACGATGCGGAGCACGCCCAGCCGATCCGAAGCTTTGCGCAGCGAGGTGACGGTCGCGGCGTCCTCGAACGACACCGTCACCGCGCGATTCGCGGCGACCACTTCATTCGCACGCGCCTCGGCGGCCACGAGGTGATCGAGCGGAATCGCGTCGTGCGCGAGGTCGAGCGTGGCGTAGTCGGGGCCAAAGTGCACGCTGGCCGTTTCGTAGCCGAACCGGTCGGCGAACACGGCGGAGAGCAGGTGTTGACCGGTGTGCTGCTGCATGTGATCGAACCGACGCGACCAGTCCACCACACCCTCGACCGCACCCGGTGCAAGCGGCGCCTCGAGCACGTGAGCGACGCGTGCCTCCTCGTCGATCACGTCCGTCACGGCCACGCCGCTGATCGTGCCCCGGTCCGCCGGCTGGCCACCCGAGGTCGGGTAGAACGCCGAGCGATCGAGATAGACCCGCCGGCCTTCATCGGTCACGTCGACGATGGTTCCGCGGAACGCGCAGAGGTAGGCGTCGCCGTAGTAGAGCCGTTCCGTCATGAAGCGTCCCCGCGGATCGCGGCCGGTGATTCACCCGCGCGGCAGCGCACGCAGAGCATCGAGGCGCCAAAGGCGATGGCGATGCGTCGCCCGATCGAACCGTGCAGGTGCACACCGCAGAGGATCCGGCGACAGCGCTCGCACACGCCCCCGGAGGTGACCGAGAAGCGGCGGTCACATTCGTCGCACTCGGTGAAGAAGATCGACTTGCGGAAGAATGGCACTTGACGCCTCAGTCCTCGAGGGACACCGGATCCCCGGCGCGAATCGGGCCACCGCTGAGGACCTCGCCAAAGGCGCCGCCGCCCCAGTCGGCGGACATCACCTCACGCAGTCCGGCGAGGGCCTCCTCCATCTGCTCGCAGGGTCGCGTCTCCCCGCGGATAGCGATGCGCGTGGCGCCGATGCGCAGCACGCGCCCTCGACTGCCCGCGAGCGCACAGCCGCTGACCATGAGGTTGGCGCGGCGGCGTGCGGGATCCAGCGTTCCACCCAGCGCGGTCATGTGGCGTTCCCACACTTCGCGCTCGATGATCGTGACCTGCCTCTTGCCACCACGGTTGGCATTGCCGGCGAGCCCCTGCCCTTCATCGAGATGGGCCTCGGCCACGGGGTCCATCGGACCCTGCCTGGCGCGCTTGATCCAGATCTGTTCGAGCCGGCCCATGACGGAACTCTCGCGGCGCGACGGTCAGCCGCGCTGGTGTCTGCGTGAGGAATCGTGAGGCAGTTTGCGAAGGAACCACGCCCTCGCGCCGCCGAAGTCGAAGATAAGCACGTCGCCCGGCCCGAAGGTGAAGGCGGCCACCGCATCGTGGGCCATTCCGGGGTACTCGGTGTGCAGGACGTTGCCCTCGACCCGGTACACGAGCTGGAGCGTTTGCCGCTGCGTGCCGACATCGAACGCATAGCGGAGGCGGCCTCCGCGCTGGAACTCCATGCTGACGCCCGGCGCGAAATCCAGGGATGGATCGGCGCGCAGCAGGTGCCACGTACCGAGGAGTTGCTCGTCTGGCGGGGTGGGGGCGGTCACGGCGCGATGCGTATGACGCGTCCGCCAGGACGTCGCGTCCAGTCCGATGAGGTGGGTCGGGTGCGTCGGACCTGCGTGCCGGTGTGGCCCACGATTCGTTAGGCCCCTGCGTGTTCGCTCACGGCGTCCGCGGACCGCGCCGTGAGCGGGGGGTTCGAGAGTGCCGGATCAGCCCTGGCGCGACTTGAGCCACTTCACGGCGGCCTTGAACGCCTTCTCCTTGCCGCCATGCGAGGCGTCACCGAAGAACGCGCGGTGTCTGGGGCGCCACGCGCCTTCCTTGGTGCGATGGTAGCCGACGCGCACGAAGTATCCGTGGGTGCGCGTGGACTCCTGGTCGATGCGGCTCACGCCAGGCACCGACGAGGCGTTCTTCCTGACGGCTTTCTTTGCCACCTTCTTCGCCGTCTTCTTCGCTGCGCTCTTCCTGGCTGCCATGGGTCTTCGGGGGTATCGTCGCCGGGGGACATGCCTGACGACAGCGTGGGACATCGCGACCGCGCCGCGGGTTCGCCAACGGACGGGGCACCAACATACATCGCCCGGAGCGTTTGCGCGCCCCCCGTCGCGTGGCATCGACGCACTCTCGTAAGGCAGGACCGCCGTTAGGCCCGGGCCGTCACATCCTCGCCAGGCAGGTACCGTACCCTGGTTAGGCCTGACGAGTCCCGCCCGCGATCGTTAGACCTGGCAAGCAGGCACCCGTTCGCGTGCACCGGAGCACTCGCGAAAGCAAACAAGTCACCGGTTTTCCACGCGGGCCACCGTGTGCGACGCAGCCCCGCGGGCGCCCGGTCGCCGCAACGGGGCAGACCTGACGCACGCCACGCACGGCGGCCCCATGCCTCGTGCCCCGCGCGGCACGCAGCGCACCCCCTCGTCAGGCACCGAACTGCCGCAGGTGGTGGTCGACGTGTTTCCAGGTGAAGGCGCCCCACGCTGGCCCGTCCATCGACCCGAACGCGGGGTGCGGTGACCACGGCGCGCGGCGGTCCATCGCGACGAACGCCGCGAGCGCCGCCTCGAGCCCCGCGCGTTCCTCGGCCACCGTACCAACCTCCCCCACGCGAAGCGACGGTGCCGTCGGCGCCCCGCGCGGGAACGGCAACACGTTCAGGATCAGGTACCTGAGGGGTGCGAATCGCAACGGCAACCGGGTCCTGAGTCGGGGAACCGGCCGTGCGCCGGTGGCCATCTGCACGCCCCATGTGAGGTGGCGCAGCATCTGCGCACAGCTCATGCGCCCCCATCGAGCCTGGTGGGCGTCCGTGAGCGTGCCGAGCCGCCGTTGGGCGACCGCCAGGTCGTCGGGGTTCCAGAGCGTAGGCATGAAAGTCAGGTGGCGGAACCGCATCAGGTCGCGCTCACCGCGCCCGGAGTCAAGAGGTGCCGAGCGTCCTGCGGCTCAGCGTACGATGGGCCACGCGGGATCCGTGGTGACGCGCTGCCGGTGCGCACGATGCAGCGCGGCGTACGACAACCCGGCGATCATGTCGTACGCCACGTGCACGAGGATCGGCGCGAGCAGCGAGCCGGTCGCGCGCACGAGCCCGTGCATCCCCAGGGCCACGAACGAGATCACCACCGCACTGCGCCACCCCTGCAGCACATGGCTGACGCCGAACACGAGCGACGCAATGACCGCGGCCGCGACCGATGACCCGAGCAGGCGCTCGAGCAGCACCCACAACACGCCCCGGTACGCCACCTCCTCGGCGATGCCCGCGGCCAGCGAAACCAGAAGCCACAGGATCCGCTCGACGCGCGTGGATGGCATCAACAGCTGGATCCTCGCCTCACCGCGTTCCACCGCGCGACGCCACATGGGTCGGAAGGCGAGCACCAATGTCGCGGTCGCAAGGCCGGCGAGTCCGAGCGCCTTGAGCAGCGCATCGGGCGCCACGTAGATCGGCACCCATTCCGTGCGGGCGACGTACCACGCCACACCAAGGATGGCCAGCTGCTGGATCAGGACCGAACGGAATACGGCCAGGCGATCGGGCAGCGGCGCATCACGCATGCGCCGTGCGCTTCGTATCGCCAGGACGGGCACCACGATCGTGAACAGCACCAGGTAGAGCAGGCCGGACACGCCCACATACGGGAACGGGCCCGTCACCGCCACGCCCACCGTGTGACCGCCGGGTGGTTCACGCCACCTGCGCCGCCGATGCGTCGGCTGGGGCGTACTTGCGCAGCAACTGCGCCAGCGGCCCGGCGCGACCCGACTCGGCGAGCGACTGCGGGCAGGATCCGTCGCGGGCCCGAAGGGTGATGTCCGCCCCGTGGCGCAGCAGCTCCTCGACCTCGGCCACCGGATATCGGCGGCGCACGGCATACGACAGCGGCGTGCGACCTTCAGCATCCCCGATGTTGGGGTTCGCGCCGTGACGCAGGAGCCACCTGACCATGCGCGTGCGGCGGAGCCGGGTGGCATAGAGCAGCGCCGTCTCGTCGTGGAAGATCAGGTCGAGATTGGCTCCGTGTTCGTGCAGATGCCTCGCCATGACCACGTCATCGTTCCACACGACGGCCCAGAGGCAGTAGTCGGGGCTCGCGCCCTCGCGCAACAGGTAGCGGGCGAGGGTGCGGTTCTTTCCTCGTGCGATGGCGTGCCAGAGCGGCGTCGCCGGAAACGGCTCCCCCTGGTCGGGGATGCGGTGCACGGCATCGAGCGCCGCACCGGCACGGCGCAGCGCACGCGCTGTGCGGATCGAGGCCGCCACCGGCCGCCGCGCCTTGCCGACGGTGGCCGCCGCGCAGAGGTGCAGCGCGGTGCGGCCGCTGCGATCGGTGACGTTCGCCAGCTCCGGGTGCGCGCGAAGCGCCTCCGCCACGACCTCCGCGTCCCACCGGCGCGCCGCATCGAGGAATCGCGCGGCGCCGAGGCGCGCGCCGGGTTTGCGACCAGACGACGGGGAGCGAGGCGGCATGACTAACGGTAATCTGCAGGGCAGTCGGTGAATGACGATGCCCTGCCGAATCTATGCCCGGCGTCGCGCCATCGCGAGCCGCGCCCGATCCCCTTCTCCGGCGATGCGTCAGACGGTCAGGTGGCGCGCACGCGCACGGCCGTGCCGTAACACAGCACTTCGCTGACCCCCTGCATCACCTCGGTGGCGTCGTAGCGCACACAGATCACCGCGTTCGCCCCGAGTTCCTCGGCGTGCGAGATCATCTGCGCGAACGCGTCCGCTCGCGCTCGCTCGCACAACTCCGTGAGCAGCGTGATGTTACCGCCCCGGATCGTCTGCAGCGCCGCGCCGATCGTCCCGAACACGGATCGGGACCGCACCACGATCCCGCGTACCACGCCGAGCGTCTCCTCGATGCGGTGACCGTCGAGCACCTGCGACATCGTGACGTTTGAGGCCAGCATGATACCTCCAGAGGTGTAGGGAAAGAGCGCTCGGGGGTCCGGATCCAGCGGACCCATCCAGCATGGCCACGCGTCGTGCGCCGGGCAACTGCGGGCGCCGGATCGTCTGATCCGCCGGCCCCGGTCACCGGCACATCCGGCGCTTTGACGCGAGTCGAGCCAGGGCCGCGTTAGGCAGGCGGTCATCGGGTGAACGCACGCTCACCAAAGATCACGAACGAGTTCTCGTCCACCATGACGCCCACGCGCACCAGGTACGCGGCCCCGGCATCGAGGGCGATCGGCCCAAAGGCGGAGCGGTACGCCGGGGGAGCCACGCCGTAAGTCACGTCAGGCGCGATCTTGCCCGTGTCGCCCTGCACGATCCAGTGCACCTGCCGGCGATCGTTCGTCGTGACCTCGAGGTACGTCGCGCCGCATGTCGGGGACCACGTGAAGCGCGGACCGCGGCCCACATCGACCGCGACGGCCAGCGGCTGATGGCAGATCACGAGTCCCGGGGGGACCGATGGCGCAGGGTCACGGCACGCGACGACGCCTGCCACCGCGAGCGCATGCGCGAGGCGGCGAACGGCGCTCGTCAGTCCAGGGCGCGCACGGAGTTGACGAGGATACACCCGTCCGCGCCAGCAAGCGTGATGTCGTGGTGCGATCCGGGGAGCGCCCGATGGTAGTCGCCCGCACGCATCCGCCGACCCTGCACCTCGCAGCTGCCGTGCAGCACGAACAGTTCCTCGATGCCGCCGTGATCGTGGTCGGCCAGCACGGCCCCGGCGTCCGCGTCGACAATGGAGAGTTCGCGAGCTCCGGCGAGAGCCACGCGCGCGCGGATGCCCGGACCCATCGAACCCCAGCCAAGAGACGTGGCGCGAATGGCACCCGCTGGCGCACCATCGACGTCGCGCGTCGCAAGCTCGAGCACCAGTGCGCCGCCCTCGCTGTGCCAGGCTGCACTGCCGAAGGCATCGTCGAACAGGTCGCCGGCGCCCAGCGCTTCCGCGCCGCGCGTAAGCCCGCCTTCGATCACAACCGCGCTCCGCACGCCGTCGATCGGTGCCTCGGGAAGGTCGTGGCCAGCGGCCACGCGCACGAGGCGCGTTGAGAAGCGCTCGCGCGAGTCGTGATACATCTCCCGATAGGCCACCGACGCATCAGGAGCCGGTAGCCAGATGCCCTGCTCTCGATCGAGGAACGTGAACGGCAGCGGCGTCCCGGCTCTGAGCACGCGCTCGCGCAGGGCCGTCGGCGGGTCGCAGCGCTGCAGGCCCGTCGCCAAGGCGGCGAGGACGTCGTCGTCGGTCGGTTCCGGGAGAGAGGTCACGTTCGGAAAGATGGCAGCAACGTGCTGCTACGGCGACCTGAGGGATGCCGCCATCAGACTCGTGCGAATGCGGCGCTCGAGGGCGCCCGTCGACTGGCAAATGACGGCCGTCCCGCCATTGTCGTCGTGCCGTGCCGAGCCCGCGGCCACCGTGGAGAGCCGGGATTGGTGGTCGCCAACGGGTTGAACCTCCATCGTCACCTTCACGATCACGCTGTAGCGATCCGCCGTGCGGCCCATCGCGCTCTCACCACACGAAAAATAGGTGGACAGTCGAGCGCCCCCGAGGGATCCACGAAATCGCGAACTCCGCGTGGTGAGGGTGCCAGCTTTCTGGTCGCTCCCCTCGATCACGAACTGCAGGTCGCCGAGGACTCCAGGCAGGAGTTGCAGGACGGTGTCACGGGGCAGGCTCACCTCGTCGGTGACGGCCTCGTGTCGGCGCATCATCTCCACGCCAACGGCCGCCAGCTCGCCCTGAACCACGGCCTGGTCGGTGATCACCCGCGTGGCGGTACTCCCTCCACCGGTCGCGCAGCCAGCGATGAAAAACAGGAGTGCCGCGTGCCGCATCAGTCCACCCGCTGGATGACGAACCGCGGTGCGCGCAGGAGGGCGCTGGCGCGGCCATCGTGCACGCGTGCCACCAGGTCCACGGCGTCGCCCGGAGCCCACGCCGGCCCGTTGCGCACGACGATTTCCATTTCACCGCCGTCAGCGGGCCGCACCTCGGATGGCTGCGAGGTCCACACGGAGTCGCCACGCACCATCTGCACGTCGGTCACGTTCACCGTGGCCTCGATGGGCCGGTCGCCGCGGAGTCGAAGGACGACGATGAGCGGCTCCCCGTCCGGTCCTCCACGAATCGGCTGGAAGGAGCGCCAGCCCTCGGCTTCCAGGGTAAAGCGATTGCCTGGCGCGGTCCACACGAGCGCGGTGGCGCGCAACGCACTCGCGGGAGTGGCGTCATGGCCCATGGACGGGGACGGCGCGCCGCAACCCGCGAGGGCCGCGAGCACCCACGCCCATCGACGGCTTCGCGCGCCAGGCATTGGAGCGTTAGTGGCGAGCGAACACGGTGGTCTTGCCTGCCTTGGTGAATGCCACGACGTCATACGGATCCTTCGCGCCGTTCGGCATCTCCATGCCCGGGCTCCCGCGCGGCATGCCCGGCGCCGCGATCCCGACGATCGCCGGCTTCTCGCGGAGCATGCGCTGGATGTCGGCCGCCGGAACGTGGCCCTCCACCACATAGCCGTTCACCACCGCCGTGTGGCAGGAGGCAAGATTGTCACCCACCCCACGCTTTGTCTTCTCTGCCTGGAGCGCCTCTTCCCCGAGGTCGGTCACCCGCACCTCGAAGCCGGCAGCTTTCATCTTGTCGATCCATGCCTTGCAGCATCCGCATGTCGGTGACTTGTACACCTGCATGACGGTGGCCGCGGCATTCGGCGCGTTGGCAATCGGGGCGGTCGTCCGCGCCGACGATGCGGCCGCGAGCGTGCCGGCAACGAGTGACAGGCCTGCGAGGAGACGGAACATGTGACGCGCGGTGAAGGTCTGTGGTGAGCCTTCACGAAAGCATCCAGCCCACGGGAAGGCAACCCGCGGGGCCAATGCGATGGAAGCAGTGGGAGGCAGTACGGTCCCTGCTCACAAGCTCAGCGGCAATGCGCTGCATGTGCGTCTGACTCGGGAGGTCCACGCAGTGGCAGTGCGGTCCCTGCTCGCAAGCTCAGCGGCAATGCCCGTGAAGCGGGCCTGTCGGAAATCGGTACGCGGCCGACGAATGCGATCCCGTCGCGCTGCCGAGCCGGCCTACCTCCGGCTTGCGGCGTACGCGACCGTGGCGCCGATGCTCGGCAGCGCGATGGTGACCGCCCCGATCGTCCAGCAGCCGAGCCCGCACGAGCGCCTATCGTCGTCCCAGAGCCAGTTGCCCACGCGCACCGTCAGCGCGGCGGTGCCCAGGCCAACCAGGGAGCCACCGAGCGCGGCCGTGGCCCTGCCGTCGCGACCCACCAGGATGGGACCGGAGGCTGCACCCAGCCACGTACCTGTGTAGGCCGCAATCCATGCGGCACGCGTGGCATGATCTTCCGTCCAGCCGAGTCGCCGGGCTCCGTGTTTGGTGGCCCACCCGCTGGCGACGAATCCGACGGGCGTGAGCGCGGCGCCGAGGGCGAGTTGACCCGCGAGGCGAGGGACGGGCTGCGAGGGCGCGTCGGCCTGCTGCGCGTCGGCCCATCCGGCCAGGAGCGCCAAGGCCACCACCAGCCCCCCAGCGGACCGTCGAGCGCTACGCACCGACCACACCCATCGTGGCGATCTGCGCGCGGTTCACGAGGATCCGGAGGTTGTTGCTCACCGAGTCGGCCGGCGTGAGAAAGAAGTACGGCTTGTTCGGCGGATAGCGGAGCGCGAGCCCGACGACGCGTTCGCCGTCATGAAAGGTGACTTCGACGAGCCGAGCGCCCCGCAGGCGCGGGTCCGCGGGATCAACGGTCGTGCCTTCCTGGTGCGTGCGGTCACCGTCCAGAGACTTCACAAAAAAGAGCGCCTTGAGGTCCTTGAGTTCGACCTCCACCATGTCACCGGTGGCGGTTCGCACGTGGCAGGTGGGGCGATCCTGCGCGACGTCGAGGCTTGTTCCCTTCACGATCCTGCCGTCAGCGTAGCGGGCTACTATGGAGTTCACCATGAGTTGGCGTCGTGGGCTGAAACTCCCCAGTGACGACCCATCGTTGGGAAGGATAACCTTCCCGAGCGAAACCCGAAGCCGGCGTCAGGTCGTAGGGCAAGAGACCCGTCGAGGTACGAAGGCTCGTCCGGGCGCATGGCACCAACGCAGGTCTACGCAGGAGCGGGCATGGAAGAGATCAAGGTATCGGGATCGAAGCTCAAGGAGCGTATCCGGGAGATCCTCAAGGAGGGCAACGTGCGGCGGATCATCGTGCGCAACCCGAAGGGGCGCACGTTGATCGACATGCCGCTCACCGCCGGCGTGGCCGGCGCGGTGCTTCTGCCGTTGTGGGCAGCGATCGGCACGATTGCCGCGCTGGCGACCGACTACACGATTGCCGTGGAGCGTGACCCGGGGACGTCGGTCGCGAAGTAGCGCGCGCTCAGTGCGCGCGCAGGGCCGCGATGCGATCCTCCACGAGGCCGACGAGTTCCGCCATGCCGTCGCGGTCGAAGACGAGGCGCGCCCCCGCGGCGGCGTACAGCTCGGGGAGCGGACGCGTCCCTCCTAACGCGAGGAACGCCTTGTAGCGACGCATGGTTGCCGCCGGGTCGCGCTGCGCGTCGCGCCAGAGCTGCAGGGCGCCCATTTGGGCGATGCCGTATTCGATGTAGTAGAACGGCAGTTCGAAGATGTGCAACTGGCGGTACCACCGGGCCACGCGCTCCGCTTCGAGTCCGGACCAGTCGACCCCGCGCTCGAACCGCTCGCGCTCGGCGAGCCAGGCCTGGTCGCGGGCCACCGCATCGTGGCCCTGGCCGCTGGTGTAGATCCAGCGCTGGAACGCGTCGACGCTCGCGATATGCGCGAGGCTGCCGAGGATGTCCTCGAGATGCTCGACCTCGACCGATCGCGCTTCGTCCGGCGTGTAGTAGCCCGTGGGTGCCACCAGGTGCGGCGCCACCAGCAGCTCCATGCTCATCGACGCCAGCTCCGCCGCCTCGTGTCCGGCTGACCGCTGCCATAGATATGGCAGCCGGTTCGCCGAGAAATCGTGGAAACAGTGCCCGGCTTCGTGTACCAGCGTGTTCACGTCGTCAGGCACGCCGACCGCGTTCATGAAGATGAACGGCTTCTTGCGCCACGACAGGTTGGTGCAGTAGCCGCCCGGTGCCTTGCCGGCGCGCGACGTCAGGTCCAGCAGCCCATCGTTGGACATCTCGCGGAACCGCGCGCCCAACTCGGCGTCGAGCGTGTCAAAGATGCGCTGGGCGGGCTGCACCAGACCGTTGGCGTCCTGGAACGGTCGCACCGGCTCGCGCGACTCGAGGTGGACGAGCGTGTCCCACGGACGCACGCGATCCACGCCAAGCGATTGGGCTCGGTGTCGCATCAACCGCTCGACGACAGGCGCCACCGTGGCTTCGACGGCCTCGTGAAAGCGGGCGCAGTCGTCCGGCGTGTAGTCGAACCGATGCTTGGCGCGGAACGCATACTGCATGAAGTCCGGAAAACCCGCGTTCGATGCAATGCGTTGCCGCACGGCATACATGCGGTCGAACAGCCCGACGAGTTCGTCGCGAATGCCGAGGTAGGCCGCCGCGCCCGCACGAAAGGCGCGCTCGCGGACCGAACGGTCACGTTCCTTGAGGAACGGCTGCAGCTGCGGCACCGTCAGCGCCTGGCCGTCCCACGCGACCGTGAGATTGCCGGTGGCCTTTTGGTAGCCGGCGGTGAACTCCTCGAGTTCGGCGAAGAGCGGCACGTTGGCTTCGCGGAAGATCTCGATGTCGGTCCGGAACTCCCGCGTGACCATCTCCATCTGAGGTGGGACGGAGCCGGCGTCGACGAGTCGTTGCGCGAGACGGACGTGCTGCTCCATCACGTTCGGGAAGATCTCGGACGACCAACGCAGGTTGACCGCCTCCTTTACCGGATCGGCCGTGTCGCAGGTGTAGTCGATCATCGCGATGGTGGCCGCTTCTTCCACCACCTCCTGCAGCGCGGACCACCGGGCCAGCCAGGCCTCCAGGTCGTCGATCGGGGCCATCGCCAGTTCCTCGTACAGCGGCGCGAGGTCGCTCCACGTGGCGTGCGCGAGGTCGGCTGGGGTGGACGGCGGCGTTATGGACGTCATGCTCGATCTGGTGTCGATGAAGGGGATCGGTCGTTTTGGCCGACTCGCGATTCCCGGGCGCTGCAAGGTAATGGCCCGGCCAGCGGGCAAGTCAGACGAGCCCAGAACATGACGTGCAAGCGTCACGTGAGCGACACATCACCGGGGGCGTGGACTGCGTTTCTGACACACGGGTCGTCCCGAGACGCGAACGCCGTTCTGCAGTGTCGGGCGGCGTCGTCCGATACTGAGAACGCCGACTCCGTGCCATCAACCCATGTCCGACATCTTCCTCGTCCGCCAGCCCGTCTTCGACCGCAGCGATTCTGCGGTCGGATACGAGCTGCGTTTCAGGCCGTCGGATGACGGAAGTGACCCGTTTGCAAGAAGTTACATGAGCGGGTCGTTCGAGTTCCTTCGCTCGGGCCTCCCGGCCTGGGTGCGCGCTTCACGCCCGCAGCTCGTCGACGGGATCTTCGATACGCCGGAACCGCAGGCCCTGGTCGTGCTGATTCCCCCGGAGGTAGGGGCAGACGACGAGGTGGTGGAGCGGGTCGCCGCGCTGTCGCGCCGAGGCGTGCGGGTGGTGCTGGACGAGTTCGAGCTGCCCAAGGCGCCGGGGGCACCGATTCTCCGCCTGTTGCAGCTGGCGGCGATGGTGCGCATCGACCTGCGCGTTCAGGATCCGAGCGTGCTCGGCTCGCTGGTGAGCGCCCTCAAGCGCCAGCAAAAGCGGGTGGTCGCCGACCACGTGCTCGACGCCAAGCTGCACCGGGCTTGTGTGGAACTCGGGTTCGAGATCTTCCAGGGGCCGCACTTCAGCCGCCCGGAGCCGCTGCCGGCCGCGGAGATTCCCACGTCGACCGCGGCGGCGTTGCGGCTGCTCGCGCTGGCTCGCGACCCGAAGACGTCGGAGCGGGAGCTGGAACGCGTCATCAGCGCCGACCCCGGCATCACGTATCAATTGCTGCGCATCGTGAACTCGGCGGCGCTGGGTGGGCGCGGAATCACGTCCATTCCGCACGCGCTGCGCCTGGTGGGGCGCGACAACGTCATTCGTTGGCTGGCGCTGGCGTCGGCCACTTCGCGCACCGGCAAGCGTGGCGTGGACGACGAGTTGATCCGGCAGGCCGTGCAGCGCGCCAGGTTCTGCGAGCAGCTCGCCCTTCCGGCCACGGGCCTGGACAAGGGGACGCTCTTCCTGATGGGGCTGTTCTCGTTGCTCGACGCGGTCTTCCGGATGCCGATGTCAGAGGTGCTCGAGCGCGTGAGCCTCAGCGACGAGGTGAAGCAGGCCCTGCTCGACCGCACCGGTCCCTACGCCGACCCGTTGGTCGTGGTGGAGTCCTACGAACTCGGACTGTGGGAGTCGGCGTCGGAGGCAGGCGCGCGCATCGGGCTCGATGCCGCGCACCTGCCGACGCTGTACTCCGAGTGTGTGCAGTGGGCCGCGGAGCAGATGCCGACGAGCAAGCAGCCGGCGGTGGCAAAGGCGAGTTAGGCGCGCCGCCCTCTACTCGTAGCGCAGCGCGTCGATCGGGTCGAGCCGCGCGGCGCGCGAGGCGGGAAAGAGGCCGAACAGAATGCCCGTCAGGCCGCTGGCCAGCAGCGCCGCGACAATCGCGCCTGGCGGAATGGACGCCTGGAGCGGCGTGGCGCTGCGGATGATCAGGGACACGAGTGCGCCCATCACCAGTCCCACCATCGCGCCGATCGCGGTGAGCGTGGCGGCTTCGACCAGGAACTGCCACAGGATGATGCCTCGTGTGGCGCCCAGCGCCTTGCGCACGCCGATCTCGCGCGTGCGCTCGGTGACGCTGATCATCATGATCGCCACGACGCCCACGCCGCCCACGATCAGGCCGATCCCCGAGAGCGTCAGCATGACGAGGAAGAACACGCCCGTCATCTTGCCCCACGTCTCGAACAGCTTGTCCTGCGTGAAGACCGCGAATGTGTTGTCCTGCGAGGGACGCAGCCCGCGCGAGGAGCGCAGCGTGGCGACGACATCGTCGACGGCTTCGTCGCGCGTAAAGCCAGCGCGCGGTTTGACGGTGAAGTCGATCCACTCGATCCAGATGTTCAGGTACTTGCTGCCGGTGCTGAACGGCACGTAGGCACGGGGGCTCGGGCTGCTCATGAAGTCGCCGCCACCCTTGAACACGCCGATGACTTCGAACGGTGACCGATTCACCGTGACGACCTTGCCCAGCGGGTCGCTCTCCTCGCCGAACAGGCGCTTCTTCATTTCTTCGTTGATCACGAGCACGCGCGCCGAGTTCATGTCTTCGGCCGGCGTGAAGTTGCGCCCCTCGATGATGTCGCCGCCGCTGGTCTCGAGCCAGTCGGAAGTGGTCGCCGACACGCGAGCGGAGGGAAGCTGGCGGTCGAAGTATTTCATGGCGGCGTTGGCGCCGCTGCTGACGTTGACGCCCTGAATGCTGGGCAGCCGCCGGATGCTTGCCGCCTCGCTGACTCGCAACGGAGGGTTGTTCCGCCACTTGCACGTGTCGCCGGTGTCGTCGCAGGCCTCGAGCGAAATCGGAAAGCGATTGACGAAGAACGTCGTGGGGCCGGCCTTCTCGAACTCCGAGGCCACGCCCCGGTTGATGCCGTGGATCGCGGCCGACATCACCACGACCACGAACACGCCGATCGCGATGCCGAGGATCGTGAGCGCTGCCCGCACGCGATTGGCGCGGAGCGCATCGATGGCGATGACCACACCCTCGAAGAGGCCGGAGATGCGCGAACCCAGCGCCATGTCTACTCCTGCCGCAGCGCGGCCACGGGGTCGAGGCGCGAGGCGCGGCTCGCCGGGTACACGCCGCTGATGATACCCACACCACCGCCCACCAGCACCGCCACGACCACCGACCAGGTTTCCACCGCCGTGGGCAGCGGCGAGACGGCGGCGATCAGTCGGGCGAGGCCGAACCCGACCGCGATCCCGAGCGAGGCACCGATCACGGCGAGCGTGGTGGACTCGACGAGGAACTGCGAGAGGATGTCGCGCCGCCGGGCGCCCAGCGCCTTGCGCACGCCGATCTCCCGCGTTCGCTCGGCGACCGCCACGAGCATGATGTTCATGATCACGATCGAACCCACGAGCAGGCCGATCGCCGGGAGCGCGATGCCCGCCATCACCAGGAATCCCTGGATCTTGTTCCAGAACTCGAGCGCGCTATCGGAGGTCTGGAGGGAGAAGTTGTCTTTCTGCGACGGTCGGAGCCCGCGGTGCGCCCGCATGAACTGGCGGATGTCTTCCATCGTCGCCTGCATCTGCAGCTCGTCAGGCAACTTGATGATGATGCCGTCGATGATTCCCGGTGCGTTCACCAGTCGCCGCGCCGGCGTCTTGTAGGGCGCCACGGCAAACTTGTCGAGCGAAATCCCGAAGGCGCTGCCCTGCTTCTCGGCCACGCCGATTACCTGATAGGGAATGCTGCCGATCTTGAGTTCGCGTCCGATCGGGTCGAGCCCCTTGAAGAAGTGGTCATTGAGGTCCTGCCCGATGACCACGACCGGGGAGCCCAGGTCGTACTCCTGTGCCGTCGGGAAGCGGCCCGCCGAGAGGCCCATGTTCTTCTGGGCGAACCAGTCGCCGTCCACTACGGTCAGGCTGATCTCACGCGGTCTGGCGTAGCGCGACTCGACGGTTGCGTTGTCCTCGGAGTAGTACGCCCACGAGGCAGTCGCCGGCAGCTCGTCCAGCACGGGCTTGATGTCCGCTTCCCGCAGTCGGGGTCGCGCGTTCCATTCCCGCCACTCGGAGTCGTCGATGTCGCCCATGGTGATGTTGGGCCGACGCCGCAACTCGAAGGAGTTCTTGGGGATGAGCTTGCCGACGAGGTCGTCTTCCATGAAGCGCCCCATGCCGCTCACGATCGAGACGATCGCGATCAGGAACATCACGCCGATCGTGACGCCGAGCAGGGTGAAGAAGCTTTTGAGCTTCTGAGCCCTGATCTGGGCAAGCGCGAGGCGTATGGCTTCGTAAATCGACATGGTTTCGAGGCATACGCGCGCGTCGCCGGGGGGGTTTCATGGCCACCCCCAGGGGCCTGGGCGGCGGCGCCTCACCTGACCGGGCCTTACGCCGCCGCCGCGCCCTATCGATACAGGCGGAACGCCTTGACCTGCTCCGCGAACGCGGCCGACTCCCGGTCGAGGATCGGGATCAGCGCTTCGACCCCACCTTCGGTTTCGACCGCCTTGCGCAGTCGGTCAGAGCCGGCCAGTCGGTCGATCGCGCTTTCGCGCCACTTGAAGTCGGTCGGGTGCCGGCGATAGATGGCGCGCAACATGTGCAGGCCCACCACATGCGGCTTGACCAGCTCGCGATCGCTCACGACGACCACCAGGACGGGCACCGTTTCGCCGCCGAACTTGAAGCCGGCCTCGACGCGCTGGCTCGTCGAGTCGAACACGACACCCGGGATGTTCTTCGCGTTGAGTTCCTTCGCGATCGCACCGGCGTCGGTGAGCCACGACGCCCCGACCATCTGGAAGGGCATCTGCATGCCGCGCCCTTCATTGAGGTTGGTGCCTTCGAAGAACACCGTGCCCGTGTAGATCACCGCGGCGTCGCCGGAGCGGATGTTGGGAGACGGATTGATCCAGCCCAGTCCCGTTTCGTTCCACCACATGGTGGGGCGGTAGTTCTGCATCGGCACCACGGTGAGGTCGGCCTTGACCTGCCCGGACTTCACGAGGTAGTTGGCCAGTTCGCCGATCGTGAGTCCGTAGCGCATCGCCACCGGGTACTGGCCCACAAATGAGCGGAACTTCGGGTCGAGGACGCCGCCTTCGATACGGTCACCGCGAATGAGGTTTGGCCGATCGAGCACGATGAACGGCTTCTTTGCCGCCTCGGCGGCGAGGGCCATCGTCCACGGGTAGGTGTAGACGCGCGCGCCGACCTCCTGGATGTCGAACACGAGCACGTCGACGTCCTTGAGCATGTCCGCTGTCGGGATGCGCGTGTCGCCGTAGAGTGAGTAGACGGGGACACCGGTCGCCGAGTCCACGGACGACGCGATGTGGTCCCCGGCTCGCGCCACGCCACGGATGCCGTGTTCGGGGCCGTAAAGCGCCGTGAGTTTCACACCCGGGGCGCGGAACAGCAGGTCGACGGTGCTGCGGCCCATCGGCCCAACGCCCGTGTGGTTGGTGATCAGCCCGACGCGTTTGCCGCGCACGAGGTGCAGGGAATCGCTGAGGAGCACTTCGAGACCCGTGCGCACGCGCGGCCCCTGGGCCGACACGAACGAGGGGGCCAGCATCGCGAGGAACGCGACCAAGCGGAGAAGGGTGCGGAGGCGCATGCCGGATGATACCCCCACGCGCGGGGGGGCTCCATGCCTCTCGCTCGAGCAGGTAGAGACCAGGGCCGATACGCCGCGCGGCAGGGAACCATTGGTCGGAGTGGCCCCCTCCCCGCCCTGGCTTCGCCTGGCCAGTTTTCGCGCGTGAAGACCGGGCTCCTCCGCCGCCTGTGGCGCATTGCGCTCATTGCCGCCGCGGTCCTCTTGATCGGGCCAGTGGTGCTCGCGCTTCCGCTCAACTTTGTGCAGCCGTTCACTACGATGGTGATGCTGCGTCGAGCGGTACAGCGCCTCATGGCGGGCAAGCGTCCGGTGTATCCTCGGCGCGATGTGGTGGCGCACGACGCGATCTCGGACCATCTGCGGCGAGCGGTCCTGGCCAGCGAGGACGACCGATTCTACCTGCATTACGGTTTTGACCTGACGGAGATCGAGAAGGCGCTGGAGAAGGCCAGGCGTGGCCGGCGACTCCGCGGCGCCTCGACCATCACGCAGCAGGTGGCGAAGAACCTGTTTCTGTGGGAGGGGCGGTCGTTTGTGCGGAAGGGATACGAGGCGTACCTGACCCTGGTGCTGGAGACGTGCCTGTCGAAGGACCGCATCCTCGACATCTATCTCAACCTGGCGGAGTGGGGCGACGGGGTGTTTGGCGCGGAGATGGCTGCGCGCACGCATTTCAGGAAGTCGGCGAAGGCGTTGACGCGCGAGGAGTCGGCGCGCCTGGCCGCGGTGCTGCCGTCGCCCTTGCGCTGGTCGCCGCGGGGTTCGCTGGCCACGCGGCGGGCATCGACGATTCTTGCGCGGATGCAGTACGCCGCACCGCGCGAAGCGCCGCCTGCTCCAACGCGCAGGAGCAAACGCTGAGCCAAGAAGCTCGCCGGCCATTCGACCGTGGGTCGTCTGCTGCTGCGCTCGTGGCAACTGCAGCTCCCAGCCAGGGCGAGGATCGTCGGAGCTGGTGAACGAATGATCTACGTGGTTCAGCGCACGGATGACGACCTCGAGACCTCAGCACCCACCCCAGGAAGGGGCCTCCGGGAATCCCGGGTCGATTCAGAATGCTCCATTTCGGCGTGCGCGCTCGAAGCTACTTGGCCGGGGAGCGTTGCATTCGCGACAGAATGTCGTCAACGCTGTCCCACATCGCGACCCTGCGTATGCTCGAGAGTCCGATTGCGCTCATGACAACGCGGCCGTTCACAATCAGGTGCTCGCTGGGGATGTCGCTACTCGGCCAGTCGCGCACTACTCCGGATACGGGAATCCGCTGCCGCTGCAGGGCCATCTTCGTGTCTTGTTTCGGGGCCTTGTCAAGCATGAGGAACAGCGAGACGCTCCCGTCATTCGCGAGGGCTTCCCAACGTGAGAACATTGTGGAGCACGAGAAGCACATTTCCGCCTCGTACACCAGAACCATGTTCGCACTGGCCGTGGAGGTGGCGACCGCTGACGCAATCGTTCGGCCGTCGTAGAGTCGTTGACCCAGCAGCGAGGCCTCATTTCCGTTGCCGCAGCTCACCGCAGCGAGTGCCCCCAACATCCCCTTGTGAGCCGTAAACGCACCGAGGGCATCGCGTCAGTCTCGCCAGCACGCAGACGAGTCGATCCGCTTGGCCTGAACGATCGTCGTTGGCGCTCCCGCGGGCTCTACGGCCTGCAGGAGGAGGAACACCGTATCTCCCACGACGTCTACCCACGGTTGGGGGTCTGTGATGAGAGTGAGCGACGCATCGCTGCACGCCCGGCGACGCTGGAGGTCAACGAGCGACAGCCACAGGCGCCCGGTCATTCGATTGGAGGCAAAGGTTTGGTCGACTGACGTCAGCGCCAGGATCGATGGATCCCCCGTGCGAGCGAGAAGGAAGGGATACGAAGGCTGATACGCGGCTCGCTGCTGAGACGCAGGGTCATCGTCCGTCACACCGTTGACCAGCTCCGGCATCGCCCCACGCCTGGACTTCACCGGTACAGCGATGCTGTCAAAGGGGCCCGTCAGCGGCCCGAAGTAGAGGAAGTCCGAATTCTGGACCATGACCGCAACGCGCGACGTGTCGAGAGGCACTAGCGCCAGAAATGACAGCATGTTGTCGACCGCAAGAGATCGCCCCATCATCGAGGTGAACGGCCCGCCGTGTACCCGCTCGCTGCCGACAACCCTCTCGACGGTGGTCCGGGCGCCACGGTCGATCAAGCGGAAGAACGCGGCGCTGCCGCCCATCGCCAGGAAACTGGAGCCTGCAGGCCTCGATGCCTCCGACAAGACGGTGCCAGAAGGGAATGCCAAGGTCTTGTGTCGCGATCCGTCGCTAACCCCGACCTGTGACTCGCTCACCTTCACGACGAACGGGCCGCGCGACCACTCGTCCGGGCCCGGACCTCGCCTCCCAATGGCAGCGAGCCGACGGCCATCACGGGCGAAGCGATGGAGAACGCCGTTTCGCCGATCCGCAATGAGGAAAGAGCCATCGGGACCGATGGCGAACCCAGAGGGCTCGGCAACGAACGCGGACTCCGATTCCTGCAGTACAATGCTGTCGAGCGCCACCAGGCCCGGGCGCGGAGAACGGTCCTCTGCCTTGCTACCACCACAAGCCGCTGCAAGCAACACGGCTCCGGTCAGAGCTTGCCGAGTCTTCGCGCGGCCCCGGCGCGGCAGGCATCTCGAGACGCAGGTCGCGAGATGCCTGACAGTTGCTATCCGCACCAGCCGGTCGGCGTGCAGTTCGACCCCGCGCAGCTGCCGATGCCGGAACAAATGCAGCCATCGTACGTCCACAGGCAGCCCATCATCCCCTGAGCCGATGCGGTCGAGGGCGCGATCGAAGCGAGCACGAGCAGCGATGCGGTGATCCTGAACATTCTGCGCATGAGGTACCTCCTTGATGTGAGGCGCGCGCGAGTCTTCATGACATTCCAAGCCAAGTCCCTCCACGGGGTGAGCAGCCAGGAGTTGCACCGACTTCAGGCCGTCTCAGACCATCGCGACCGAGGCGATGATGCGCGCCACGACTCATCCCCGATGCTTGGCCTGTTGTCAGGCCGTGCACCAGCGAGTCTGCAGGCGACGCTTTCTGAGGTCAATCACGATGATGCGACACGAGTGCGTCAACGGCAACCTCAGCCTGTCTCACGCCGCTCGCCACCGTACCCATCGAGCCCGAGGTTCCGGAGGTAGCGTGCCGGCGGGCACACACCCGCTTCGCGGCGCGCCCGGTGTATCCGCGCCGCGAGTGGTGTCGCACGACGCAATTTGAAACCACCTACGGCGGGCCGTGCTCGCCAGCGAGGGCGACGCTTTGCCTGCACTTTGGGTTCGATCTCACGGAGATCAAGAGGCGCTGGAGAAGGCGAAGCGCGGGCGGCGGTTGCGCGGTGCGTCTACCACTGCGCAGCAGGTGGCGAAGAACCTGTTCCTGTGGGAGGGGCGGGTTCGTGCGGAAGGGGTAAGAGGCGCATTTGTCGCTCGTGCTCGAGGCTTGTCTGTCGAAGGATCGCATCCTCGACATCTGTCTCAACCTGGCGGAGTGGGGTGACGGGGTGTTCGGCGCGGAGGTGGCGGCCCGTACGCATTTCAGGAACTCGGCGAAGGCGTTGACGCGCGAGGAGTCGGCGCGTCTTGCGGCGGTCTTGCCGTCGCCGCTGCGCTGGTCGCCGCAGGGTTCCCTGGCCACGCGCCGGGCGTCAACGATTCTCACTCGCATGCAGTACGCCGCGCCACATGAGGCGAGTTCGCTGCGCGCTCGGGAGTGCCGGACAGCAAAGTCTCATCTGTGTGCATGGGAGGAGCGCATCCATTTCCTCGCATTGAGGTGGGGCGCGACCTGGGAACTCGCCTTGCGGTCACCGCGACACCGACGATGTTCATCAATGGTTGGCGCGTGAGAGGTTCCGTCGATTCAGGCCAGATCCGGGAGATGTTTGATGACATCCCGGTGGGGCGGACGCCGAAGCGCACGAGTCGGGAGAGACCGTGAGATCGACCGTGATACCACACCTGCTGTGCGTTTGCTTCTCGTCGCTTCTTTGTGCACAGGCGCAACCCGTGGCAACGCTGCGACCGGCGAGCGGTCACCTCGCGTACGAGTTCACCGACGTACGTGGTGTGCGCGAACTGCCCGACGGTCGAATCATTGTCGTTGACCGCGGGGTCCGAGCCGTGCTTTGGGTGGATCCATCATCAGGCCGCACGGGCCCCATTGGCCGCCAGGGGGAGGGACCGGGTGAGTATCGCTACCCCGCGTTTGTGGTGTCCCTCGGCCTGGACTCGTCGCTGGTTGTGGACACGCAGCTGAGACGCTGGATCCTCCTGGCGGGTGACCGGGTCGTCCGCACGATGGGGCCCGATAACGATCTGGTGCGCCTGCTCGGTGTCGACATCGTCGGGGCCGATCGCCTCGGTCGCGTCGCGTCGCTGTCGGGGGAGCCGCCGATGTCCTACGTGATGAGACAGCCCACGAGCGCGCAAACGCGCTTCGTCGTCACCGCGCGAGCCGGACACCTAAGGCTCGATACCATCGGCACGATCCGTGTGCGTCGGGGAAACACGATCGTTCGACGCGGCACGACGGCGTACTTCCTGCGCAACCCGCTGGCGATCGATGAGCAGAGCGTGCTGATGCGTGACGGCTGGCTGGCGGTGGCGAGAACATCGCCCTACCGTGTCGACTGGGTTTCGCCCGCGGGCGTCGTCGTCGCGGGAGCACATCAGGAAGTCATGCCGCGGGTCACCGAGGCCTACAAGCAGAGTGCGATTGCCCGCGAGTGGCTCGTGCCGGGCTATACCGGGCCCGTCTGGGTACCGACGGACTTCCCCGAGTGGCCGGCGGAAATGCCGCCATTCCTCGGAAGCGCCCTGATGGCAAGTCCTGAGGGACAGCTCCTTGTTGAGCGTTCTGCGCTTGCATCGTCTCGCGGAACACTGGTGGATGTGTTTGATCGATCCGGCTCGCGTGTGCGGCAGCTGCAGCTCCCCGCCAGGGCGAGGATCGTCGGATTCGGCGAACGAAGGGTCTACGTGGCTCAGCGCAACGATGACGACCTCGAGACTCTGAGCATCCACCCCTGGCCATGACGCGCCGAACGATCCCTACCGCCATTGCCAGCGAGTGAGTCGCGCCGATTCGTGCGGAGACGGCGGGCGCCCCTGCTCATGATGGCCATCGCACGAAGCGGCAGCGACCATCGCGCAAGGAACAAGGAGGGCGATGCCACTTTGCAGTGCGTCAAGCGGCTCGCCAGCGCGGCCCGACGCATATCTGGGAGCCCGAGCGCGCTGATGACAACGCGCCCATTCAAGAGCACGTGCTCGCTGGGAACGGCGGACGTTGGCCAGTTGCGCATCACACCGGAAACTGGAATCATCTGGCGCATCAGGGCCATCCGCGTGTCCTCTTTCAGCATGAGGATCACCGACGCCCTGCTCGTGTTCGCCAGGGCTTCCCAATGTGAGAGCATGGGGGAACGCGAGAAGCAAGGCTCCGCCTCGTACAGTCAACCTGCCGCCTAGTGCCCTCGTCCCTGGGGTCATATGAGGTGAGCCACACCGTGCTTCCGTTGAAGCTCGCGGTCACGTCCCACGTCCTCCCCGAGGAAGGCGCTTCCGAATCTTCGCTGCCTCACGTTTCTCGTCGAGGTACATCCGAACCAAAGTGCCGACAGGAGGTGGGAGGAATGTTGGTCGAGGGCGAAGGCGCCACACAGAGTCGCTTTGCACTCGGAACAGCGCCGTATCGACGATACCTGCAGGACGCCAGATGAAGAGGGTGACCGTGTCGCCCGACTCACGCAGCGTCACACTGTCGCTCCTGTCCATTCCGGGTAGGCGGGATCCAGAGGGACTCTGAGCTGGAAGCGTAGCGGCAGGGACAGTCGCAACGGTTGCTACGACCCACCAGAACCGCCAGGGCAACGGAGCCAGGAGGCGCGTCACTGATCGTTGTTCCCGTGGTAGGCGTGGCAGCCTGAAGCGTTATTGAGATTGTTTGGGCGCGGAGGGTTGATGTGAGCGTGCGTAGCTCGCCGTTCTTCTGAGCTGCCTGCTCGTCGTTACTAACCGCGCGATCGGGAGCAGAGTCGCGAGGACGAGGACGGCGGCAACACCAACGCGCGGTCCCTGACAGAGCGACGACGAGCGCTCCGAGGGCGGCTCCTGCTCGGCAGCCGTTGGCGACATCGCGCGGACGACGATTGCGCGGCACTCTGGGTGCACCCAAGTGCCCAACTGACGAAAGGGGCCAGCCTGAAGGATCGCGCCAGTGCTGATGAGCGCGAGCACAATAAGCGTTACGACGTTTGGGCCAATGAGAAGCCAAGCCCTGCCTTGCATCGCTGAAGCCTCCACTTCGGAGCGGTTTGCGACTGCTGCGAAGCACCGGATCGCACAACTGCCGGTTCTCCCTTGACTCATCATTCGACGGGGCGCACACAACCGCTGGAGCTCACCGGGAACCCTGGACAGCGTGGGCTCCCGCCCAAGAAGGCACACGGCTTCAAAGTTCTTCCCGTGCCCGTTGCCTCGACCAACTCCCGGCTACGTCTCGGACTCCGGCGACAGGGCGGGACCTGCTGCCCCAACCAACGGGACCGATCCGACCAACTTGACGATGCGCGCCGTGGCTCATTCGAGCCCCGAGACATGCTCGTAGGCGACCAGCAGGGCGAGCTCAGAGCCCGCGAACCCCAGCGCACGGCCGCTCGCGGACACGTGCGCGAAGGTCGCCTGATCCGTCAGCACCCCGATGCGCGCCGCGCAGATGGCCTCACCTCCTGCCTGTCCACCCTGACTCATTCCCGTGCCCCCCTCCGAAACAAAGCCAGGATCCCCCGAGGCCCTCGCCGTGCCAGCAACGGTCAAATATCCGCAGCGGCTTGCGTTGTCAAGCAGCCACAGGCGGAGGGCGATGACGCTCCACATGCACGACTGTCCATTCCGTCACTTAAGCTGGGTACGTCATGCCTCCCGCTAATCGCCGACCCGCTTGCGCTCCGTCTCGAACGCGCGACGCACCGCCTCCGAGCCGTCGATGTTGCTGATCAACACCTTGAGCAGGCCGTCGCTCAGGCCGTAAATCATCCCGTGCAGCACCGGGCGCGCTCCGCGCTTCCATGCCTCCTGCACGATCGGCGTGCGCGAAAGGTTGTGCACCTGCCGCAGCACGTTGAGCTCCACCAGCCGCTCGAAGCGCTCGGACTCGGCGCCACACGCGCTGAGCTCCTCCTGGTGCCGCCGTCGCGTTTCGCGCACCCCGGCCAGCCAGTGGTCCACCAGTCCGTACGTGTTGTCGCTCATCGCAGCGCCCACGCCGCCGCACTGCAGGTGACCGCACACGATCACGTGCTTCACGTCGAGCACCTCAACGGCATACTGCAGCACCGACAGCATATTGAGGTCGCCGGGATAGACCTGGTTGGCGATGTTCCGGTGCACGAACATCTCCCCGGGAAGTACGCCGGTCAGCATCTCCAGCGGCACACGACTGTCAGCGCAGCCAATGAACAGGAAATGCGGCTCCTGCTTTCCGGCGTTGCGGCCAAAGAAGCCCGGATCGCTCTTGGTGATCTCGCGGGCGAAGGTGCGATTGTTGTCGAGAATGCGCTTCAGGTCTTCCACGGTCAGGACTGGTGGGACGGCATGATGGTGCTGTCGGGAATCCCGACTAGGCGATAGTCGATCTTACGGCTCGTGGCGGTTTCCCGAAACTCATGGATGAGTTCGAGCACGTCATGATCGAGGTGGCGCGCGTACCGGCCGTCGAGTTCGATCCGGCTGCCGGGCGGCAGGGCCTCGAGGGTCTCGGCGAGCGACGCCTTGTGCAGAAAGGACACGGTGTCGTTGAACCGGAGGCGCGTAAGGACCGCACCGTGTGGACTCACGACGGAAAAGCCCGCCGAGCGCTGGTGCTCAATGAATACGAACAGGAATCCGACCGCGAGCCCGGTGACCATGCCCGTCAGCAGGTCCGTGAACAGGATCGCCAACGCGGTCACCAGGAACGGCGTGAACTGGCGCCAGCCCTGCCGCCAGACGTGCGCCACGAGCGTGGGATGCGCCAGACGGTAGCCGGTGTACAGCAGGATCGCCGCAAGGACCGCCAGCGGAATGGCATTGAGCGCGAACGGAATCAGCACGACGGCGAGCAACAGCAGGATCGCGTGCATCATCACCGCGGCCTTGGTTCTTGCGCCCGCGTCGATGTTGACCGCACTGCGGACGACCACGCCGCTCAGCGGCAGACCCCCGACGAGCCCAGACACCATGTTGCCAAAGCCCTGCGCAAACAGCTCACGGTTTGTCGAGGGCTCCCGGCGATGAGGGTCGATACGGCTCGTGGCGCTCAGCGCCAGCAGCGACTCGAGGCTGGCGACCACCCCCAGCGTCAGGCCGATGCGCCACGCCTCGCCTCGCAGCAGCACCGACCAGTCGGGCAGCTGTAGCACGGGACCCAATGCGGCCCACGACGTCAGGTCGGGAAGCTGCACGAGCTGGCCGCCGGTCAGCGCCCAACTCGGCCGCCAGGCGCCAAAGAGCGCGTTGAGCGCGATCCCCACGATCACGATCAGCAGCGGTCCCGGCACCCATCGCCTGGCGGTCGTCGTGCGGGACCACCCGATGAGCAGGAGCAGCGAAATGACGGTAACGCTCACCGCACCGGGGTGCATGCTTTCGAGCGCGGTGACGACGCTGGTGAACGTGTTCTCGTTGTTCAGCTGGCGGAATGCCTCATCGCCCTCGAAGTCGACGCTGTAGCCGACAGCGTGCGGGATCTGTTTGAGAACGAGAATGATGCCAATGGCCGCCAACATACCCTTGATGACCGAAAGCGGGACGACGTAGCCCAGCACGCCGGCACCAACGATCGAGAGCACCACCTGCATCGCGCCGCCAACCACGAGGGCGGCGAGGAACCCCCGGTACGACCCCAGCGCCGCGGTGGCGCTGATCGTGATCGCCGCGAGCCCCGCGGCCGGACCGGTCACCATAAGCGGCGACTGCGAGATCGCACCCACGAGCAGGCCACCGATCACACCCGTGATGACGCCGGTGAGCGGCGGCGCGCCGGACATGACGGCGATCCCCACGCACAGAGGAAATGCCACCAGCACGGTGACCATGGCTGCGCGGGCGTCGGCAGCCCAGGTGAGCGACGTGCGCAGGGCCGCAAACTCGTGCGTCGCGGTGGCCAGCGCCTCCCGACCCACGCGGTCGAGTTGCAGCCGGTCCGTGAGAGCCTTCATGGTGCTGGGCCGGTCAGGCGCCGGGGGCAACGTGTCCCCCGACTCCGAACCGGGCCGGTGATCGGCATCGGTCGTGGCCATCGATATCTGTGTCAGAGAACGGACCGGGCCAGCTGAACGCGTTCCGCCGACGCCCGCACGCGCCCAGGTCAGATCTCGCCCCGCTTCGCGAACTCGGCGATGCGTTCACCGGCCCTGAAGGCCAGCGCCATGATCGTCATGGTGGGTTGCCCTCGCCCGGACGTTACCAGACTGGAGCCATCGCACAAGAACAGATTTTTCACGTCGTGAGTGCGGTGGAACTTATCAATCACGCTCGTGCGCGGATCGTTGCCCATGCGACAGGTACCGAGCAGGTGGGCCGTCCCCGTCTGGACCTCGACCGGGAGCCGCCACGACTGCGTCGCGCCGGCGGCCTGGTGAATCTCCATCGCCCGGTCCTGGAGGTACTTCATCATCTTCAGGTCGTCATCGTGATCGCGATAGGTGAAGCGGATCGCGGGCAGACCCCAGTCGTCCTTGAGCGTGGGATCGAGGCTCACGCTGTTGCTTTCCACCGGTAGGGACGTGGTGTGCCCGAAGATGACCATCTGGCGCGAGAAGCCGTGCTCGAGGAATCGCTTGTGCTCGGCGCCCCAGTTGCGCACGCCGGGTTTGCCGCCGTTGAGCGCGAAGAAGATGGGCAGGTTGATGTCACCGCGCGCGTCGATTCCCCCGCCTCCATAAAAGCCGCGCTTGGGGTCCGAATCGTACCAGTCGTGCGCGATGCGCGTGACCTGCACGCCCTTGTATTCGTTGAGCGGATGTTCGTAGATGCCCGGCGCGAGCGAGGCACCGTTGAACATCAGGTGCTTGCCCACCATGCCTGACGAGTTTGCGAGCCCGTTGGGGAAGCGGTTGCTCGCTGACATGAGGAGCAGGCGCGGGGTCTCGGCGCCGTTCGCGCACAGGATCACCGCCTTCGCCCGCTGCCGCTGCTCGCGCCGGTTTTCGTCGAAGTACACCACCCCCGTCGCCCGCCCACGGGCGTCGACTTCGACCTGCCTTACGTACGCGCGCGCGCGGATCTCGCACTTGCCCGTGCGCTCGGCCATCGGGATCATCGAGGCGAGCGTTGAACTCTTTGCGCCGTATTCGCACCCAAAGCCCTCGCAGAAGCCGCAGTTCTGGCAGGCGGCGCGCCCGTTGTGGGGCTGCGACAGGATCGCCATCGGTGCAGGATACGGATGGAAACCGAGCTTCCGCGCCCCGCGCTCGAAGAGCACACCGGAGGACTTCACCGGCAGAGGTGGTACCGGGTAGGGCCTGGACCGCGGCGGATCGTTAGGCCCCGGCGCCCCGCTCACGCCGATCTCCCAGTCGACCTTCGTGTAGTACGGCTCGAGATCCTGGTACGTGATGGGCCAGTCGACCAGCGACGCGCCGGGAATCGCGCCCAGTCGGCTCCGCTCGTTGAAATCCACGGGGCGGAAGCGCCAGAAGTTCGCCGTGAAGTGCACGCTGCTGCCGCCAACCATCTGCGCATACCAGAGGATCCCGCCCGGCTTTGCGACTTCCGTGGGCGTCTGCCGCCAGGTGATCGGCTGCCTGGTGTTGATCTCGTTGCGGAAGAAGTAGGCGTATTCGTCGTGGTGGAACTGCGAGGGATGAATGCGCGGCCCCTGTTCGAGCACCACCACCGTGTGCCCGCGCGTCGAGAGCTCCTTGGCCATGATGCCCCCGGCCGCGCCTGAGCCGACGATCACGAAGTCGACCTCGGTCGTGAGGGGAAAGCGCGCGGCTTGCTGCTGCGTCATGCCTTCTTCCCTCCACGCTGCAGCGGCGCGTCGTAGTAGCCGAACGGCGGTCGATGCACGGGCTGAGGGTCGAAGCCGATGATCTTCCAGCCGATCCTGTCGCGATTGCCGCCGTACTTCGGGTCGCCGAACATGCCGACCATCGTGGCCGTGCGCATCTGTTCAAAGAAGGGCGTCTTTTCGATCGCAGCGAGAATCGCGTCCTGATCGCGCACGGGCAGCGCGGCGAACGACGCGGCACCGCGCTGCCTGCGCGTCGCGCGCGCACGGAGATCGGCCAGGCCCCGCCGTACCTCGGGGAGCGCGGCCTTGTCGAACGTGGCAAGCGCCTTGTCGATGAAGAAGATCACGCCGGCCTCCTTCGCCCCCGGGGTTTCCGTCGTCGGGACGATGCGCTGTGCCATGGCGTCGAGGTCACGCGCCTCAGCCGCGCTCAGGGCGGTGAACGCCGGCGGCGGCTGCGTGACGCTCCTCGCGGCGTGTGCGAGCGCGTCTTCGACCAAGGCCCAGTCGGTGGCCAGCCACGCGGCGCCAAGCCCAGCCGCGCTGATGATGAACGATCGTCGGGAAGTTGCCATCGTGGGCGTTGGCGCGAGAGGAGTGCCGCAGGAGGCACCAAACTCGTGCCTACCGGTCCGTCACGGAAGCGGGTCGCGGTGCCCGTTGGTCGACGCCGGGAGGCTCAGGGGCGCAGTCTCGGGGACGCGCGGTGCGGTGAGCCGGCCCCACCAGTCGGCCACGCCGCGGGCAGCCCGGCCGAGGACCGCGCCCACGAGGGTTGGGTAGTCGATCGGGGAGGAGCCGTCGCCCAGGTCGAGCGAGCGCAGGATGCGGCCCCGCATGCGCAGCGCGATCGGCGTCGCAAAGGTGATGGCGTTGAACGCCGGGTCGTAGCGCACGCCCAGCCCCTCGATGAGGGCCGCGGTCCGCGCGAAGTAGACCATCTCGCTCGTCAGGCGCACCGGCCAGTCATACAGCGACGCCAGCACCTCCTGGGCCAGCAGGTCCACGCGCTCGGCCATCGTCGACCGGTCATACGCGATATCCATCAATCGTTCGGCGAGCGGGCGCAGTTCGTCGTTTGTGACATGCGCGTCGAGGAGGCCGAGCGACCGGAAGCCGTCGAGGATGCCATCGAGATCGCGACGGATCGCGGCGAAGACCGTGCGGACGAGGTTGGCGCGCATCTCGCGCGGCACGCGGATCACCATGCCGAAGTCGAGCAGGACGACGCGCCCGTCGGGGGCCACAAGCACGTTGCCCGGATGCGGGTCGGCGTGGAAGAACCCGTCGACCAGCATCATCTGGAGGTAGAGCTCCATCACGCGACTCACGACGCCACCGGGGTCGTGCGTCGGGTCACCGGGGTGCGGCTGCAGGCGATCCACCCGGATGCCCTCGATGTACTCGAGCACCAGCGTGCGCCGCCTCGTCAGGCTGCCGATGACCTCGGGCACGATGACCCGCGGATTGTCGCACAGGTTGGCTCGGATCTCGATCGCGTTCGCCGCCTCGTGTTCGAAGTCCAGTTCCTCCCAGATGCGGTGGGCGAACTCCTCGATGACGACGCGCGCGTTCTCCACGTGTGGATTCGGGAACCGTCGAGAGAACCAGCGCACCAGGGGGCGAAACACGGCAAGGTCGTCGCGGATCAGCGCCTCGACGCCGGGCCGCAGCACCTTGATGACCACGTCGCGCCCGCCGTGGCGCGCCCGATGCACCTGTCCCAACGAAGCCGCGGCCAACGGCTCGGCCTCGAACCGTTCGAACAACTGCTCGGGTGGGCGACCATAGCTGCGTTCGATCTCCTCGCGAATGCGCGCCGTGGGCACCGGCGGCACCTGATCGGTGAGCGTGGAAAGTGCGCTGACGTAGGGTTCGGGAATGAGGTCGGCGCGCGACGAGAACACCTGCGCCATCTTCACGAACGACGGCCCGAGGCGCGCGAGCGCGGCGACCAGCGCCGTGGCGCGTGCCCGATGAAAGGCCGGGCTGCGGGTCGCGGCACGCCCCCACCAGATCCAGCGGCGCCGGTCGCGGAGGAACGACGCCGTGAGCGGAGCCAGGTGCCACAGGATCACGAGCGCGCGCATGCCGCAATCTACCGCGCTCCTCCCGAGCCCTTCATCGTCCGGTATGACCTCCCGACTCCGAATGTTCTGCCCGGCCGCGCTCCCCGCTGCCCTGCTCTTCTCGCTGACGGTCGCGCCCCTCGGCGCTCAGTCCCCGGAGGCGCGGTCGAGCGCGCGCGAAATCCGTCGCCTCAGGGAATCGTCGAACGCGGCGATCGCGCGCCACGACACCGCCGGTGTCGCCGCGATCCTTGCGCCCGACGTGGTCGTCGTGTCCTCGAACTCCACGCACATCGTGGGTCGCGAGGCCAACGCCCTGCGGTTCGCCGAACAGTTCCGGCTGCGCCCCGATGTGACCTACCGACGCGCACCCGGGAGCGTGCGCATCTTCGAACCGTGGCACATGGCCGCCGAGGAGGGGACGTGGGCCGGCTCGTGGACGGACGCCGACGGGCGCGTCAGCATCGGCGGCCGCTACTTCGCCAAGTGGCGCCGCATCGACGGCGCCTGGCGCGTGGAGAGCGAGACCTACGTGCCGTCGTACTGCCGGGGCAGCGCGTATTGCCGGCGCGCGCCCCAGTGATCGCGGCTCAGAAGGGAAACAGCGGGCGCGCCCATGGGGTGAACGCGAGCATCGCCACGAGTGCGAGGCCACACCACAGCGTCGCCGTCTGAAATCGGCCGGAGTCACTGGTCGCCTTCCGGACTCGCGCGGCTCCGATGTGGATGAGCGCCACCGCGATCAGCATGACCAGCGGATGCTCCACGATCATCTGGCGCACGGCGGCGGTGCGCATGGCCGCGCCCATGTCGCCCAGCCCCTCTCGCACGAGCGGACTCGCGAGGGCGAGCAGCACACCGAGGGTGAACTGCAGCGATGCGACGTGGGTGAAGATCCGGAGCGCGAGGCCGTCGGCCGGGGACCAGGCGGCGCGCGTCATCCATCCGCGCCACGAGCGCGCCACGACGTACACACCGGCCGCGAGGATGAGCCACCTAACGATATTGTGTGAGGCCAGCAGGAACGGGTACATGGGCGGCGGCGGTGGGCGAGCGTGGTCGAGCGGTGCGGACGCGTGGTGCGGAACCTATGCCGGGCTCCCGTTGCGCTCCAGCGGCCCGGCGACTCGCTCCCGGTCCACACTATAGATTCGCGCCGACCCCTCCCGACCCTACGCGCATGACCCGACCCGTCCACCTCGCGCTCGCCGCCGTCCTTGTCGCTGCTCCCGGTGCTGCCAGCGGCCAGCACACCTACTCCGAGGCCGGCGCCACGTACGATCCACGGGTACCGACCCCGCGCTCGGTGCTCGGCCACGACATCGGTGAGCGGTTCACCACGCACCGGCAGATGCTGCGGTACATCGAGCGCGTGGCCGCGGCAACGGCGCGGGTGAAGGTCGACACGGTGGCCCGCACGTTCGAGGGCCGCGAGATGCTGCTCATCACCATCTCCTCCGAGGCGAACATGGCGCGCCTCGCCGAGCGTCAGGCGGATGCCCGGCGCATCGGCGACCCGCGCTCGGCGCCGGCCGCGGAGGTCGATGCGGCCGTCCGGCGGAGCCCGTCGATCGTGTGGCTGGCGCAGTCGGTGCACGGGGGCGAGGCCTCGGGCGTCGAAGCCGGGCTCGCGCTCTTCTACCAGCTCGCCGCCGGCACGGACGCCGAGACCCGCATGGCGCTCGACAGCACCATCGTGCTGATGGACCCCAGTGAAAACCCGGACGGTCGCGAGCGACATACGCACGACATCGAGCGCACGTGGAGCGCGATGTCGCTGCCGAGTGAGCCCGGTGCCCTCAACAATGCGGGATCGTGGCCAGGCCCGCGCACCAGTCACTACGCCTTCGACCTCAACCGCGACTGGTTCATCATGTCGCACCCGGAGTCGCAGGGACGCGTGAAGTCGTTCCTCGCGTGGTGGCCGCACGTGGCGATCGATGCGCACGAGCAGGGGTCGAGCGCATCGTTCTACTTTGCGCCACCGCGCGAGCCGGACAACAAGAACAACCCGGCACACCTGTTCAAGTGGTTCGACATCTTTGCTGCGGCGCATGGCGAGGCGTTCGATCGCCATGGGTGGTCGTACTTCCGCCGCGAGGGCTACGACTCGTTCTATCCGGGCTACGGCGAAGGCTGGCCGATGCTGACGGGTTCGATCGGCATGCTCTTTGAGTCGGCGTCGTCGTCAGGCGGTGCGATTCGACGAAGCGATGGACTGCTGCGCACCCTGCGACAGGCCGCGTGGGAGCACTACACCGCGGAGTGGACGACGGTCCGCACCGCCGCTCGGCGCCGCACGGAGCTCGTCAGCGACTATGCCAAGTCACGGCGCGATGCGATCACGAAGCACGCCGCTGGCCCGATGCGCGCAATCGTGTTCGAGCGCGACCTGCAGGGACGCGCCGACTCGCTCGCGGCCAAGCTGCTCGCCAACGGGATCGACGTGCTTCGCCTGGGCGGTGATACCGACCTGCGCGACGCCACACCGTTCGGCGAGCGTACGGCCGTGACCTCGGCGCGTGTGCGTGCCGGTTCGTACGTCGTCGACCTTGCCCAGCCGCAGGGCCACCTGGCCAAGGCGATCCTGGAGCCGGACGCCGAACTCGACTCCGCGTTCATCAAGGCGGAGCTGGAGATGCGACGCACCGGGCAGCCCGATCGCTTTTACGACGTGACCGCGTGGTCGCTGCCGTTTGCGTATCGCGTGCGCGCCTGGCACCTCCGGGCCGTGCCTGCCGGTACGACCCAGCTCACCGCGGTCGCGCGTCCGGCGGCGACCGTGCCCGCACGCGCGCAGTACGCGTATGCGTTCGAGCCTGGTTCCGAGGCCTCCAACCGGATGCTGGCGTGGCTGCTCCGGGATTCGGTGCGCGTCTGGCACGCCACGCGCTGGTTCACGACGGGCGGAAAGCGTTTCCCGGACGGCGCGTTCGTCGTGCGTGTGGCGGCCAATGACACGTCGGTGCACGCGCTCGTCGCGAGGCACGCCGCGGCCGCCGGCGCCGCGGTCTTTTCGATTCGTTCGGCGGGCGTTGACGAGGGGACGGATCTTGGCTCCAACTCGGTGCAGCCGATCCGCATTCCGCGCGTGGCGCTGCTGAGCGGGCCACCGGTGAGCGGCGGCTCGTGGGGCTTCACCTGGTATGCCATGGATCAGCGGCTTGGGTATCCCACCACGCTGGTCGACGCGTCGTTCGTGGCCGGCGGCGGGCTGGAACGGTTCAACACACTGATCGTTCCCTCGGTGGCGGGCGCGGCCCTCGATCGGGCGCTCGGCGACGCGGGCAAGACGAGGCTCGCGGAGTGGGTGCGCGGCGGTGGCCTGCTGATCACGATCGACGGCGCGTCGGCCTGGCTCGCGCAGGAGAGCACGCGCCTGGCGCGTATCCGCGTGCGGCGCGACACCACCCGCGCCGATAGCGCTGGCGGTGCTCCGCTCCAGACATCCCTCCCGGGCGTGCTGGCCCGGGCCACGATCGACACACTCTCGCCGTTGCTCGCCGGCATTCGCGATGTGGAGCTGCCGGTGTTCGCCAACTCCGACCGCGTGTACACCGTCCCGCGCGACCTGACGGCCGGCGAAGCCGTGATCCGTTTCGCGCCGAAGGAGCGTGTGCGCCTGGCCGGCTACTTCTGGCCGGAGATGCCCGAGCGCATCGCGCTGTCGCCATGGTTGTGGACGGAGAACGTGGGACGCGGACGGGTGGTGGCGTTCGCGCACGACGTGAACTTCCGCGATCTGTTCCGTGGATTGCTGCCGATCTTCGGCAACGCCGTGCTGCTTGGAGGAACCTTCTGACGAGCGGGGTGCAGTTCACCCGCGAGTCCGCCGACTCGGCCGACCTGCGCACGCTGGCGGCCGAGCTCGACGCCGAGCTCCTGGAGCGATACGGCGCTGACCAGGCCCAGTTCACTCCACACAACGCGCTCGCTTCGCTCGATGCGGTGGTGATCGCCCGCACGGATGCGTCCCTCGTCGGCTGTGGCGCCTTTCGCCGGCATGACGCCGAGTCGGTGGAGGTGAAGCGCATGTTCGTGCGGCGGACGCACCGAGGTTCGGGCGCAGCGGCGGGTGTGCTTGCGGAGCTGGAGCGCTGGGCGAGGGAGCTCGGGTTCACGCGATGCGTGCTCGAGACGGGGGTTCGTCAGCCCGATGCGCTGCGGTTCTACGCGAAGATGGGCTATACGCGCGTCGACGCCTTTCCGCCCTACGTGGGCAACACGCTGAGCGTCTGCCTCGGCAGGGCGATAGCCTGAATGCGTGCGAGGGACGGCGACTGGCCGTCCCTCGCGAGTCGTGATGACGCGCCGGTTCAGCGCGTGGCGAACTTTGCCGGAAACTGCTTTGCGATGGCGTCGGCGAGCGGATCAGCGATCATCTGCATGTGCATCGCGGCGGCCCGGAGCGCGGTGAAGGTGGCCTTGCCATCCATCGCGGCCTGCGCGTCGATGACCGCCTTGAGCGTGAGGACGTGGTCCTTCACGAGGCCGGCCACGGCGTCTTTCGGCAGGTTGGGATTCGCCGAGGCGAGGAAGGCGCCAAAGTCCTGCGTGTACTGCACCAGATCACCGACCGCCTTCTCGGACTTCTTCGCGTCCTTGGTGGCCAGGCCCACCGTGTAGTCGACGACGAAGCCGATGTGCTTGCGCCACAGGGCGAGGAAAGCCTGCTCGGCGCCTGCGCCGTACACGGACCCGATGGCCTTTGCAACGTCGACCGAGTTCATGTCGAGCGCGCCGGCGGCGGCCTCAAACTCGGCCTTGCGCCCGCCGAGGGCGGCGCCGGTAGCGTTGCTGGCGAGGAAGGCGTGCTCCTGCAAGAGCGTGCGGAGGTTGGCGCGCAGGGTGGATCCGGCCGCGCCGGCCATGGTGTGCTGTGCGTGACTCGTCGCGGGAGCCACGGCGAGGATGGCGCCGAGGACGGCGACCGGGAGCGTGCGGAACATTGAGGGGGGTCTCCTAACGAGTGGGAGTGACGATGACGGTGCCCTTCATGAAGCGGTGCCGATCGCAGAAGTAGTCGTAGCGGCCGGCGCGTGCGAACGTCCTCGTGCCGACACGGTCCATGGCGGCGAGGACGATGTTCCAGCCGGCAACGGGTGCCTCGGGCGTGCCACCGGTGACCGTGTGTTCGATCTGGTCCCGGTTTACCCAGCGCACCGTGGTGCCCACCGGCACGCGGAGCGTGTCCGGCACCACCTGGAACGTCCGGTACTCGACCACGGGCTCACGCGTGCGGAGCAGGCCCGGAAGTGCGAGCGGGAGACAGAGGATGAATGCGCGGAGAGCCATGACGGGTCGGCGTTCGAGCGGCCGAATTGCCGCACGGCCTGTCTACGACCGTACTGGCGTGGCGGATTGCCCCCGATGCTCCGACGCCGGACCTCGGCTCACGCGCGCCTGAGGTGGCGTGATCGCCGGCCGGTCCGGCGCTGTCGTGGCTCGCGGCCCCGGTCGTCATGCTCCGACCCCAGCCGGGTCCACGAGCCAGTCGCCGCCGCTCCGTGGGTTGTGGTATCAGCTGCGGTACCCACGAAGCCTACACTTTCAGTGCTGGGAATCTCTGCTGGAAACCACTGAACGAGGGTTACGCATTTTCGGCATGCTCGTGGTCCCGGCCCGCGCGCGACGCGCAGGCCTCCACGGCGGCGCGCTCGGCCGCTCAGCGAGGCCGCAGGCGACGCAGCTCGATCTCGGACATGATGAATGCAAACCCCGGCCAGCCTCCGGAACGCACCGCGGCCTCGAAATGGCCAAGCGCGCGCGCCGTGTCTCCCTGCACGACGTACCAGTTCCCCAGGCCGTAGTTGAGCGTGGCGATCTGCACGTCGGCGGTATCGGAAGACGTGATCACCCGCTCGGGCGTCAGCTCACCACGGTACAGTCGCAGGCGCGCCACGTATGCGTTGTTGGCCGGCAACGAATCCGGCCGCTGCGCAAGCATCGCCGCCGCCTCGCTGCGCCGACCAGCCCGCATGAGCGCCATCCATCGCCAGTCGGTGGAACCCGCGAGTTCGCCGGCGTCGGGATAGTGCCGCTGTGCCCGACGGAACAGCTCGGCCGCTGCAGCAAAGTCGCTCTGGGCAAACCGCACGATGCCCAGGTGGTAGAGTGCGCCGTAGTTTATGCTGTCGAGTTGCAGCGCCCGGCCGAGGTCGGCCTGCGCACGATCGAGCTCGCGCACCGACAGGTACCGATGCCCGCGCCAGCGATACAGCATCGGGTGATCGGGGGCGACCTCGATTCCGCGCGTGAACGTGGCGATCGCCTCACGGAACTGCCGCGCCCCGGACTCGGCGACCCCCAGTTCGATGAACCGCTGCACATTGCGCGGCTCGCGGGCGAGCGCTTCGCGCGCGCGGGCAATCGGGCCGCTGTCGGCTTGGGCCTTGTAGGCCACGCCAGCGGGCGAGGTGTACTGCACGGTTTGCGCGCCTGCCTGCCCCGCTACCATTGCGGCCATCGCCAGCAGCAGTCGTCCTCGCCTCATATTGAGACCCCGCTCTGATGAAGGCGCCGAGCTTCGCACCACGAGGCCTCTGGCGCCAGCCTGAATCTCAACGTCCGATGCGGGCGAGGTCGCTTCGGAGGGCAGCGACGCCCGGTGGCCGCCCAAGGAAGCCCTCGAGTACGTCACGCGATCGGCGACTGCGGCCAAAGCGGTAGAGGTGACCCGCGAGCCATGGGTAGAGCTTCGGCGCCCCGGCCATGAATCCGCCGCGCTGCTCACGCACGCGCTCGCGCACGTCGGCGGCAACGATGGCACCCAGGGCGTAGTTCACCATGTAGCCAGGGCTCTCGACCAGTTGACCACGCAGGGCCCACCACGACCACTCCGTGTGCGGCGCAATCTGCAGGTAGCGTCCGGTGATGTCGGCCCACACGGCGTTGGGATCGCGACCGGGGTCGCGGTGCATGCGCAGTTCGAACAGGGCCCACGCCACGTCCATCATCACGCCGGCGTACTTCTCGCGCAGTGACTCACCGGTCGACGCCGAGTCGCCGAGAAATTTCACTTGCCACGCGGGCTCGTATGCCTCGAGGGCCGGGACGTCGGCAAGCGCCTCGGTGAACGGATCGCTGTCCGGCCAGTCGGCAAACGCGGGCCGCGTCGCCACCGCCGCGATGTGGACGGCGTGCCCGGTCTCGTGCAGCAGTTCCACCAGGTTGCCGAATCCGCCCTCGCGATAGGTGGCAAACACGCGAGGGTCGGCGCCACGCGGTCCGTCACGACCCTCGCGGGGCAGCCCACCAAACTGCGTGAACGCGACCGCGGGCTTGCCCGCGCGCGGTGCAAGGTCGAAGACAATGCCCAGCGCCCGCGGTGAGGCACCAAACGAGGCGTAGTAGGCTTCGTTGACGCGCTCCAGTTCACCGAGCGGCAGGCGCGCGAGGAGTCGGCGGCTGGCGGCGCCGTGAACGAACCACCAGTCCCACGGCTCGACCATTCGCTCGGGTTGTCGGTCGCGCCACGCGTCGAGGAGTTCGGTGAGCAGCGCCTCGACCCGACCGGGTTCGAAGCCGAGCGACGTCGCGGCCCCGTCCACCGGAGACTCGTCGAGGCGCCAGCGTTCGGCGCTCATCGCGATCAGGCGACGCCACCGTTGCCCGGGAGTATTCGTGCCGTTCGCGCTCTCCCAAACCGGCCGCAGCGCGAGAAATGCCTCCCTTCGCCGCACGGCCGAGGTGTCGTTCGCAAGGCGGGCGAGGACCGTGAGCCGATCCAGGGTATCGCCCCGCACGACCACGTTCGATTGCGCCTGCCGATAGCACGCACCAATACTCGCGCTGAGCGCGTCGAGCGTGGTGGCTCCGGCGTCGGTCGCGGCACAGGGCACGGACGACCCCGTCTCGATGGACGCCCCCAACTGGCGGTGCATCGCCTCCCAGGCGCGGCGGTCCACGGGGCCAAGGCGATTGGCGTCGATGGCCTCGAGTCGCTCGAGGGCGCGCTCGCGCAGGGCGCCATAGCTCACGCGCAGCGCTTCGAGCGGTACGCCGTTGGCGGCACGTCCGGTTCCGCTCGCCTGGGTGACCTCCGCCTTGAAGTACAGGTCGCGGGCATCGGCGTAGAGTCGTTCAGCCTCGGCAAAGCGTTGCGCCAGCGAGGCTTCGCTGGGCGGGGCGATGTACTGGACGCACCCCGTCAGCACGATCAGTGCGCCAGCCGTGAGTCGACGGCCGGACAGATTCAGGGGACGAAGTCGCTCGCAGTGGCTCGAAATGCGCCGGTCCTCGAAACGCTTGACGGCGGTCGGGGATTCGCCCGACTCATCCTTATGAAGCACGCGGTAGTTTCCGAACGAACCCTTCGCGTGCATGAATACAACGCGCCGGATGCCGTTCCACCCTACGAGGTGCCACTCGTGCCCACCTATCGCGCTCCAGTCGACGACTACCGCTTCCTCCTCACCGAGGTCTTCGATACCGCACGGCTGACGCGGTACCCCGGCTATGAGGAGGTCACGCCTGACCTGCTCGTCTCCGTGGTGCAGGAGGCCGGCGTGCTCTGCGAATCGCTGCTTGCGCCGCTCAACATGCGCGGCGACGCTGAGGGCTGTACCTGGGAGAACGGGGTGGTGCGCACACCGCAGGGGTTCGGCGAAGCATTCCGGCAGTACGGAGGTGGAGGGTGGATCGGCCTGTCCTGCGACCCGGCCTTTGGCGGTCAGGGCTTGCCCGTGTTTCTGCGCTATGTCGTTGATGAGATGGTGTGCGGCGCCAACCTGTCGCTGGCAATGTACCCCGGCCTCACGCAGGGCGCGTTCGAGACGATCCACCGCCACGCGTCCGAGGAACTAAAGGCAAGGTACCTCCCGAAGATGGCGACCGGCGAGTGGACGGCGACGATGTGCCTGACCGAGGCCCACGCCGGCACCGATCTCGGGATGATCCGCACGCGCGCCGAGCCAATGGATGACGGCAGTGCGCACATCAGTGGTACCAAGATCTTCATCACGGCGGGAGAGCACGACCTTTCGGAGAACATCGTGCACCTCGTGCTCGCGCGCCTACCGGACGCGCCGGCGGGCTCGCGGGGCATCTCGATGTTTCTCGTGCCAAAGCGGCTCCCGCATGCAGATGGGACACTGGGCGCACCGAACGGCGTGACCTGCGGCTCCATCGAACACAAGATGGGCATCAGAGGCTCGGCGACGTGCGTGATGAACTTTGATGGCGCCAAGGGCTGGCTGGTCGGCGAGCCGCACAAGGGCCTCAAGGCCATGTTCACGATGATGAACGGCGCTCGGCTCGGCGTGGGACTGCAGGGCCTCGGCCTCGCCGACGCCAGCTATCACGGTGCGGTGGCGTATGCGCGCGAGCGCCTGCAGGGACGATCGCTGTCCGGCGTGAAGAACCCATCCGGACCGGCCGACCCGATCATCGAACACGCCGACATCCGGCGCGGGCTGCTCTTCATGCGCGCATTCATCGAGGGGGCGCGCGCGCTCTCGGTGTTCTGCTCCCTGCATCTCGATGAGGAGGAGCGCAACCCCGACGCGGCCTCGCGCGAAGCGGCCGCTGATGTGGTCGCGCTGCTCACACCGGTCATCAAGGCGTTCTTCACCGACCTCGGCTTTGAGTGCACAAACATCGGGCTGCAGACGCTGGGTGGGCACGGCTACATCCGTGAGTCCGGCATGGAGCAGTTCGTGCGCGACGCGCGGATCGGCATGATCTACGAGGGGACGAACCACGTGCAGGCTCTGGACCTGGTGGGCCGAAAGCTCCCCGAGGGCGGCGGGCGGTTGCTGCAGCGGTACGCGAAGATCGTTGGCGATGAGATCGAACAGGCGCGGTCGGTTCCGGAGGTTGCGGAGTTCGCCGCAACGCTGGGCGGCGCGGCCAAACAGCTGCAGGAGGTCACGATGACGCTCGGGATGCGCGCCATGCAGAACGGTGATGAGGCCGGCGCCGGCGCGAGCGAATATCTGCGGATCTTCGGGTTGGTTGCGCTGGGGCACATGTGGCTGCGGGCGGCACGCGTGGCGGTGCAGCGCAAAGCGGCAGGCGGCGCGTTTGACGCGAGCTTCTATGACACCAAACTCGCACTGGCGCGCTATTACTTTGCGCGCATGATGCCGGCGTGCATGTCGCTCGCCGCCAGCGTGAAGGCGGGCGCGGGCCCGATCCTCGACTTTCCGAAGGACCGCTTCTAGTTCGGAGAGGTTGCGCTCTGCGCCGGATCCGCTGGATCGTCCTCGCCGTGCTGCTGCTCGTTGGAGGGTGCAGCGCGTGGCTGGCGCGCGATCCGGTCCCGGGGTTCCTGGCGCGGCGACAGACGGCGGTGCGCGTGGAGCGCGTCGTGGAACCACCGCAGGGCGAACACGTGAACGAGCACGTCCGGCTCCTGGGTGACAACGGCCTCCGGGTCGACCTGCAACTGCGGCGGCCGCTGTCGCGCTCGAACGATGGCGCGGTGCGGCGCCCCGTCTTTCTGATCCTCGGGGGCTACGCCACGGGCGATCGTGCCGCACAGCTCATTCCCGACACGCGCGGCAACATCGTCGGTGCCCTGTCGTACCCGTATGCCGGCGACGTGCGCGTGAAGGGACTGGCCGTGCTGCCGGTGGTGCCAGCGCTGCGTCGCGCCATCCTCGACACGCCGCCCGCGTTGATGCTGGCCATCGATTACGTGCTCTCGCGACCCGACGTGGACCCGGCGCACGTGGAGCTGGTGGGCGCCAGTTTCGGCACGCCGTTCGCGACCGTCGTGGGCGCGCTCGACCAACGCGTGACGCGCGTGTGGGCGGTGCATGGTGCGGCGTGGCCGTACAGGCAGATCGAACACAACCTGCGTGCGCGCATGCGCGCGCCCATGCGCCAGGTCGTCGCGGCGCTGGCTACGTCGTTTGCGTCCGGATGGCAGCTCGATCCCGCGCACTGGGCGCCGCGCATCGCGCCGCGGCCGTTCGTGATGATCAACGCGCGACAGGACGAGCGCATGCCAGCCGACGCCGTCGCGGCACTGTACGCGGCCGCCCGCGCACCGAAGGACCAGCTCTGGATCGACGGGCCGCATGTGCAGGGCAACCGGCGAGAGGTGATCGCCGCGCTCGTGGACGCCGTGCTGCAACGTGCCGCTAAGCATTGAGTGGAGTGGCGTCGCTGAAGTACTCGCCGCGCCGGCGGGCGACCACAAGGACGTGGTGCTGGTTGTGGTACAGCGTGAACAGCAGCATCTCGCGTACCGTGAGCCGCCCGAGCAGCGGGTGGGGGAGCCGCACACTGTCCACCTGGCGACGGGTCCAGCGCATCGTGCGCGCGGCGAGGGCGTGCACCTCGGCGTGGTGGCGCGCCAGCAGCTCCCGACGGTAGTGCGCCGGATCGCCGACCACCGACCGGGGAGCCGGTGCAAAGCGCCCGGCCTGTCCGCCCGCCTGCAGGCGAGCGTGGTACATGGAGACGAGCTGGTCGTACGGACGTGAGACCACACGGGACCAGCCAAACACCACGCGCAGGATGAGCCTGGGCACGCGCATGCCCTGCGAGACGGCGCGCACGGTCCCGGTGAGGTGCCGCACGTGATCGGCCGGCGACCACGCGACCCCGAAGGGGGCGACGAACTCCTCGTCAGGCATCGCGTTCCAGTACAGCTCGCTGTTCGCGCACACGCGGCGCAGGCCATGCGCGATCTCGGCGCGGTGATACGCGGAGACCGACGGCGGGACGAGGTGCGCAAGCGAGCTGTGCGTTGCCGACATTCCGGAGGTGTTGTCGCTTCGGGTTCGATCAGCGGCTCGCCAACCTCGGGGGCTCGATGCGAGGACGCAAGGGCCGCTCTGTCCGTTTGCCGCGAGCCGGACTCGGCGCCGGCATTGAGGTTCTGCCGACGTCGAGCCCGACGCGCGTCACGTCTCGTCTTCGATCTCGAGCGCCGCGAGATGTGCTCGCTGACGCGCCCGCTGACGCGGTGTGGAGTCGTACAAGCCCTGAATCTCCACGGTCTGCAGTCGGATCAGCGACCCCACCGAATCGACAAACTCGATCCAGCGCGGGCGCAGCCGGCGCCCGGTGACGTCGGCGATCCACGCACCCACCTCACGGGAGACGCGCAGCGTCCCGAACTCACCCCACACCACGACGAACTCGGCCGACGCGCGCCAGGCACGCGTCGGTTCGCGCTCGATCGTTCGCCACATCATCATCATCATCGGGATCACCGCTGGTTCCCTGGTATTGAAAACACCACGCCCCGCCACGAATCGCTTCGCGGCGGGGCGGTCGCTGAACGACGCGGTCTTGCGTCGCCCTATCCGATTCCCTCATCGCGACGCCGTCCTCGGCATCGGTCGCTCACGTCGACGGCCATGCCGAACGACGCACGCCCAGGGCGCGCGTCGAGGTGCATGTACGTCGATGGGCAGGTGGTCGACATCAGAACGTGATCGAGGGAGAGTGACGGGAATGCACCCGTGGTACCAGGGAGACCCCGACCTCGGCAGAGCCGTCACACTCGCGGGTGAGCGGATCGTTGTCGGGCTCGACGTGGTTGTCCGGGCCCGCCATCATTCGCCATGCCGATGCGACCGCCGTCTCCGCGTGTCGAACCCTCACTGACGGACGCCACGCGGCCACGGCCACGGGACACAAGGCCGCGGCCCGGCACATGACTCGCAGCGACTCCCGGCCGTGACGCGGCGCATGTGGCCGCTCTGGGCGCTTGTGATCGTCACGAGCACCGCCCCCTTATCCGCGCAGGAGCCGGCCTGGCCGCGCGTGTTGCGCCTCACGCCGCGCGACACAGCGCCGTCGCTCGACGGGTATCCGGGCGAAGCAATCTGGCTTCGCGCCGACAGCATCGTCGACTTCACCCAGCGCGACCCGAGCGAGGGCTCGCCGGCCTCCGAACGCACCGTCGTGCGACTGCTGGCCGCGGACGCGGGGCTCTGGATCGGGATCTGGGCGTACGACCGCACGCCCGACGGCATTCGCCACGCGCAGCTCCGTCGAGACGCCGACTTCGAGACCGACGATCACGTGACGGTCGCGATCGACGCCATGAGCGACCGACGCTCCGGATTTCTCTTCTCCGTCAACCCCAACGGCGCCATCGCCGACGCCGAGATCATCACCTTCGAAAACGAGAACCCGCGCTGGGACGGCATCTGGGACGCGCGCGCGCGCATCACGAGCGAGGGCTGGTTCGTCGAGGCGCTGATTCCGTGGCAGACGCTGCGCTACCCGACGGGCGCCACCGGGTGGGGACTCAACGTTCAGCGATTCATCCGCCGCAAGAACGAGTTTGCCCTCTGGCGCGCCTGGCGGCGGGGCGAGGGGATACGCTTCCTCGAGCGCGAGGGGCGCGTGGAGGGCCTGGCCGAGCTTCCGGGCCGCGCACGCGTGGAGCTTCGGCCCTATGCCCTGACCACCGGTCGCTTGCCGGAGCGCCGGCACAGCGACACTGCTCCCGATTCGATCCTCGCTTCGTCGTCCCTCACCGGCGAAGTCGGCATTGACGCCAAGCTCCCGGTTTCCAACACCCTGACGCTCGATCTCACCTACAACACCGACTTTGCCCAGGCCGAAGTCGACCAGCAGGTGGTGAACCTGACGCGCTTCCCGGTGTTCTTCCCCGAGACGCGCCAGTTCTTCAACGAAGGCGCCGGCATCTTCGACTTTGGTCGCCTGCGCGAGACCCAGCTCTTCTACAGCAGACGCATTGGCCTGCGTGAGGGGCGCGCGCTGCCGATCGTTGGCGGCGCGCGCCTCACCGGACGCGCGGGCCGGCAGCAGGTGGGCGCCCTGCTCGTGCGCACGGGCGGCGATGACGACGCCACCGACTTTGCCGCGCGCATCAAGCGCGACATCCTGGGCCGGGGCTACGTGGGTGCGATGGCCACCGGACGAGAGGCGCGCGACGCCCCGGCGAGCGTGGTCGGTGGGCTGGACGTCAACCTGCCCTACATCGTCGGCGGCAAGAACCTCGTGTTCATCGGCTCGACGGCGTGGCATCGCGACAGCACGTCGGGCACCGTGTCGAACTACTCGCGCCTCGTCGTCGACTTTCCGAACGACGTGGCGGACCTGGTGGCCCGGTACGATCGCGTGGGTGAGGGGTTCGAACCGGCACTCGGGTTCGTGGCGCAGTCCGGCATTCAGCGCTTTGCCGGGAACCTTGCGTACACGCCGCGTCCGCGACGCTGGGGCATTCGCCGGTTCGACTTCTCCTTCGGCCGCTGGGACTGGGTCTCGCGCCTCGATGGATCGCTCGATAACGCCGAACTCGCGTTCACGCCGCTGGGCGCCGATTTCGAGAGCGGGGACTCGTTTTCTCTCCAGGTCCAGCGGAGCTGGGACGTGCCGCGCCAGGCGTTCGAGATCTTCCCTGGTTCGGTCATACCGGCGGGCCGCTATTCGTGGGATGCGATCGAGCTGCAGGTGGACGGCTCCGAGGCCAGGGCCATCGTGCCCGAGTTCTCCATGACCGTGGGTGAACTCTATGACGGACGCCGCATCGAATGGAGTCTCGCCCTCGGGGTCCGACGGGAGCCCCACGTACTGCTCAGCGCCGAGTACGAGCGAACAAGGGTCACCCGGGGATCGCAGGGATTCACCGCAAGCGTGGCCCGCCTTCGCAGCGATTATGCCGTCTCGCCGCGACTCAACACCACGTTGTTCGCGCAATACGACAACGAAACCGAGCGCGTCTCGGTGAACGCGCGCCTGCGCTACACGCGCTCGCCGGGCAGCGACCTGTACGTCGTCTGGAACAGTGGTTGGCCGTCAGGGCTGGAACGCGGCATTCCGTGGAGCCGACCAACTCGCGGCGCGCTGGTGGTGAAATACGTGCAGTACCTGCGGCGATAGTGCTGATCGCGCGGGCGTGCGTTCGGCGCTCGAGGCATGGGGCGCACCACGAGCGCCGGCCCGACCTGGCGCGGGGAGCCACTCGTCCGGGGTGTCGGCGGCGAACATCGCAGGACCGAGCTGAAGCCAGAGCCTCGCTCGCGGCGATCCGCTATCGCGCCCGGAAGGTCGCCACGGCGCCTTGTGCCGAACGCAGCGTCAGCGTGGAGTCGCTGACCGTCCAGCCACGCACTTCGGCGAGCATGTCAAAGAAGACGCGTTCGACCGAATCGCCATCGTGGCAGAACATCTTCGTGGCGGCGAGTGCGCCGAACACGAGCGAGTCCGCGGCCATGGTGTATGGCCCGTTGTACCGGTTGCAGCCGCCAAAGCCGCCAGCCCGTCCGCTCGCCGCGTCGAGTCGCAACGTTGGCGCACGCCCTCCACTCCCCGTGGGCGCGACGGCGCCACGGCCGAACGACGCGAGTTCCCAGTCGCGGTCGGTCACGGCGAGCGTCGTCGCGCTGTCAACAGTTGGGGCCACCGCGGCCGGTGGGAGGACGGACGACGAGTCAGAAGCACCTCCCCCGGACGGCGAGCACCCGATCCAGACCGCACACCCAAGGGCAACCATCGGACCGACCTGAAGCGCGCGCATGGGTCACCTCACGATGAACGAGACGGTGTCGCGCCTGACGCCGGGCATCGCGACGTGGTCCCCACCGGCGAACACCGCGATCACGCGATGCGGACCGGGCGGCAGGGTCGCGATGACGTAGTCCGACGCGCCGTTCCCGAGATGAATCACTTGCGGCGGCTTGGGGAGCGGCGGCAGCGGGTCCTCTGGCACATCTCCGTCGATGATCAGGTGGTGATGACCCTTTCCCTCTTCGCGCTGCCCGGTCGCCGGCACGACGACCACACCGGTGGCGCCGAGTGTGAGGGTCAGGGGAAGCGCGACCGAGTCTCCATCGGCCGGTGAGGTAATGTCGACGCTGGCAGCGGTGCCGGACAGCAGGGTGGTCACACTACCTGGCGTTTCACCGCCGCTCCCGTCGCACCCGACCACGAGCGTGAGGCCGGCAAGGCTAAGCAATCGAGTGGCAGTCACTGGGGTACCGTCGCAGGGATAGGCATCACGAGGGAATGAATGGCGTCACCCGGGAAAGTCCAGTTCCCGTCGACCTTGCCCGCCCTCGACCAGCGTCCCAACTTCGCCGCTCCAATTCCTGCAGAACGGAGACGACCGTGCGCGCTCGATGGATGCTGTCGCTGTCTGTCATGGCTGTGCCTGGCGCCGCGGCGCTGGCGCAGGCAAAGCACCGGAACCCGATCGTGGACCTGCTCGATCAGCACAAGCCGGTCTTCGGGCTGTACGCACCCTCCAACCCGCGCATGCGTCCGGGCCAGTCCCCGGCGGCCAACGCGCCGGCGCCACGGACTCAGGCTCAGCTTGCCCAGGATGCCCTCGCCTACACCAACGGCGACTACGTCTTCGACGGCAGCATGGAGGGCAACTTCGACGCAGGCCTTGTCACGTTCTCCGAGTTCGTGAAGGGCATGGCCGTGGGAGGTTCGCTCGCGCGAACACATCCGCTCATGGTGAAGGTGCCGGAGATCGCGCCCAATCTCGCCCTCGCCCGGGAACGCATTGGCCGCCAGCTGAACCTTGGCGTGAGCGGCATTGTCTTTGTTGACGTGGAAAGCGCCGAGGAAGTGCGGCAGGGACTGGCCATGATGCGTCCGCGGTCCAGCGGAGGAACGCGCCCTGACGACGTGGGGCAGGCACCGTCGCTGTGGGGAATGACCGAGCGCGAGTATCGCGCCAAGGCGGATCTGTGGCCGCTCAACCCGGCGGGCGAGCTGGTGAACTGGACGATCGTCGAGTCGAAGGAGGGTCTCGCGCGAGTCCGCGAGATCGCCGCGGTGCCCGGCATTGGCGTGCTCTTCCCCGGCGCGGGCACGCTCCGCGGCGTGTTCTCGACGACCGACTCCACGGGGCGTCGCGTGGTGGACGAGGTGGCCTGGGAGGGCGCGATCCAGCAGGTGCTGGCGGCCTGCAAGGAGTTCAAGATCCCCTGCGGGTACCCGGCAAACCTCAACGACATCGAACGGCGCATGAAGCAGGGCTTCAGCGTGTTCGTGATCGGCTGGGGCGAGCCGGGCATGAAGACGATCGAGCTCGGAAAGCGGGTCGGCGGTCGCTGATCGCCGGGAACTCGGGGCGCACGAGGGCGCTTCGGGTCGTTGGCCCCCGGGGACTGCCCAAGCGATCCCGGGCGCTGCATCGTTCTGCGCTGAGCCCTCACCGGATCCGTGCCTGTGCGCTCCCTCCTCCTCGTAGCCGCCCTTGCCTGCGCGACGACCCTCCCCGCGCAGCAAAACTTCGACACCGTGCAGGTCCGAGCGACCGCCCTGGCCGGCAGCGTCCACATGCTCGTGGGATCGGGCGGCAACATTGCCGTGTCGGTCGGCGACGACGCGGTGTTCATCGTCGATGACCAGTTCGCTCCGCTCACGCCGAAGATCCAGGCCGCGATCGCGCGACTGACCCCGAAGCCGGTGCGGTTCGTCGTCAACACGCACTGGCATTTCGACCACACGGGCGGCAACGAGAACTTCGGCAAGGCGGGGGCGCTCATCGTCGCGCACGACAACGTGCGCAAGCGCATGTCGACCGAGCAGTTCATGGCCGCGCTCAACCGGCGCGAGCCACCGTCCCCGCCGGCAGCGCTCCCGGTGGTGACCTTCTCCGACGGCGTCACGTTCCATCTCAACGGCGACTCGGTGGTCGTCACGCACGTGCCGCCGGCCCACACCGACGGCGATGCGGTGATTCACTTCGTGAAGGCCAACGTCGTGCACATGGGCGACGCCTTCAACAATGCGGGCTTGCCCTTCGTGGATCTCTCGAGTGGCGGCTCCATCAATGGCATCATCGGCGCCGCCGACAAGGTGTACGCGATGACCAATGACGCGACGAAGATCGTGCCGGGGCATGGTCCGCTGGCCAACCGGGCTCGCCTCAGGCAGTATCGCGACATGCTCTTTGCCCTGCGCGAGCGGGTGCAGCGCGAAGTGGCATCGGGCCGCTCGGTCGACCAGGTCCTCGCGCTGAGGATCACTGATCCATACGCGCGCGACTTCCCCGGTGGGCACGAGCGTTTCGTGCGGCTCCTGCACGAGGAACTGAGCCGGCGCTGACGTCCTCGTCGAAACGCCTCGGTCCGCTCGACGATCGCCTCGCGGAGGCCGGCGACGATCGCCTGGCGCAGGCCGGGCCCCGACCCGACCCGGTGACGGTCGCGCTTCAGCCCGGGGATCCCCTGTTGTCGTTAGCTTGCGAGTGACCGGGCACGCGCCCGGCGGCGACGACATCAGGCGACATGACGGACAGCAAGGGCACCATTGGCATTCTCACCGGGGGCGGCGACGTCCCCGGACTCAATCCCGCGATCCGCGCGATCACGATCCGCGCTCTCCGCGAGGGATATCGCGTGATCGGCATCCGGCGAGGCTGGGCCGGGCTGGTGGACTACAGACGCGAAGCGGGCGCCGACAATAGCGACAACGTGCAGGTGCTGTCCGAAGCGATCGTCAATCGCGCGGGCCGCACCGGTGGCACGTTTCTCCACACGTCGCGCACACGACCCAGCCACCTGCCGCGTGAACGCGTGCCTGCGTGGCTCACCGGGTACGATCGCGACCTCAACGACGTCACCCCCGACGTGCTGCGCAACCTCGAGCACATGGGAATCGACACGCTCATTCCCATCGGCGGCGACGACACGTTGAGCTACGGCAAGCGCCTGCACGACGAAGGCGTGAACGTGGTCGCGATCCCAAAGACCATGGACAACGACGTCTATGGCACCGACTACTGCATCGGGTTCTCGACCTGCGTCACGCGCACGATCGAGCTGACCCACGCGCTGCGCACGTCGGCGGGGTCGCACGAGCGGTTCCTCGTGATCGAGGTCTTCGGTCGCTACGCCGGATTCACCGCCCTGCTGCCGACCATGGCCGGCGCCGCGGATCGCTGTGTCATTCCGGAGTACGCGGTCGACGTCGAGCGGCTCGCTGAACTCCTGACCGGCGATCGCAATCGACATCCGAGCCGATACGCGGTGGTGCTGGTCTCCGAAGGTGCGACGCTGGCGACCCAGGACGGCATGAGCTTCGAAGGTCATGAGACGGACATGTTCGGCCATCGCAAGCTTGGTGGCATCGGTGACAAGGTCGCCGCAGCCCTCAAGGAGTATTCGCCCCGGTTCAACAACGGTCGCCGGATCGATGTCGTGAACCAGCGGCTGGGCTACCTGGTACGCTCCGGCGACCCCGACGCGCTCGACTCGATCGTGCCGATGGCGTTCGGCAACCTCGCGCTGGACCTCATCCTGAAGAAGGAGTACGGACGGCTCGTGAGCATTCACCGCGGGTTCTACGACAGCGTTCCCATCTCGAGCGTCACGTCGGAGAAGAAGGTCGTGGACGTCGCCCGCTACTACAACACCGACCGGTGCCGCCCGATCTACGACTTCGATCGCGCACCGCTCTTCATCATGACGAGCGACTGAGGCGTCGCTTGCACCGTTCACGCCTCGTCCTGCTGGCCGCGCTGCTCATCGCGAGCGCTTGCCGACGGTCACCGGCCCCTGCCGTGGCGCCCGTCGTCGCACCGGCTCCCTCATCGCAGAACCCCTCGCCGATGGTCGAGCGCACTCGCGCACACGGCCGGCTGGCGCCCCGCGAACTCCCCGGCCGACGACATACGGTCAGCGGCATCCTCCCACGGCCGTTCGAGGTCTTCGTCCCGACCGCTGCCGATTCCGGACGCGTCCCGTTGCTCGTGCACTTCCTGGGCGCGGCGTACATCCCGATCGAAGCGGCACAGCACGCGGATCCGCGCATGGTCGTCGCCACGGTGAACCTTTCGGCCGGCAGCGGCGCGTACGAACAACCGTTCCGTGGCACCACGACCTGGGCGCGCCTCCTCGCTGCGGTGGATTCCGTGTTGCAGGCAGACTCCAACGGCCGACTGCGACGAAGCACGACGTGGCTCTCAGCGTTCAGTGCGGGCAATGGAGCGGTGCGCGCCATCCTGGCGTCCGATGCCCAGGCCCGCGCCATCGACGGCGTCGTGATCCTCGATGGCATTCATACCGGGTACGACCCGCCGGGCCGCGTGGTCGCCGACAGCGGTCGACTCGACCCGGCGAACTTGCAGTCGCTGCTACGGTATGCCCGCCGAGCCGTGGCCGGAGAGGTTCGCATGCTGGTGACCCATTCGGAGGTCTTCCCCGGCACCTTCGCCAGCACCACCGAGACCGCGAACTGGCTGATCGATCAGCTGCGGGTGCCGCGCAGCGCCGTGCTGCGCTGGGGCCCGCAGGGCATGCAGCAAACGTCGGTTGCCACGCTCGGCGCGTTCACGCTGCTTGGCTTCGCCGGCAACAGTGCGCCCGACCATCTCGATCACCTGCACGCGCTGCCGGAGCTGCTCGCCCTCGTCACACGCCAAGAGTAGGCCCGGCGGCGCGCCGAGCGATCGGCGAGCGGCCTGCGGACCCCCACGCGGGATCGCCTGCGGTCGAGCCCGCCGTGGCGTGCACGCCTCAGGCTGGTCAGGTCGACACCGGCAGTCCTACGTTGGACCAGCACTTCGAGGAGGGGCGATGTTCTGGCATCGAGCGGTGGCATGCGCAGTGCTCGTGATGACGACAGCGTGTACGAGCACGGCGATCGAATACGACCGGATGACGGGTACCGCGTTCCCGCAACCGCAGGCGCGCAACAACGCGACGCACACCATCCCCACGATCTATGCGGCAGAGGGGTACCTGGTGAGCGTGGGCGAAGACCAGACCAACATCGCGGCGCTGACCGGACCACCGGACCCCAACGATCCGAATCAGTACGATTTCATTACGGAAGCCGAGCTTGACGCGCTGGAGACCGCCAACCGGTCGAGCCCGGTGGGGTCGACCCGGTTCCTCTGCTTCAACTGGGGGATCGTGCCATCGTACTGCACGAGGTATCACCTGTATGGCATCGTCGTGAACCACTTTTACGAAGATCCGAGCGGGGTACGGCGCCCCACGATTCTCGGCATCATGTGGACGGCGAACAACCGGCGTGCGTTTGCCGGGTTCTGGCGCAACACGACGGTATCCGGCGACAACGGCAAGTACCTGCGATCGACGGCGCACGAAATCGGCCACGCGTTCAACCTGCACCACGAGGACGGCAACGGGTCGACCGACATCATGAACCAGACGGGCGTGGTGGGGAACAACTACGTGTACGACTTTGTCGCGACCGCGAGCACCGATCACCTGTCGCAACACGACAAGGGCTGCGTCTGGCCCGGCCTCAGCGCGTTCGCTGCGGCGCACACCAACCACGCCGATCACGGGTATAATTCGGGCACGTGCCCGTAGGGGGTCCAATGCGCGTTGCTCGAATGGCCGTTGCGTGCCTGCTTTCGCTCGCTGTCCCCTTTGACATGACTGCCCAGCAGGCGCCCGGTTTGCGGCTGGTGATCGAGACGGAGCGACCGAGTGTCGCCCTCGGCGAACCGGTCTACCTCACGGCGCGTGTCCGTAACGAAGGCTCGGCGGCGGCACGCCTCATTCCGCTGCTTCAACCATCGGATGGCCTGCTCGTCATCTCGATGTCGGGGCCGCGCGGTGAGCGCCTTGGCTTCGTGCCGCTCGGCGTCCGCGACAGCGAGACACCGCCGTCGGACCTGGCGCCCGGTGCACAGGTCGCCACGTCGTTCCCGGTGTTCTTTGGTGCGTCGGGCTGGACCATGCGAACTCCCGGGACGTACACCCTCCGAGCGCGCTTCACGGTGCATGACGGCCAGGGCGCGCCACGGGAGCTGCGTTCGGACTCGCTGACGATCCGCGTCGGTGACCAGCCGGCGGAGCTCGCAACGGCGCTGCTCACCACCAGTGCCGCGTCAGAACAGGCCGGCAAGTTTCTCACCTGGTCGGGTGGCGACCACCTCGGCGCCGGGCAGGAGTTGCTGGCCTCACTGGTGACGCGCTTCCCGGGCGCCGCGCTCATCGATCACTATCGGCTCGCGCTGGGCCGCAGCCTGGGTCGGCCCTTCAAGGACTACACACGGAGCGCGGTTCGACCGGCCGACCCCGCGCGATCGGTCGCCGCGCTCGAGCAGGTGCGGGACAGCGTGGTCCCGGCCGTCCTGCGCATCCAGAAGTACCTTGGCCTGGCCACCGGGTATCGCGCGCTCGGTCGATCACCCGATGCGACCCGCGCGCTGACCGCGGCGAGGGCGTTGGCGGGCGAACGCGCCGAGCTTGCCGAGTTCAGGGAAGCGATCGATCGCGCCGGACGACCGCAGGGCGGAGCGACGACGCGTTAGGCAGACCTTGCCCCGTGAGCGGGGCGACGGAGAGATTGTGTGATGCGATTCTCTCCGTTGGTTGCCTTTGCCTGCGCCGCCCTGGCGTGCGATGGCGCGCCGCCTCGCGCCGAGGGCGCGCCAAGAGCGCCGGCCACGGCGGAGAGCGCACGCCCGGTGCCGCCGACGCCACCGGAAACACCGACACCACCGGCGCGCACACCGCGACCCGACAGCGTGCGCGCGCTGTACGTGAATGCGTGGGCCGCGGGATCGCGGGGTCGGATGCAGGAACTCATCCGCCTCGCCGATGCCAGCGAGATCAACGCGTTCATCATCGACGTGAAGGAGTCGGATACCTATCTCGCCTACACCGGGACGAAGATTGCCCTTGCCCGGGAGATCGGCGCCGACCGGCGACCCGCGACCACGTGGCTCCCGTCGCTCATCGATACGCTGCGCGCGCACGGCATCTACTCCGTCGCCCGCATCGTGGTGTTCAAGGATCGGATGCTCGCCGAGCGCAAGCCGGAGCTGGCCATCCGCCACGAGAACGGCTCCGTGTGGCGAGACAACAAGGGCGGAGCGTGGGTCAACCCGTACGACCGACGGGTCTGGGACTACAACATCGCCATCGCCCGCGAAGCGCTCGCCATGGGCTTCAGCGAGCTGCAGTGGGACTATGTCCGCTTTCCCGACGTGACTGATCGCATGCGGGCCGTCATGCGCTTCCCGGGCAGCAACGACGTGAGTCGCGCAGACAACATTGGCGCCTTCATCACCTACTCCAAACAGCAGCTGCGGGAGTTCGACGTGCCGGTCACCGCCGACGTGTTTGGCCTCGTCACGCACGTCGAGGACGACGTGGGGATCGGCCAGAACTGGGAGAAGGTGATCGCCGCCGCCGACGTCGTCCTGCCGATGGTGTACCCGTCGCACTACTACGCCGGGCTGTATGGCTTCAAGCGACCCATCGCGAACCCGTACGAGATCGTGCGACTCGCCTCGACGGATGCCGTCGAACGCTCGGCGTTCGTGCGCGACTCGATGAAGCAACCGGTGGGCGAGGTGATGCCCTGGCTCGAGGCGATGAGCATCCGTGGCGCCAGTTTTGGGCCCGCGGAGGTCCGCGCCCAGATCCAGGCCGTGTACGACGCCGGCCTGAGGAGCTGGGCCCTGTGGAATCCGGGATCGAAGTACGGCGTCTACGCCGACGCTCTGCGTCCGGCTTTGGGCGGACCGTCGCCCGTCGAGCGACGTGGGTGGACCGCACCACGCTGGGACGTGCCGCGCGAACGACTCAGCCGAGTCATCGTGAGGCGTGACCGCGCGGCCCGCGCCGCGGCCCCCGCAGACAGCAGCACCCGATCGCGAGCGCCGTAACGCCGTCGCGCGTGCGTGTTGGAGTCCAGCGCGATCGCCAAGGGGAGCTCCGCGCGCACGCGGCTCACGCGAACGCGGAGATGGTGCGACGGCGGTCGCGGGCGGGAGTTCCTCGCACACTCGGCTCACGCCCCAACCCGGTTCCGCGCCCGTGCTACGCGCTCAGAACCGGCCGCACCCGCACGAGCCAGGTCCGCATCCTGGTCCCGGCTCGGGCATCGACTTCTCCTGGCCGTTCATGAGGCCGAACCCGCCAGAGATGAGCCGGCGCACCGGAACCCCCGTCACTGGATGTCGCTCGAGCGGTGGGTCCGACATCGACTGCCGGACCTCGAACCGTTCGGCGGCCGCATCAGGTGCGGGAATGGTTTCGTACAGGTAGGTGGGCATGGCTCTGGCGCGCAGTCGGTGGGGATATGCTCCCGCTGGAGAATGACGGATCGGCGCGCTCACCTCAAGCCGCACGCCTGGTCGCGGGGCGATGTCTTGCTGCGCACGCCCGGGTTTCGTAGCGTGGCGGCGTCTCTTCCGGCCCTCGCATCATGATCGAATCCCGGCATGGCGTGACGCTCGCCTGCTGTCTGTTGCTGTTCGCCACCGTCGCGCGCGCGCAGGAGCGGCTGCTGTACTGGCCAGCCATCGACGTGACGGCGCACCTCGACAGCGCGGGCCGACTCCACGTCACCGAGCGACAGGACATGAGCTTTACCGGTGACTGGAACGGCGGACAACGAGCGTTCACGGTCGCCTTTGGGCAGGACTTCTCGCTGCATCGGATCGCCCGCGTGGACGCCGCGGGTCAGCGTCGCGACCTCGTGGAGGGCGACATCGACCAGGTGGACCATTACGAGTGGGGCTCGGGCAAGACTCTTCGGTGGAGAAGCCGCCTTCCGACCGACCCGCCATTCGGCCAAACGATTCTGAGCTACGTCCTGGACTTCACGTACGGCGAGATCCTCGTACCCGAGGGCACGGGCTTCCGGCTCGACCATGGATTCGCGTTCGCCGATCGCAGCGGCCCGATCCAGCGCTACACGCTTCGCATCACGCTCGACCCGGCGTGGCAGGCTCCTCCAGGGTTCACTGGCGAGTTCGGGCCCCTGCCCCTGCCTCCCGGCGAAGACTTCGTGGTGAATATCCCGCTCCAGTATGTGGGCGTTGGCCGGCCCGGCGGAGTTTCCCTGGGCGCTACACAACAGGAACGACAGACGCTGGCGAGCATGCTCGTCGCTGGCCTGCTCGTGCTCCTCATCTTGCTCCTGCGCCGCGAGCATTCGCTTGGCCGGTTCGCGCCGCTCGTCCCCGTGTCGAACATCGACGAAGCCTGGCTGCGTGAACACGTACTCCATCTGCGTCCCGAGGTAGTGGGCGCGGCGTGGGACGACAGCACCGCCGGGCCGGAAGTTGCGGCCGTGCTGGCTCGGCTCGTCGCCGAGGGAAAGCTCAAGAGCCGAGTGCAATCGAGCGGGAGCGGCTGGTTCCGTCGCGACGTACTGCACCTGGAGCTGATGGTCAGGCGCAGCACACTCGAAGGGTACGAGCGCGAACTCATCGATGCGCTGTTCTCACCGGGGAGTCGGGCCACGAGCACTGATCAGGTCAAAGCGCGCTACCGGAAGTCGGGCTTCGATCCAGCCTCGAAGATCAAGGACGGGATCGAGGCGGTGCTCCGCGGTGAAGGACGGAGCAGTGATGCTTCGCTCAAGCCAACGGCGTGGGTGACGCGAGTGCTCCTGCTCGCCGGTGTCGCGTTGCTCGCCTACGCGGTCACGCGGCATCCGCGAGATCTCATGGTGGTGCCGATGGCGATCGGACTCGTGGTGGCGACGATGATCCTCTCCTCACCGGGCGCCGTGTTGTGGCGGGTGCGCGTCGCGCGGCTCTGGCGTCACATGTTCTGGTTCCTCGTGCCTGTGCTGGCGGGGCTCGTCGGCGTCCTCGCGGTGCTGCAGCGACAGGACCTGCGCGTCAGCGCGCTCGCGCTGGCTGGACTCGGCGTCATCGCACTCGGCGTGTGGAACAGTGTCTTCAACCTGGCCAAGGCACGCCAGCCAGTCGACTACATCGCCAAGCGCAAGCGCCTGGGCGCGGCACGCGAGTACTTCCGGACGGAGCTCAAACGACCGGCGCCGCGGCTGCGCGACGAATGGTTCCCCTGGTTCATCGGGTTTGGCCTCGGCGGCCAGATGGACAAGTGGTTCAAGGCCTTTGGCGGCGAACGGGGCAGCATCGCTCGCACGACATCGTTTGGGTCCGGCCGTGACGGCACGTCGTCAACCACGGGGAGTCCGTCGTGGACGGGACTTGGAGGTGGCGGCGGCTTTGCTGGTGGTGGGTCGAGCGGCGCGTGGGTTGCTGCGGCCGGTGTCATGGCGGCGGGCGTCTCGGCGCCGTCGAGCAGCGGCTCGAGCGGTGGCAGCAGCAGCTCGGGCGGCAGTTCGTCGGGCGGCGGTGGCGGGGGAGGGTGGTAGGGGGGACGGGTGACCTGCGGACGACGGGCGAACGGGCGGGGGACGGATGGGGGTTCGGAGGGATGCGATGGTGTCCGGCCCGGCGGATCGTCGGGCGTCAGCGCTCGGCGAGCAGGGCCGGGAGGTCGAGTGCGGCCGTCACCATCTGCAGCGAGCCGTCCGCGCCGCGTGGCCACTCGGACTGCGGCCGGTCGCGGTATAGCTCAACACCATTCTCATCGGGGTCGCGCAAGTAGAGCGCTTCACTCACGCCGTGATCGCTCGCGCCGTCGAGGGTGATGCCGGCGTCGATCAGGCGCTGCAGTGCGTCGGCCAGCGATGCCCGCGTGGGGTATCGGATGGCCACGTGATACAAGCCGGTGGTCCCGCGCGGTGGCGGCGAGCCACCGCGGCTCTCCCAGGTGTTGAGCCCGATGTGGTGATGATAGCCGCCCGCTGAGATGAAGGCGGCCTGGGTGCCGTAGCGCTGTTGGACCTCGAACCCGAGGACACCGCAGTAGAAGGCCAGCGACCGTTCGATGTCGCTGACCTTGAGGTGCACGTGCCCAATGTCGACGCCGGGGTCGATCGGGCGCGGTGTCGTCATTGCGCGACGCGGGTGGTGGGTGCGGCCTTGCGCGGCAACTTCTCGTCGCGCATTGCCGTGTTATATGCAAACCACGCCACGACCGTCGCCATCTGCTTCATGTCGGCTGCCTGGACGTGGTCCACGGTGTCCATGTTCGAGTGGTGAGTGCGTGAGTTGTACTCGAGCCGCTCCTGGATGAACTGGAAACCGGGAATGCCGACCGCATCGAAGGCCGCGTGGTCGGTGCTTCCCACGCTGCGGGGCCCGAGCGTGTTGACGTCGAGGTCCTTGAGCGGTTCGATCCACTGACGGAAGATGGGTGACACTCCGTAGTTGGACTGCATCCAGATCCCGCGGATCTTGCCGGTCCCGTTGTCGATGTTGTAGTAGGCCGAGATCTTGGCGTGGTCGGGCCTGAGCTGCATGGTGGCCGGGTCGGCAAAGTGCTGCTTGACGTATTCGCGCGCGCCCATGAGGCCCATTTCTTCGCCGCCCCAGAGCGCAATGCGGATCGTGCGACGCGGGCGCACGCCCAGCGTCTTGAGGATGCGCATGGCCTCCATCATCGCCGCGCTGCCGGCCGCGTTGTCCGTGGCGCCCGTGCCGGCGTGCCAGGAGTCGAAGTGGGCGCCAATCATCACGACCTCGTCCTTGAGTACCGGGTCCGTGCCAGGAATCTCGGCGACGATGTTGAACGCCTGTGGCGTCATCTCCTCGTGGAACTTCACGCGCACATCGAGCTCCACCTTCACCGGCACGCCCTTCTCGAGGATACGCACCATGCGATTGTAGTGCTCCACGGCGAGCGTGACCTGGACCGGGACCGCCGGAGCATTGGGCTCCCGGCTGCCGCCGGAACCTACAAACACAGTGCCGCCGTCGACGCGCTGCGTCTGCCACGACATGTCGGATCCACCGGCTGACATGTCGCTGTCAGACCCGCGATCGAGGACGGCGATCACACCCTCGTCGACCCAGAACTTGTTGAGCTGTGCCGGCGACACCGCACCGCCACCGGCGCCGCCCGGCCCGCGCCCCGGTCCCGCGGTCGTCGGCACCGGCGTCGACTCGGCCTCGGCCTTCTCCTTTTCGCCCATGCGCAGCACGATCGGTCCGTCGAGCAACCGGACGTCTCGGGCGCGTTGCGGCAGCACGATCTTGCCGCGCAGCGTGCCCTTCACCTTCTCCATGTCGGCCTGTGTGTTGATGATCACCTGCACCACGTCGCCGGTGACGACGCCGTTGGTGCCCGGCGTCCAGGCTTTGGGGTAGCCGATCAACGGCTGGATCTGCGGTTCGATCATGTGGCCGCTGAACCGCTCCAACGACCAGGAGCGCCCCATGGCCCATGGCTCGTACTTCACGTTGGCGAGCCCCCACTTCGTCATGCGGTCGACGGCGAAGGCTCCGGCGCCCTTGAAGCCGGGGCTACCGGTGAGGCGTGGGCCGTGCACGTCCGCCAGCCAGGACAGCGTCTCCATCACCTGCGAGCGCTGCAGCCCCTCCTCGCGGATGCGGCCCAGCATGGTGTAGTCGAGTTTCTCGGGCGCCTGACCAGGCAGGGCCGACCCGAGGACGAGGAACGCGAGGACAGCGAAGACGGAACGGCGATACATGGGAACTCCGCGAGCGGGGACGCACCGAATGTAGGCGCGGGACGAACGGTCGGGAGGCGGTCGAGGCCGGCGCGAGCTCCGGTACAGGTGCCGCCACGTGGCGCCCTGGGGCGGCGCCGCCTGCCGATCCCAACGGAGGACCCGAGCACGGACTTTGCCCTCCTGGGCGACCCTCCCCCCGGATGCCGCGGGCGTGTCGGGAATGCCGACCTGCCTACGCATTGCTTGCCGGACCGCCCAGGCGTCGCCACGTTCTTGCGCCTGCGGTGTTCCCCTCTCCCAACCACGCGGCAACAGGCCGCCCCGGAGGAACCACCAGTGTCAAACCTGCCAAACCCGTCCGAACATCATGACCGCCGCGCCTTCCTTGGGCGCGCCGCCACCGCCGCGTTGGGCATTGGCGCCTCGGCCACTGCGCTGCGCGAGGCCCTTGCCGCCCCCGTCGACGCCCAGGGCGCCGATCGATGGCTGAGCGGCCTCAAGGGGAAGTACCGCCAGCTCACCGACATCTTCGAGCCGAACGATGGCTTTGGCTTCGCGTACGCACACATCTTCCTCGCGACCCAAGGCCCGCAGCCCGACGCCAGCGCCGTCGTCGTCCTGCGTCATGGCGGCTTTCCCTTTGCGCTCAGCGACGCCATCTGGGAGCGCTACAAGATCGGCCAGGCCATGAAGATCAACGACCCGGCCACCAAGGCGCCGGCGGTGAAGAATCCGTTCTTCCGGCAGAAGCCGGGCGCGCTGCTGGTGGACGACATGGCCATCGATCGTCTGTTGGGACGCGGCGTGATCTTCGGCGCGTGCAACATCGCGCTGCAGGTGCAGAGCGGCATGCTGGCCAGTCAGGCCGGGGTGACCGCCGAGGTCGCGCTCAAGGAGTGGACGGCCGGAATCATTCCGGGCATCACCGTCATCCCGAGCGGTGTGTGGGGCGTCAATCGGGCACAGATGGCCGGCTGCACGTACTGCTCCGGCGGCTAGCGGCGAACAGACAATGGACCGCTCTCGTTGCCCTTCGGGGCGACGGGATCGGGCTCCGATTGCCCGCCGTTGCCCCGCCCTACTCACCGCTCTCGTCGATCGACTTCGGCCAGTCGCTCTTGAGCAGGCGCGAGAGCGATCGATCGGCGAGCAGGCGGCCTTCGGTCTGGCAGCGCGCGCAGTAGTTGGTTTCGTTGTCGGCGTATCGAATGCGTTGCACCGGCGCGTTGCACACCGGGCAGGGCTGGCCGTAGCGACCATGCACGGCCATGCCCTCCCGGAACGCCGTCACGGTTTCGGGAAACCCGGTGCCGGTCTCGTTACGCAGACGCGTGATCCACTCGGTCAGCACGCGCTGAGTCGCGTCATGGAGTGCATCGATCTGCAGGTCGGTGAGGCGCGCCGTCGTGAGCAGGGGCGAGAGCCTCGCGCGATGCAGAATCTCGTCGGAGTACGCGTTGCCGATTCCGCTGAAGAGCCGCGGATCGGTGAGCGCACGCTTGAGCGTGTGGTTCTCCCTGCGCAGCGGCTCGGCGAACTGGTCGCGTGAGCTGCCGAGCACCTCGATGCCTCCGCGATCGATCGCGCGCAGGGCCTCGCGACCGCGAACGCACGTGAGTGAGGCCCGCCGCTTGGTACCGGCCTCGGTGAACACGAGCCAGCCGCGGTCGAACTCGAAGGTCGCCAGCGCCGCACGTCCCGGCGCCTTGCCGCCCGGCGGTCGCCACCGCAATCGCCCCGCAATCATCAGGTGAATCACGAGGTGCAAGTCGTCTTCGAAGACCAGCACGATGCGCTTGCCGATTCGTTCGACGCCCACCACGTCACGCCCAACGAGCGCACTCACCGGCGGATCCACCGAACGCACGAGAAAGGGGCTCGTGAGCCTGAGCCCCTGCAGCTCGCGTCCCACGACGTGGCGCTGCAGGCCTTCGACGTAGCAGACGATGTCGGGGAGTTCGGGCATGCCTGGGACGCGGGAACCTTTGGCCTGTCGAGACGACACGCGCACGGCGGTCCGCGAGAACGACTCATGGTCGCGTGCGCCGCGCGATGACGATCTCGCAACTTACGCCGCGCCCGAACCGCACGCATTGCGCGCATCGAACCGCTAACATGCGTGCGACCTCGTTCCCGTCGCCGTGACCGAGCTACCCGTTCGTCAGGTCATCCCCGAGTTGCAGCGCGCGCTGGCGCTCGGGCGCAATGCGGTCCTGCAGGCCCCGCCGGGGGCGGGCAAGACCACACTCGTCCCGCTCGCGCTGCTCGGCGCTCCATGGCTGGGCACGGGCCGCATCGTGATGCTCGAGCCGCGGCGGCTCGCCGCCCGTGCGGCGGCGCGCCGCATGGCGAGCCAACTCGGCGAGTCGGTGGGTGAAACCATCGGGTACCGGGTGCGCCGCGACACGCGGGTCTCGTCACGCACGCGCATCGAAGTGGTGACGGAGGGCGTGCTCACCCGCATGCTCGCCAGCGACCCCGCGCTCGACGGTGTTGGCGTCGTGATCTTCGACGAGTTCCACGAGCGATCACTGCATGCCGACCTCGGGCTCGCCCTCACGCGCCACGCGCAGCAGCTCGTACGCGATGACCTGCGCATCGTGGTGATGTCGGCCACGCTCGACGGCGAGCCCGTGGCGCGACTGCTCGGCGACGCCGCGGTGATCACCAGCGAGGGACGACGTCATCCCGTGCACGTGACGTGGGTCGGCCGCCGTCCAGATCAACGCATCGAGCCCGCGATGGCCGCGGCGATCCAGCGGGCGCTGCGCGAGACCGAAGGTGATGTCCTCGCGTTCCTCCCCGGGCAGGGCGAAATCGCGCGCACTCTCGAATTGCTGGAATCCGCAGCGGTCCCCGCCGAACTGCATGCTCTCTACGGCAACCTCACGTTCGATCAACAGGACCGCGCGCTCGCACCATCGCCTAACGGGCGTCGCAAGGTGGTGCTGTCCACGTCGATCGCCGAATCGAGCCTGACGATCGAAGGTGTGCGTGTGGTGGTGGATGGTGGTTTGTCGCGTGTTCCGCGCTTTTCGCCACGCACGGGCATGACGCGCCTCGAAACGGTGCGCGTCTCGCGCGCATCGGCGGAGCAGCGGGCCGGGCGCGCCGGACGACTTGCGCCCGGCGCGTGCTATCGCCTGTGGGCGGCCGGAGAACACGCACATCTCCTGGCCCATGCCACGCCGGAGATTCTCGAGGCCGACCTTGCCCCGCTGGCTCTCGAACTCGCCAATGCAGGCGTCACGCACGTGGCCGATCTGCCGTGGCTCGACCTGCCTCCTGCCGGCGCGCTGGCGCGGGCACGTGCGCTCCTGCGCGAGCTCGACGCGCTCGATGCCGACCATCGCGTGACGGCGCATGGACGCAGGATGGCGTCTCTTGGCACGCACCCGCGGCTGGCCCACATGCTGGTGCGCTCGAATGATCGAGGTGAGGCGGCCCTCGCATGCGACCTTGCCGGACTGCTGGAGGAGCGTGACGTGCTGCGCCAGGACGCCGGGGCGCATGATGCCGACTTGCGCCCTCGCGTGGAGCTGGTGCGGCACGCCCGTCGGCGCGAGCGCGTGGCGCAGGACGTGGCGGGGATGCGCGTCAACCACGATGCCCTGGCTCGCGCGGCCGAAGGGGCGCTCGCCTGGCGACGTGAACTTGCCGTGCCGCGTGCGGTGGACTGGACGGACGATGACGCGCTCGGCCGGATCGTGGCGCTCGCGTATCCCGACCGCGTCGCCCAGCGCCGGCCTGGTGATGCGTCGCGCTTTCTCATGCGGAGCGGCGCGGGCGCGACCTTCCGCGATTCGCCCGCTCTCGCCCGCGAGCCCTGGATCGTGGCCGTGGAGACCGATGGTCGATCGCCGGAGAGCGCGGTGTACACGGCCGCTGCCATCTCGCTCGACGACGTCCTCGCCGACTTCGCCGGACACGTCGCCGCGCGCGACGACGTGCGCTGGGATGAGGGCGAAGGTGTGGTTCGCGCCACGCGCCGGGAAACACTCGGCGCGATCGTGCTTCGGGAGCGGACTATTGCACGACCCGACGATGCGCTGGTGCTGCAGGCCTGGCGCGACGCGTTAGGGTCGCGAGGCCTCGGTATTCTTGACTGGAGTGACGCTGCCGTCGCGCTACGTGCCCGCCTCGCCTGCGTTCACGTGCACATGCCCGACTGGCCCGACGTGAGCGACGCTGCGCTGGTCCAGTCGGCGGAGGCGTGGCTCCTGCCGCACCTCACGACCGTGCGCACCAGACAGCAACGTGCCGAGCTGGATGTGGGTGGCCTGCTGCTGTCGCGGCTGGATTGGGCACAGCGCGCGCGGCTGGACGTGCTGGCGCCAACGCACTTCACGGCGCCAACCGGGTCACGGCTCCCGATCGACTACGGCGATGCGCATGCACCCGTGGTGCGCGTACGCCTGCAGGAGATGTTTGGTGTGCGCGACACGCCTCGCGTGCTCGACGGGCGTGTCCCCGTCACGCTGCACCTCCTGTCGCCGGCGCATCGTCCGTTGCAGGTGACGCAGGACCTCGCCGGGTTCTGGCGCACGTCGTATTTCGACGTGCGCAAGGACATGCGGGGCCGGTATCCGCGGCATCCCTGGCCCGACGATCCCCTGGCCGCCGAACCTACGCGTCGCGTGAAGCCACGCGGGACCTGAGGTCGTCGTGTCCTTGTGTTCCGCTCGTCAGCCGCCTCGGCGCCCGGGGGCGGCCGAGCCAGACTCCGGGCCTCGTTAGGCCTGCGGGAGCAGCCGCGTCGCCTGCCAGTGAACGCATTTCCAGGCGCCGTCTTCGTGCACCAGCACGTGCACGTTGCGGTAGGCGCCGTCGGGTACACCCGGGGCGCTGCGTCGCTCCGTGGTGACGAGGCTCCTTACCACGGCCAGGCCGGCGTCTTCGTCGCTCCACACGTGGTCGACGGTGAGTGTTCGCACCAGGTCCGGATTCTTTGGTGCAGCGATCGTCTGGAGGATCTGCGGGCGTGACTCTTCGAACCCGGCGGAGCGCGTGATGCCGGAGAATCCAGCGGCAAGGTGTCGATCGGCGAGTGCTCGATCCTGCTCGTTCTCGGCGCGAATGAGATCCGCGACCACCTGCGCCGGTGTGGCTGTTGGCGGCGTGCGTCGGGTTCGCATGACGAGAAGCTAGCCGCTTCGCGGCGGTGGCGGCGGCGTGCGTGAGGGTGCCGGGGATGTCTCAGCTCCGTGGGGTGTGCGGCATGGCCCAGCCGAGTCTTCGGCGAGGGGGTGATTCGAACTGGGCCGATTCGATCCCGCACTGAGGCGAGGGTGGGGTGAGATTGTGAAGTTGTCCGTTCCCGGGAGACCGTTCCGCGTCGCCGGTTGCTCGACGACGTTCGCGCCGCCTTGCGGGCACGGCACATAAGTCTCCGAACGGAGTCCGCGTACACGTGCAGTGGGTCAAGCGTTACGTGCGCCATCATGGGCTGCGCCACCCCGCTGAGCTTGGTGAGGAACACATGGTGGCGTTCCTCACATACCTCGCGGCCGAAGGGAAGCTTGCGCGACCCATTCAGATGCAGGCGTGAGCGCGCTCAACTTCCTGTATCGGGTCGTGCTGCGACGCGAGGTGGCTGACCTGCGCAGAGTGTTGCGCTCGACCGGCCCTCCGCGACTCCCGGCGGTGTTGTCACGCGAAGACGTCCGGCGCCTGCTCGGCGTGATGGAGGGAGAGCGGCGACTGGTGGCGTCGCTGCTGTACGGGGGCGGTTTGCGCCTGATGGAGTGCCTTCAGCTGTGGGTGAAGGATGTGGAGCTCGAGCGCAGAGAGATCCGAGTGCGCCGCGGGAAGGGTGGCAGGGACCGAGTGACCATGCTGCCCGACGCCGCGCACGCTGCTGGAGGCACAGCTTGCGCGTCTGCGAGCCCTGCACTCTGCGGACCTGGCGCGCGGGGCGGCGCCGCGCCTTTGCCCGGCGCCTCTGTCTCGTAAGGCACCCGGTTGGGCTACGGACCTTGCCTGGCAATGGCTGTTCCCGGCCCGCCGTACCTGGCTCGACTCGATTACGGGGAAGGCGCACCGCCATCACTGGCACGAGAGTGCCGTTCAGCGGCAGATGCGGGGCGCGGTGCTGCGGTCCGGCATCGCGAAGCGCGCGACCTGTCACACGCTGCGGCACTCCTTCGCGACCCACCCTGTTGGAGGATGGTTACGACATCCGAACGGCACAGGAGTTCCTGGGTCACACGGACGTGAGCACGACGATGATCCACACACACGTGCTGAACCGGGGCAGCCTGGGAGTTCGGAGCCCTGCGGACCGGGCATCGGGTTGACCGCGGTGAGGAGTCCAGGCCAAGCGCGCCTGGATTGTTGTGCACGGGCAATCCGCCGATTCCCTGAGTATTGCCGCGAGGAGTGGTTGCCTGATACGCACCGCCGCGAAGCGGATATCACGGCACCGCAAGCGTCCATATCCGGATAGCGGCGGAAGCTGAATCCGGACATGTGGTGGGCCTCTATGGTGTTGCGGCGCCTGGGGGCCCCTGATCTTCGAGTGCTGGATGATGGGCTACCGGCGGGCCTCGTCCAGGTTCTGCCGCTCGCGGAGTCGGTGTCCCCATCGCATCATTCCGCCCGAGCGCGGGGGAAGGGATTGGTCGACGCGTGCTATCGTGGCTGGGAGGCAGACTCCCTCCGCAGCCCACTAGAGAGTCAGGTCGTCACGAGCGAGGCGAGCGCTTCCAACCCCGGGCGAGCCGTCTCCACTCCGTCCGTAAGTCCTTGCGTACTCAGGCGATGAGTCAGATATTTCGGCCTCTGTTCGGCCAGCCAGTCTTCCAGCCTGTCTGCCATGAAAGGATTCGTACCAACACCGGCAGGCATTGTCGACCGGCTGGTCGAGAAGCTCATGGCCGGAGTTTCCGATCCCCGAGACCTGCGCGTCCTGGACCCAGGCTGCGGCGAAGGCGAATTCATCGAGGGTCTGCTGCGCTATTGTGAGCGCCATCGACTCTCAAGACCTCGAATCGTTGGCATTGAATTGGATCCGGGCCGCGCGAGCGTCGCTCGGCAGCGATTCTCGAACGTGAGCGAAGTTGAGATTCGGGAAGCGGATTTCCTAGTTCCGTCGACGGAGAGGTTCGAACTAATAGTTGGCAATCCGCCCTACGTCTCGATTCTCGAGTTGAGTCAAGTCGAGCGCTCGCATTTTCGTCACGCCTACGAATCGGCCCGCGGACGATTCGACCTATACGTCCTCTTTTTCGAGCAGGCGATGCGGATGCTCGCGACTGGTGGACGACTCGTCTTCATTACGCCTGAGAAGTATCTCTACGTCGAGAGCGCTCGCGGACTGCGCAAACTCCTTCTGTCCCGCCACGTGAGCGAGCTCCACTTCGCGGACGAAAGCACCTTTGGCGCGCTCGTGACCTATCCGCTAGTTACGACCGTCAGCGCCGAAGGCAGCCTCGCTCCAACGCGAGTCATAGATCGCGACGGAACAGAGCGGGACGTGCGCCTCGAGTCAGCCGATTCCTGGTTGCCTACGGTCAGAGGCCACACCTCAAGCGACCATCGAGGCCTCGTTCTCGGCGACGTAGCACTGCGCGTTAGTTGCGGCGTAGCCACCGGCGCGGACCAGGTCTTTGTCGTGCGCGCAACTGCGCTTAGCCCCGCGCTCACTCGTTTTGCGCATCCAACTCTTTCTGGGCGACAGATTGCGCTGGACCGTGGGATCGCTAGTGATCACGTGATGCTTGCGCCCTACGATGACACCGGTCGGCTGCTTCCAGAATCATCTCTTGGAGTGTTGGGGGCATATCTCAACGAGCCCAGTCGACGTGCTCAACTTGAGCGACGCACCTGTACGGCTAGGAAGAAGTGGTTCGCCTTTCACGACAATCTTCCTTTGGATGTGATCTTGCGGCCGAAGTTGCTTTGTAAGGATATCACGGAGACTCCGTTCTTTGTCGTTGACGAGGCCGGCTTAGTCGTTCCGAGGCATTCAGTTTACTATGTCGTTCCCGTCGACCCGAGCGATCTGGGGCCGCTAGCCTCATACCTGAATTCTGCGGAGGCACGGGACTGGATGCGCTCTCACTGCCAGCGCGCCGCCAAGGGATTCTTGAGGATGCAGAGCCATACGCTGAAGCAGCTTCCGCTTCCACCGTCCTTCGCTGCGAAGCTCAGGGGGCTGCCTTCACTCTCGACTCAACTTGAGGCACGGCTGGCTTGACCACTCCGTTTGACGCTGCCATCGAGGCGATTCAGAAAGCTGGCTATCACAACCATCGCCTCGAAGGTCACTCCGACATCGTCAGCCAGGGCATATTCTCCGACCTTGTCGCGTCATGCCCAGCGTTCCGTGCCGACGTCGAGTCGGGAAAGGTTCAGGTCTGGAAGAACGTATCGTCACCCGGCGACCGAGAGCGCCGCGTCGACCTTTTCGTTGGCGAGCCGGGCGCCGAGGGACAACCCAACATGGCCAAGTGCCGGCTTGCCGTTGAGAACAAGTCCGTCATTACAGCGCACCGGAACCGGACAAACAGGTTTGACGATCTCAAGAAAGTCGTCGCTGCGATACAGGGCGAGCGCCCGGAGGCGCTGCTGATCGCAACTGTTCTCATCGGACTCTCGGGCCGCGTCTTGAACATCCCCGACCAGGTTCACAAGTTCTATCGTGATCGCGAGGACGAGTTCGACCGAGATGTTCTGCCTCGGCTTTCAACGGGAGACGAGAGCCTGTTTGACGAGTTCAACTGGGCCATCAGCAGCAACCGCTCGTCGGAGCCGAAGAAGACACTTGAGCTTTTTCAGACGCTGCCGACGCGAGGGTCGGCGCAGACCCATTTGACCGCTTACGACTCGGTACTGCTTGTTCCAGTCCGGATCGATAATGTTCATCCACCGGAGCTGCCGCGGCCAAACGCACTCGGTATCGATGTTGATGCTGAGTACGCTGCCTTCATCGACAGAACATGCAAGGCGTACACAGCGCGATGGCACATGTAGGGCGCGCGTAGCGGCCGTTCTAGGGTGCGACCTAGCAGTGGGTTGCTGCTGCCGCCGCACTGGGGAGAAGTGGTCCCGGATTTCTGAACAGGTGAGATAGCTGGACCGGCGGGCTCCACGAGCGAGATTACGCTCCTTGAGTCAGGAGACCGCATCATGGCCAGACGTACCCGCCGCAATCACGCCCCAGCCTTCAAGGCCAAGGTCGCCCTCGCGGCGATCCGCCACGAAGGCACCATCGCCGAGTTGGCGAAACGATTCGATGTCCACCCCGCCCAGGTGACGGCCTGGAAAGAGCAATTGCTCAGCGGTGCCGTCGACGTCTTTGGTGGCGGCGGCCGTTCAACCGAGCCGCCCATCGACGTGACCACGCTCCACGCCAAGATTGGCGAACTGGCGCTGGAGAATGATTTTTTAGAACGCGCGCTCGGCAAGGCCGGCCTGCTGAGCGCCAAGCGATGATCGACCGGACTCACCCGCTGCCGATTGCCCGGCAGGCCGCGGCGTTGGGGATCAGTCGAGGCGCGGTGTACTACAAGCCGCGACCACCGTCGGCGTTCGATCTCGCCCTGATGCGTCGGATCGATGCGGTCCACCTGGAGATGCCGTGGTTCGGGGCGCGCGGGATCAGGCGCGTTCTCAGGAAAGAGTACCCTGGTTTGGGCCGCCGCCGGATCGGGACCCTGATGCGCACCATGGGGCTCAGCGCGATCGCGCCGCAGCCGGGCACCAGCCGTCGTCATCGGGCGCATCCGGTGTATCCGTACCTGCTCAGGCAGCGCGTGATCACGCGACCGAACGAAGTCTGGGCGATGGACATCACCTACATCCCGATGGCGCGGGGCTTCGTGTATCTCGCGGCGGTCATGGACTGGGCCAGCCGACGGGTGCTCAGCTGGCGGCTCTCGCTCACGCTCGACAGCGCGTTCTGCGTCGAGGCCGTGCAAGAAGCGATCACGCGCTACGGCCGGCCGGAGATCTTCAACACCGACCAGGGCGTGCAGTTCACCAGTGCCGCGTTCACCGGTCTCCTGCTCAACCACAACATCCGGATCAGCATGGATGGGCGCGGGTGCTGGCGCGACAACATCTTCGTCGAGCGCCTCTGGCGGACTCTCAAGTACGAGGAGGTCTATCTGCACGCGTACGACTCGGTCTCTGCGGCACAAGCCGGGATCGCGCGCTATCTCACCCTCTACAACTCCCGTCGTCCCCATTCCAGCCTCGCCGACCACACCCCGGACGAAGCATACTTCCTCCCGCTGTCACTCCCCGTGGCAGCTTAACCCCGCTCGCCGATCCCGTTAACTCACGCCCTTAGGCTGTACAGAAAAGCGGAGCCACTTCTCTACGTCCATGCCGCGAGGCTTCTGGACACATGGGAAGGCGCAGTCGACGCTCTTGCCCGTTTGAAGGCGTTGTCTCAACTAGACGCCTTTGTGCTAGGGAAGCCAACCAGCCAAGAGATTGTCGCGCTCTTTGCGTGAGCATGCCTCCAGGAGACTGCTTCACGGCGATGTACTGGCATGTGCTGCTACCTAACAGTCGACTGCACCTGACAGTCGTTCGGGGCGGGCCGGCTTTCATCCCCTCGGCTGCAGGTGAGCCGGCGCCGTTGGGCGCTCATCGTGGAGACGAGGTGTGGAACTTACTCCTGGCTATTGCTATTCTCGCCGGCGTGAAGGGCTGGCACCGGCGTGACTTCCGCCCGCTGCCCTTGTCCACGAGAAGCAGCGCCGAGTTGAGGTATCGCTTGGCCTGGAGGCGCGCCGGCGGAATCGCGGCGTCGGTCTTGAGCGCATGCAGCAGATCATGCGCCAGAAGTGGTTGCCACAGAGTTCTGGCGTGGGTACCTGCGAGAGCAACCGCTGGTCAAGCTCGGGAAGGCCAAAGCTGCAACCGTGATGGCTCGGTGGGCTCCCAGCCTCGCCGAGAGAATCGTGAAGCGTGGGTGACATGCCGCCCAATACCTCCATCGAGTGGACGGCTTCCGGCTGGCTCCGCATGCCTCCGGTCGCCGTTGATATCGAGCGTTCGGCCTGTCACCGGGTAGGGAGATCAAGTCGCAGGCGTGTAGTGAACGCGCGCACCAGTGGGGTGAGCTTGACGCCCTACACCTCCGACGCCAGGCGCGGCGGGAGGTTGACGTTGAGCCTTGGGAGGTGCGGCATCCCGTTCCGCACGCGTCCATCCTCGTCGTTCCCGTGCGACTGCCCACAGTTGTTCGACGAAGGTGTCTCGCCAGCCTCCGCGCCGGGCCAGGGCGACGCCGCCCAGGACCAACGCAACGAGGCTCAAGCGACGCTGCTTCCCGCAAACGCCGCGACTAGCTTGCATCATCGCGGAGCGCCGTCATGTCCCTGTACCAGCGCGACTTCATCCTTCGACTCATCGAGGCCGTTGGCGCCACGCTCCGCCGCGCCCTCAAACGCCGCGAAGAGAACGACCTCGCCGGCGCGCGGCAGGAGATTGCCCTGACCATCGGTGAAGTCCTTGGCCCGGGCGCCGCGATGGTGCCGATGGTCGATGCCACCACGGCGGCGAACCTGGTGTCCGACCCACAACGGCTCGCACTCTACTGCCAGCTCCTGGAGGCAGACGCCGAGTTGCTGTCCGCGATGGGTCAGACCGATCGCGCCGCGGCCGTCGCGCGCCGGGCAACGGAGCTGCTGCTGGAACTGGTGCTCAGGCGCGTCGAGCTGCCTGACGACACCATTGCGCGCATACAAACGCTGGTGCAACGCACCGACGTGGCATCGCTCGGCCCGCGCTACCGTGACGCGGCCGCGGCCGCGATGCGCCTCACCTCGGCGCCGACGCGCACGAACTGATCAGCGGCGCGGGATGAGGGCGATCGCGCGCAGCGGCCCGCCGGAACCGCCCTCGATCTTCATTGGCAGCGCGATCACCGTCGCACCGGTTGCGGGCAGCAGGTTGACGTTGGCGAGGTTCTCCAGCCCGATCACCCCGGCGCTCGCCGCCACCTGGTGCACGATGAAGTCCCTGGACGCCCCATAGTCGATGGAGGCCACGTCCGCACCTAACGCGGACACCCTGCGCTCGTGCACGAGCAATCGGGCCGCGTCTTCACCATAGCTGGGAAAGTGAAGCCGCGACGCGTCGCCGCGGGTGTCGTCCCCGAGATAGCGCCGAGCGTCGGGCCACCGCGCCGACCACCCGGTGCGAAGCACCACGATCGCTCCCACCGGCACTCGGCCGTTTGTGCGCTCCCAGGCCAGAACGTCGGCCCGGGTGAGCCGATAGTCCGCGTCGCGCGCTGCCCTCGCGCCGACATCGATCACCACCGCGGGCCCCAGAAAGCGCTCGATCGGAATCCGATCGCTGGTGAGTCCATCCTTCGCGAAATGGATCGGCGCATCGAGATGCGTACCGCCGTGCTCCGGCGCGGAGAACCCGTTGGCCGAATAGAACCATCCACCGGGCGTGGGGCCGAACGCGAAGGATTCGAGACGAAAGCCCGACGGCGAGGTGGGCCAGTACAGGGTGCGGTTGTTGAACGCATGCGTGAGGTCGACGATGCGGAAACGCGAGAGGTCGAGCCCCTGGGCCTCGACGCGGCCGGAGACGAGCAGGCACACGGCGCCGGCGATCATCGTGGTTCGGCAGTTCACGGGCGACCTCCAGAGGGTGAGAGCCGTGTCTCGCCGCGCCCCCAGCCCGTGGCAACGACCAACGGCACCGTCACGGCGAGAACCCAGGCGTATGTGTTGAACATACCGGCGGCGAGCGGCGAGACCCGCGGCATCCCCTGCGCCGCCGCGCCGCCGCTCGCGTTGGACGCAATGATCGTGGGCAGGAACCACGGCAGGAGGAAGGGCCAGGTGCACACGGTCATGTCGAGCAGGTTCGTCCGACGATAAGCACTGAGTCCAGCGCTCTGGCCGATTTCGCGAACCAGGGCGCCCACGCTCAGCATCGCGACCACGCTGTGGGTGGTAAGCAGCACCGCGGCCGACACGAGTCCGACGGTCCACCATTCCGCGCGACGCGGGTCCGCGGTGCCGTGCTGCAGCGCGCGCGTGAGCCGCTCGAGCACACCCGAAGCCTGAACACCTCCCACCAGCCCCATGAGCAGGATCGTGAAGATGGAGATGCCAACGCCGCGCCCCAGGCCATCGATCACGAGCCCGCGCGCGCCGAACGCCGTTCGATCGACATACATCACGCGCTCCAGCGGCACGAGACCAAGCGACACGGCCAGCACGAGCGCGAGGACGATGCCGGCGAGCAATCCCTCCAGCAGGTGTCGGCGACGTGCCAACAGCACGATCACCGCCACCGGCACCGCGAGCAGCGGCAGTGCGCGCGAGGAACCCGTGGCCACACCGCTGCCAACCGCCACCGCGCCCGATGGCGCCGAGAGCGCCGCCAGCAGGATGCTCACCCCCAGCGCCACGAGGCCCGCCGGCACGACGTATTTGAGGCGACTGCGCACGGATCCGGGCACGTCGGTGTGCTGCGAACCTGCGCTGGCGATGCTGGTGTCGGACACCGGCGAGATGGAGTCGCCCCACGTGGAACCGGCCAGAATCGCTCCCATCAATACGGCGGGCGCTGCACCGAGCGGCCCTCCTGCCTGATAGAGCAGCGGTCCGGCGACGAGCAGCGTGCCGAACGAGGTACCGGTCGCCGTGGAGACCACGGCACACGCAACGAAGGCGAGCCCCACGTACGCGGCCGCACCCAGGCCAGCTCCACTCGCGAGCCACACGATGGATTGCACCACGCCGGACTCGGTGAGCACCAGGCCAAGCACGCCCGAGAGCAGCCACGCCACCACCATCAGGGCAACGATCGGTTGCCCCATGCCGGCAAGGACAGCGTCGGCGTAGGCATCCGGGCGCCGCGCCATCACCAGGCCCACGGCAAGCGCGGCGAGGATCACCGGCCAGAATCCGCGCTCGTCAGGCGCCCCGAGCACGGCGAGGGTGAGCACGCCGGCGAGGAATACGCCAAACGGCGCAAGGGCGCCGAGCAGGCCGCCGCGAAACTCGATGGGGGTCGTCACCGCGTTATCATACGCGCAAGCCGTTCCCGTGGAAGGAGAGTCGACATGCCTGACGACACGTTCACGCTCTACGACCTGCGGATCGAGGTGATCGCCACGGAGCGCGCGATGGTGTGCAACCATCGGCCCGGCGACTGGTTTGCGCTCTCGGGCGAGAGCCTTCGCTTTCCCGATGGCCAGACGTTTCCGCTCTATCCGCTCGCCGCGCTGCTCCCGCTGCTTCCGGCCAAGCAGCGAATGACGCACGCGGCGGACTGGATGACGACCGACACCGACGTCGCGTGCCCCGACCCAAACTGCGGCGCGCGGTTCCGCATCACCCGCACCGGCGTGCGCACGTTCCGACACGGCGACGTGACCGTGGTGCCGATGCCCGACGCGACCTGAGCCCGGGCACCGTCACGCGTGAACGGCGACCCGTCCCCACTCGCGCCGCCTTGCTCCCACGCACCGATGGCATCGCCCACCTGGCGGGCTAGATTTTCACGCTTGGCCCCAACAAGGACTCGACCATGACGCTTCGCCGCTCTCTCGCGCTGGCCTTTGCCGCCGTCGCTCTGACCAGCGCCGCCGCCGGCGCCCAGAACACCACGCTCATTCCCGACCTGCTGCGCGACCTGGCCGAGGTCGAGGAAAAGCTCACCGGGCTCGCCAAGGCGATTCCGGCGGACAAGTACGGCTGGCGCCCCAGCGCAGGCACCCGCTCGGTCGGCGAAGTCGTGATGCACGTCGCAAGCGACAACTACTTCATTCCCGCCGCGGGTGCGGGCATGCCCGCCCCCGCCGCAACGGGCATCAAGGTCGACGACTACAAGACCGTCTCGGCGTACGAGTCACGAAAGGTGACGCCCGCGCAGGCGCTGAAGGAAATGGAAGCCTCGTTTGCGTTCCTCAAGAAGGCGATGCAGGGCGCATCACCGGCGAGCCTCAACACGAAGCAGAAGGTCTTTGGCATGGAGATGACCGGGCAACAGCTGTGGATCCTCACCGCGACGCATCTGCACGAGCATCTGGGTCAGCTGATCGCGTACGCTCGCAGCAACAACGTGGTCCCGCCCTGGAGCAAGTGATCGTCAACCGATCGCCGGCGTCACGAACTCGCCGGCGATCACCGTGAGTGTTCCGCGGGTCTCCCTGGCCCCCGGCTATGCGATCTCCCGCCTGCTCAAGGGCGGGTGGCAGCTGGCCGGGGGCCATGGCGTCGTGGACCCGGAGGCCGCGTGGCGTGACATGGACGCGTTCGTCGAGGCGGGGATCACCACGTTCGACTGCGCCGACATCTACTCCGGCGTCGAGTCGCTGCTCGGTGGCTACCTGCGCCGGACAACGCACGACGTGCAGGTGCATACCAAGTGCGTGCCCGACCTCGACCGGCTCACCACGCTGACACCGGCCGACCTGCGCCGCACCGTCGAGCGCTCGCGCGAGCGCCTGGGTGTCGACGTCCTGGATCTGGTCCAGTTCCACTGGTGGGACCTCACGGTCGGCGACCCGATCGCCGCCCTGCGCGCGTTAGGCGCGTTGCGCGACGAGGGACTCGTGCGGCACATAGGCCTCACCAACTTTGCCAGCGCGCCGCTCCGGGCGATCCTGGACGCGGGCATCGGCGTCGTCTCGCACCAGGTGCAGTACTCCCTGCTCGATCGCCGGCCGGCGCGCGCCGTGGCGCCGCTCTGCGCCGAGCACGGCATCGGGCTGCTGTGTTACGGCGCGCTCGCCGGCGGCTTCATGCACGAACGCTGGCTCGGCGCGCCGGACCCGACCCTTCCCCTCGAAAACCGCTCGCTGGTGAAGTACCGCCTCATCATCGAGGAGTGCGGCGGATGGGCCGCGTTCCAGGCGCTGCTCGCCGTGCTCGCCGACGTCGCCGCAGCGCACGGTACCGGCATTGGCGCGGTTGCCATTCGATGGGTGCTCGACCAACCGGGCGTCGCGGGCGTCATCGTCGGCGCAAGGCACGCCGGGCACCTCCAGGATTCCCTCGCCGCGCTGCACCTCGTGCTCGATGATGGCCAGCGGCAACGCGTGGCCGATGCACTCGCCCAACTACGGCACCCTCCGGGCGACGTCTACGAACTCGAACGCGACCGCGAGGGACCGCACGGACGCATCATGCGCTACAACCTGAACGGCTAAGGCGCATCGCGGGGCCACACTGGCGCCGGCACGTCAGGGAGCGGTCATCAGCTCACCGCCTTCCGGTTGCGACGTTTGCGGAAACCTGACCGGGAGCGGTCGATCTCCACGTCGCAGGCCTTCCGTGGCGTTGCGTGGGCGTTGCGCGCTTGCTCCACGGGCCCGAGGCGCATATCGTCCCTGCCATGCTCCACACCGTCGAGACCTGGCGACCGGGAACTTCCGGAGACAGCAGACGCCACTGGCGTCGCTGACCCGACCCGTCTGACCGCGCGATCACCGCGCGGAACGCCTTCTCGACCACGAAGTCCACCACGGACTTCAGCACCCCGGAGCATCCCGAAATGCACGACGCGGAGTTCGCGCGCCTTGCCGCCCTCGGCTACAACCGCATCCCACTCGTCCTCGAGACCTTTGCCGATCTCGAGACACCGCTTTCGATCTATCTCAAGCTCGCCGCGGGGCCCTACTCGTACCTGCTCGAGTCGGTCCAGGGCGGTGAACGATTCGCGCGCTACTCGTTCATCGGTCTCCCGGCGTCGAGTCGCCTGGTGGTCCGAGGTCATGATGTGCAGGTGCTGCACGGCGAGAACGTGACGGAACGCGCCACGGTCGAGGATCCACTCGGGTTCGTGCGAGACTATCTCGCACGGTTCTCCGTGGCTCCCGTGCCGCACCTACCGCGCTTCTGCGGTGGGCTCGTGGGCTACATCGGCTACGAGGCGGTGAAGTGGGTGGAGCGCAAGCTCGCCGCCCGACCGACCAAGCCCGATCCGATCGACGCGCCCGATGCCGTGCTGCTCCTGTCGGAGGAAGTCGCGATCGTCGACAACCTGGCGGGAACGTTGACCCTCGTGGTGTTCGTCGACCCGCGCAACCCGATGGCGCTGCGGCACGGACGTGAGCGGCTGGAGCACTTGCGGGACCGGCTGCGACGCCCGCTGGAAGCGCCCGCGCACCTCGCCGTGGCCGATGCCGAAGCCGTCTCCAACACGAGCCGCGATGCGTACCTGCACGCGGTCGACGTGGCCAAGCGCTACATCGTCGACGGCGACGCGATGCAGGTGCAGGTGTCGCAACGGTTCTCGCGCCCGTTTGCCGCCGAGCCGCTGGCGCTCTACCGCTGCCTGCGCACGCTCAATCCGTCGCCCTACATGATGTACTTCGATCTCCGCGATCTGCACATCGTCAGCGCGTCACCGGAGATCCTCGTGCGCAAGGAAGGTGACCGCATCACCGTGCGACCGATTGCAGGCACGCGTCGACGCGGCACGACGGCTGACGAAGACGCCGCACTCGCCGCCGATCTCCTCGCCGATCCCAAGGAGCGGGCAGAGCACGTCATGCTCATCGACCTCGGTCGCAACGATGTCGGTCGCATCGCCGAGACGGGCTCGGTGCGGGTGACGGAGCAGATGGTCATCGAGCGCTACTCGCACGTGATGCACAGCGTATCGAACGTCGACGGCCGCCTCCCCGCCGCACGCGATGCCGTGGACGTCCTCCGCGCCACGTTCCCGGCCGGCACGGTGACCGGCGCGCCCAAGGTGCGGGCGATGGAGATCATCGACGAGCTCGAACCGGTCGCACGCGGCGTGTATGCCGGCGCCGCGGGTTACCTCGGGTTCCACGGCGACATGGACATGGCCATCGCCATTCGAACCGGGGTCGTGAAGGACGGCGTCCTCCACGTGCAGGCCGCGGCCGGCGTCGTGGCCGACTCGGTGCCCGAGCGCGAGTGGGAGGAGACGAACATCAAGGCCCGCGCGCTGCTGCGCGCCGCGGAAATGGCGTCCCGTGGACTCGAAGCGCGCAGGGAGGCCTGAGCCATGATCCTCATGATCGACAACTACGACTCGTTCACCTTCAACATCGTCCAGTACCTCGGCGAACTCGGGGCGAACGTGCGCGTGGTGCGCAACGACGAAATGCCGGTGGACGATCTGCTGGCCCTCGGCCCTGAGCGGGTCGTCGTCTCTCCGGGTCCATGTGCGCCCGATCAGGCGGGCGTCTCGCTCGAGGTCATCACGCGCTTCGCCGGGCGGGTGCCCGTGCTCGGCGTGTGCCTGGGTCATCAGGCGATTGGTCAGGCGTTCGGCGGCCAGGTGGTCCACGCGCAGGAACTCATGCACGGCAAGGTCTCGCCCGTCGAGCACCTTGGCGTCGGCGTCTTTGCCGGACTGCCCACGCCGTTCATCGCCACCCGGTATCACTCACTCGCTGTCGCGCGTTCGACGCTCCCCGCGCAACTCGAGGTCACGGCCTGGACCGCCGATGGTGAGATCATGGGACTGCGTCACCGCACGCTCGACGTCGAAGGCGTCCAGTTCCATCCCGAGTCGATCCTCACCGAACACGGACACGCGCTGCTGCGAAACTTTCTTACCCGGCCGGCAACACCGTCAGCGTGAACGTTACGTCCACCGGCGCCACGCCAGCGGCTGCGAGACGGATGGTGACGAGATAGGTACCTGGCACCGCGCTCGCGCTCGCGGTGAACCCGACGGAAACCGTGTCGCCGGTCGTCGGATTCTCCCCGAACGTGACGCTCACCTCGGCAGGTGCCGAGAGCACGGAGAGCGTGACCGGGGCAGTGAGGTTGGTGCGCGTGAGGCGCAGGGACCCGGTCCCGCTCCCGCTCCCTGCCTGCACGGTCACGGACTCCGGCACGGCGATGGCCGCGAGTGATGGCGCACCGGCCACGACGAGGTCGAGGTTGGTGCTGAAGCTGGGTACGCCGTCCGCCGACGCCGTGACCGTGAGCGGATGGAAGCCGGGTGGCGTCGACGGACTCACGAAGAGCGTAAGCATCGCCGACGCGGACGTCGTCACCATGGGTGCGAAGACTGCCACCACACCTTCAGGCAACCCGGCTGCGCTCAGCGTCACGTCGCCCGTGAAGTTGCGCCGTTGAATGGTGACGACGGCCGTTCCGGGTGCATCGGGGCGCGCGGTGACTCGCGCCGGCGTCAGCACGATCCCGAGACTCGCCACCGACGGCGAGAGCACGCGCAGGCGCAACGCCGCGCTGGCTTCAGGGATGCCCTGCCCGATCGCGAGCAGCTGCAATACATAGACGCCCGGCAGCACGTCGGGCCCCGCCGAGATGACGGCAGTAGCGAGGCTCCCGGTGGCCGGTGCATCCGGGAAGGTGATGCGCACACCGGGCGGCGCGCCGTCCGTGTCAAACACGACCGGGCCGGTAAAGCTGAACCGCGCGATGTCCAACGTGATCGTGCCGGATCCTCCGGCGATCACCGAAATGGAGTCCGGCTTGGGCGTGAGCACGATCTCGGGGGCACGCGTGATCGTGATCGTGACCGGAAGTGCCTGCGCATTCACGCGGCTCGACGACGCGGTGATGACCGCCGTGTAGGCGCCGGGTCGCGCGGTCCGGTCCACCGCGAGCACGAGGGTGCTCGCGAGTGACGTCGCCGGCAGGACGGACATGGTGAAGGCACCGGTGACTCCGGTGGGCAGATCACTGACCGTGAGGCGGACGTCGTCCGGTAGGTTGGTGCGTGTGAGGACGACCTGCACCAGCGCTTCCTGTCCGGCGTGCAGCGTGACCGCCGATGACGAGAGCGTCAGCGCAAGCGCTGGTACTGGCGGTGGCGGTGTAGGGGTGGAGTCCGTGCTCCCGCAGGCGATCAGCGCGGCGTTCGCGAGGAGCGACAGCCAGCGGCGCGCGCGCAGCGAGAGGGGCGTGCCGGAAGGTTCAGGTGCCGAGGAGTGCGTCCGCGATCGTGGCGATCTCATCTGCTTCGCGCCACGCCTGGGCGAGGTCGGCCAATTCACCTTCCATGGCACGACGCTCACTTTCTTCATGGGCGGCGATTTCGAGCGCAACACGATCTACCAATGGTACGTCGAGCAACGTCGTAGCGGGATCGCTGCCGATCCCTCCGCGCCCCCAGAACGTGCGTCCCGTGAGCCGCCACGCCAGGCGTTCGGTTTCGCTGGTGGCCAGCTCGAGCATTTCCACGTTTGTGACGGGCGACACATCGGCGTCTTCGCGCCCCCATGAGGAGCGAAGCGCGATGGTGAGCACCCGATTGAAGTAGCTGTCGGGCCGCGCCGACTCCTCGACCTTCGCGACCGCCGCGGTGAGCAGGTCGTGCGAGAAGCCGCGCCCGCGTTCGGTACCATTGATGACGGCAAGCATGCGCGCGACGGTACGCACGCCGGCTTCACCCTCGAGCGTAAGCACTCCCTGGTCATGCGGTACGGCGAGCGACCAGGGTCTCCCGGGTTCGGGGCGCATGAGGCTGGCCCCGACGAGGTGTCGGAGCCTGATGATCGCCACCGGAAGGTCCGTGGATGGAGCGTTCGCCGCTGGCAGATGCACGACATCCGCGACCCGGTGGCCGTACACGCCGAGGACGACGTCGGCGAGGGCGCGGCGTGCTCCGGTGCGATGCGGTCCGGTGGCCGCGAGGAGGCGTCGCAGGCCGCGCACGGCGAGGCCGGCCATGCCGCCTAACGCGCGCGCGTCGCGGGGCCGACGCCTGGTGAGCATGCGCCCGTAGCGCCACGCCGCGACTTCGGGACGCAGGGCCGGCCCGATACGGATGAGGTCGAGGTCGCCCTGGAGCCACGCGAGACCAACGTTCCCCGATGAGTAGCGCAGGCTCGTCGCGCGGAATCTCCGCTCGCATTCGTCCAGCGTTTCCCAGCGTTCCTCGATCGGGGCGAGGTTCCAGCGGGCGCACAGGGGGCACACGGCCCAGAGGCATCCGCGGCCGGGGTCAAAGGCGACCCGCCGCGCGATACGAAACGTCTCGAGCACGGTGTTCGTGCCGAGCGGTCCGTAGCAGAACGTGCAGGTGGTGTACATCGTCGCCGGCTGCTCGGGTCGCAGGTGCCGCCGAGGAGAGGCTACCGAGCGGGTGTCGTCGCCACCAGTCCGGCGGGATGGGCCGAGCCCGACGCCCGACCGGAGGCCGGAGCCCGGGGCGCACCGACCGGCGCCGTGGACCGTGAATTGGAGTTCACGAATGGTCGGGCGGCGTGCGCGGGGGCCACCGACGGCTCCGGAGCGCGGTTGCAGGTGATCGTTAGGTGGGCGCCGGCACGCCCTGCCCCATTGCCCTGCGTTCCCAGCTGCGCTATTGGTAAGGCACACACATGAACGTTCACCCTTCCACGCCCCACATCATGGCCTCCCGCAAGCGCAGACCAGGATCCGATGCGACGAGGAGCCGCCGCAGGCGGCCCGCCACGACGAAGCGCCGGGCGCCAAAGCGCGGAGCGTCGCCCGGCTTCCCCAAGGGCAGCAAGCATCCCTCCGCACAGCTCACGCTGGCGCAGGTGAAGGCCCTGCGGGCCGGAAAGCACGATCACCAGCCGTATGCGCGGCTCGCGGCCAAATGGGGCGTGAGTCCCGCGGCCATTTCGCTCGCTCGCACTGGCCGCACGTGGTCGTGGGTACCCGGGGCCCGCAAGCCCATCAAGCCTACCGACCCAAAGCGGCATCGCAAACGGGCGACCGGTCGCGCCCGATAGCGTTCCCCGGCGACCGGCCGGTCTCGGGGGCGACGAGGGCGTGGGAGCCCTCGCCAGGGGCGGCTACCTCACGGCTCGTCCCGTGCCGTTACCGACGCGCCATGGCCCCGATAGTTTGCGGGCCATGCGCGCTCGCCTCCTTTCACCACTCGCCGCCGCCTCGCTCGCCTGTCATCAGGAACCCACGGTGGCCAAGCTGGGCACCGATCCGGTGTCGATCTCGCTGTCCGTCTCGACGCAGGTACTCCGGGCCGGCCAGGCGGACACGCTGCGCGTCGTAGTCACGAACAACGTCGATGGCGCGGTTCGGCTGAACTTCCCGACGCCCTGCCAGGTGTACTTCACCATTCGGTCGCAGGCCGGAGAGATCGTCACGCCACGCGACGGGCGACCGGGCTGCCTCCCGGTGGGGTCAAGACTCAACCTGCCGCTCGGCGGATCGCAGACCTTTACGGCGATCTGGACCGGAGGCTACGACTTCAACCCACCCGGGACACCGGCGCGAGTACCGCCCGGCTCCTACTTCGTGTCGGCCGCACTGATCGCGACCGGCTATTCCACCGTGGCGCCGGCGTTCAAGGTCGAGGTGGAATAGTCCGTTGCTTCGGGAGTAGGATACGGAGCGGTTCCGCTCCCTCCCCGCTCCGACCTCAGACGCCACCATCATGCACATGCCCCGCCTGCTCGTTGCCGCATGCCTCGTTCTGCTGGCCCTGCCGGCGGAGGCACAGGATCCCCACCTGGCCAAGGCCATGCGCGTGTTGCGCACCACGCCGCTCATCGATGGGCACAACGACCTCCCATGGGCCATCCGCACCGCGCCGGGAGCCCCCCGCGACGTGGACGCCTACGACCTCACCAAACGCACGGCCGGCCATACCGATATCCCGCGACTCAAGCAGGGCATGCTCGGCGGACAGTTCTGGTCGGTCTACATCCCCGGCGACGTGAAGGACTCCGGGTACGCGAAGATCCAGCTGGAACAGATCGACATCGCACAGCGCGTGTTCCGGAAGTATCCGACCGTGTTCCAGCCGGCGCTCACCGCCGCCGACGTGCGACGTGCGTTCGCCAACCGGCGCCTCGGGTCGCTCCTGGGCATGGAGGGCGGCCATGCCATCGAGAACTCCCTCGGCGCACTGCGTGCGTACTACGCCATGGGCGTGCGCTACATGACGCTCACGCACAACGTGACGCTCGACTGGGCAGACGCAGCCAACGGTGAGCAGTTGCGCGGCGGCCTCACGCGCTTTGGCGAAGAAGTCGTCCACGAGATGAATCGACTCGGCATGCTGGTCGACCTCGCGCATACCTCACCGTCGACCATGAGCGACGCGCTCACCACGAGCGAGGCGCCGGTCATCTGGTCGCATGCGTGTGCGCGCGGCATTACCGACGTTCCCCGCAACGTGCCGGACTCGATCCTGCGTCGCGTGCCGAAGAATGGTGGCGTCGTGATGATCACCTTCGTGCCGTCCTTCCTCTCGCAGAAGGTCGTGGACCACGCGGCCGCGCGCCGCGCGCGGCAGACGCAGCTCCAGACGCAGTTCCGCAGCGATTCCACGGCCCTGCGCCGTGAGTTGGACGCCTGGGACCGCGAGCATCCGGCGCCACGGGCCACCATTGCCGACGTGGCCGACCACATCGAACACGTGCGCAAGCTCGCCGGAGTGAATCACGTGGGCATCGGCTCTGACTTCGACGGTGTCGAGGACCTGCCGGAGGGACTGGAAGACGTCTCGAAGTACCCGGCCCTATTCGCCGAGCTGTCGCGTCGCGGCTGGAGCGAAGCCGACTTGCGCAAGCTCGCCGGCGAAAACGTGCTGCGCGTGCTCACCGAGGCGGAGCGGGTCGCCGCACGCCTGCAGCGCTCGCGCCGCCCCTCGACAAAGACCATCCAGCAGCTCGACGGCCGCGTCGGCGCGTAGGACGCCGCAGCGGCGCCCAGACCACCCTCCCACGGCTCCCGATCGGAGACGCGAGAGGGCGCGCGGGCGCCGCGCGGTGCCGCGTTAGGCGCCGATCAACGACCGAACCGGACCTCAAAGCGACCCAGGCGCGTTCGGCCCTCGCCCTCCAGCGAACGCAGCCGGTTGCCATCGCGACGCAGCTCCACCACGCCAGTCGCCCGCAGCTCGTTCACATCGGTGAGATCCACGCGCAGCGTGTTCCCGTACCCCGAGACCCGCCCGCGCAGCCGGATGGTCGTGCCGCGTCCGTCGAGCGCGATCTCCGCGTCGCGGTCGCTACCCAGGATCACGCGCACGCGGTCGAATTGAAGCGCGGGCCCGAGATCCTGGCGCAGCCAGCCCGTGCCGCGCATGCTGAGGTCCGCACGGTCGCCCCAGTCGCGGTCGTTGCCCCATCCACCGTTCCAGTCATCGCTCCGCCGGTTGCGCGCGTCAAAGTCGAGCTGCCAGCTACCGCCGTCGCTGCCGCCCGAGCCGTTGATGCGGTCGACCTGCTCACGGTCTCGCATCATGACCACCAGCTCGCCGTTCGCCCGGCGACCGAACACCTCGCGCACCCGCAGCGTGATCCGGCGATCACGAATGTCGGTGATTTCGGCGCGCACCTCGCCCCGCGTCGGCTCGCCGAACTCGAGCCGCGCCTCACGATCACGCTCCAGCCGCAGACGCAGCGTGCCCAGGCGGCCGTCCCTGATGCCCGACAGGCGCAGCGTCCCGGTGCCGTCCACCGTGGTGGCGATCGTGCGCCTCAGGCGCGTTCCGTTCCCGAGGTCGAAGTCGAATCGGTCGTCATCGTCCTCGTCGCGACGTGCATCGAGCGCCGCAATGGACGCGCGAAAGTCGCCGTCGCCCGTGCGCCCTTCGAGTTCGAGCCGCACCGGCTGGTCGCGCCAACCGCTGTACACGAGCGACCCGGTGCCGCTCGCGCGCCGGCCGAACGCATCGCTGATGTCGATGCGCTGGAGGCCCGGCCGGCCGCGCCGATCCCAGCGTCCACGCACGAGGTACCGTTCGTTGCGCACGAACAGCGTCACGGCAAACGCACCATCGTCCCGGAGCGTCAGTCGCGCTTCACGCATCGGGAGTCGACCGAATCGCTCTGATCGCGCGTCAAACCATCCGTCGCCGCGGATGGTGTAGTTTCGTTCCGCGGCCTCCGACCGCGCGCTGAGCGCGGCGACCGCGATGAGTGCAGCAGACCAATGACGGCGCATGGACCCTCCTTCCGGTTCCGGTTCCACCCGGCAGCACCGGGCGTTCCCTGACCCTATTGGAAGGAAGCGTGCCACGATAAATCCCCGGAGTCGGCGCGCTTTCGTCCTCTCCCGTGGGCAAGTCACCCATCTCCGGGAGGACAGTTCCGCGCCAGAACCCTGTCCACACCACTGGTGCCAATCACCCCTTGCAGGGCCCGTCGTGCCACCGCCGTGGTGCTCGTCATCGCCGGCGGACTCGTGCCCGGCTGCGCGACCGATCGCCCACCCGTGCCACCCCTGATGACGTTCGTGGACTCGCTCTTCACCGACTTCGATCGCCCCGGTATGCCCGGCGCCAGCGTGCTGGTGATGCGCGGAGACTCGGTCATCCTGCGCGCCGCGTATGGCCTCGCCGATGTCGACTCCGCGGTGCGCGCCACACCGGAGACGAACTATCGCCTGGCCAGCGTGTCGAAGCAGTTCACCGCCATGGCGATCCTCCAGCTCGTTGCTGACGGCCGACTCACGCTCGATGATTCCGTCTCGACGCGCCTGACCGGCTTCCCTGCGTATGCCCGCGGCGTGACGATCCGGCACCTGCTCACCCACACCTCAGGTCTCCACGACTACGAGGACTTCGTACCGGATAGCCAGGTGCGTCAGGTGTCCGACGCCGATGCGTACGACCTCGTGCGCACCCGAGCCGAGAGCCTCTACTTCGCCCCGGGTTCGGCATGGCGCTACTCCAACACGGGGTACGCGCTGCTCGCGCTGCTCGTCGAGCGCGCGACCGGCCAACGGTATGCCGACGTACAGCGGGAGCGCATCTTTGCCCCGCTGGGCATGGCGAACACCGTCGCCTACGAAGCGGGCCGCAGCACGGTGGCGCACCGGGCGTATGGCCATCAGGTGCGCGGTGACACGGTGCGACGCACCGACCAGAGCAACACGAGTGCGGTGCTCGGAGACGGTGGCATCTACTCCTCGATCGACGATCTCACCCGCTGGTATCGCGCACTCGATGCGGGCAGGCTCATCCCCGACACCCTGTGGCGCGAGGCCACGACGCCGTTCGTGCTCTCCGATGGAACGCCCACCACCTACGGCTTCGGCTGGTTCATCGAGCCGTTCGAGGGTACCACGCGCTGGCGACATCACGGGGAAACGCGCGGCTTCACCAACATCGTGTATCGGTTTCCCGCTCAGCAGCTGACGATCGTGGTGCTCACCAATCGCAGCGAGGCGGCGCCGTGGGACCGCGCCGACCGCATCGCATCGCAGTTGCTGGCCACCCGATGAGTGCATGTCCGGGTCCGTCCGACGCGCGCTGATTTCGTCGGCGAGTGCGACTTTCTACTTTCGCAAACGACGGTGCGTATGTACTATTGCTGCCGGCGAGCGGAATACGCTCGCTGATGTTCGATGCGGCGCCAGGATCTCCGGGGATCCTGGTGCCGCATCGCTTTTAGGGCTGAGGAGCCTGAGGCTTGAGGCGAGGGCGCGGCGGCCAGGCGCGCGCATGACCTAACAGCCTGCTGCTCAGGGCTCGACGACGCGGCGGGGCGGCAGGACCGCCGGCCCTTCGGCGACCGGCGAACCGCCAGCGTGACGCGGCGCGCGGCTCATCAGTGTCTGGACGATGCGCACCGAGGCGAGGCCGTCACCGTAGGGCGGATCCCCCTCGGCCATGCGATCGAGTTCGCGCTGGTCGTCCAGCAAGCGCGTTGCCGCGTTCACCACGCGTTGCGTCTCCGTACCCACGAGCTTTCCAAAGCCGGACGCCACCACCTCCGGGCGATCGCAGGACCGCCGCAGGATAAGCACCGGACGGCCGAGCGCGGCGCACTCTTCCTGCACGGTACCCGCGTCCGTCATCACGAACTCCGAACGACGCAGCAGTTCGAGCATGTCGGCGTATCCCACGGGCTCCACCAACGTGACCCGAGGGACACCGTCGAGCGTACCGACTACCACGTCACGCACGCGGGGATCGAGATGCACGGGTACGACGATCTGCAGATCGCCGTGCATGGCGGTCAGGTCCGCGAGGGCATGGCACACGTGCGTGAGCGGTTCGCCCAGGCTCTCGCGACGGTGCATCGTGACCGTCACCACTCGGCGCTTCCCCCATGGCAGCACGTTGAGGTCGGGTTCGTCGAACACTGCACGTCTCGGCATGAGCCGGATCGCGTCGAGCACGGTGTTGCCGGTGACCACGATGTGATCGGGGGATACCGCCTCGCGCAGCAGGTTGTCGCGCGCGTAGGTCGTCGGCGCGAAATGCAGATCGGCCACCACGGCCGCGAGCCGTCTGTTCAGTTCCTCGGGAAACGGGGTGCGCAGGCTCGAGGATCGCAGCCCGGCATCGACGTGACCCACCGGAATGCCGAGATAGTGCGCCGCCAGCGAAGCCGCCAGCACCGTCGAGTTATCGCCCTGCACGAGCACCAGGTCCGGTCGCAGCTCCACGAAACAACTCGTCATCGCGAGCAGTGCCCGCGACGTGAAGTCGGCGAGCTGCGCGCGCGTCGTGAGAAGGCCAAGGTCCACCTGAGGCAGGATGCCGAACGCCTCGAGAGCCTGCGCCAGCATCTCGCGGTGCTGCGCCGTGGTCACGACGATGGCCTGCACGGTCCGCCGGTGGCGTTCGAGCTCACGGATCACCGGCGCAAGCTTGATCGCCTCGGCGCGCGTGCCGATCATCACGCACACCCGATAGCGCCCACCGCCCAGGGCGGCGACGTGACCTGGCGTGAACATGTGACGCTCGAGTCCCCCGTCCGCGCCGGACGCCTGCGACGAATCTGTCAGACAACCGCTCCTGTGGGCCCGTGAACTTCCGCCTGCAGGACGGTCCGCGAGGGTGTGGCGCAACACGCGCAGCGAGCCGAGCCGGCCGAGTGAATGCGCCCTCATCACACATGGTGGTACGGCTCGCGCGGCGAGCGCCGCTTGCGAGCTGCTTCGCGACTTGGCTGGACCACGATCTCGGCCATTGCGAAGCCCCCGCTCGACTACGGCGTGCGCACCGCCTTGAGCTCGGCCTGTCGTCGACCGACGTCGTATGCCCACCACTCGAGATAGCTCGCCATGACGGGCAATGGCACCGGCCCGAGCGCGAGCACGGCCGCGTGCCAACTCGGCTCGTCGAAGGCGGGGCCGAGCGTTCCCCGGATCCACGCGCGTTGCGCCGCGATCTCGCGCGCGCCGATTGCGCTCGCACCTGCTCGCCCCGGCGCCAGGATCACCTGATCGACGAGACGCGCCCGGAGGGTCGAGTCGTCGGCAAATGAAAAGGGCCGCAGCACCGCCAGCGCCTGCTCCGGTGTCCACCCGAGGTAGTGAATGCCGGTGTCCGCGATGAGCAGCGCCGCATTCCATCCCTCGTGCATCAGTCGGCCGTACGCGTCGAGCGGGTTCACGTACGCGCCCAGTTCGCCGGCGAGCGACGCCGCGTATTCCGCCCATCCCTCCTGCGTGGCACGCGAAGGATGCAGCAGCAGCATCGGGTTGAGCGTGTCGTGCGCGTAGCTCTGCGTCATCGCCAGGGCGGCGCCGGGCCATACCCACCGCATCACACGACTCGGGCCTTCGAGCTGCGACTCGACGCTCAGCCATGCTGGCGTGATGGTGACTCGCGCCGATTCGCCAACGTTGCGCGGCGGGCGCACCAGTCCCTCGGGATCGAGGAGCTGTTCGAGCGGCGTCGCCATGCGAATGTCGGGGGTCTGGCTCAGCGGAGCATCGATCCGTGTGACGATGGAATCGCGCATCGCGGCGAGTGTGGCGTGTAGGTGCGCCATCGCGCTCTCGGCGGACACGGGAGCAAACGCCGGCAGCTGCCGGAGTGAATCATGGAACGCGGCCACCGAGCCGTTCCACCCGAGTCGCCGCCGCACAGCGATGAGCAGCGAGTCGATGCGTCTGGCCTCGGCGAGACCGACGCGGTGGGCATCCTCCGGCTCGATCTCCACGCCCAGGTGCCGCCGCAGGAGGTGTCGATAGAACTCCTTGCCACCCGGATATTGCCACAGCCCGGGCCTGAGCATGCTGCGTGCTTCGTATTGCCCGAGATACGCGGTGAGCGAATCGATGGCTGGGCCGATCTGCTCCGTGATTGCCCGCGCTTCTTCTCCCCGGAACTGCGCCACGTGCGCGGGGGCGATGGCCGTCAGCCGGTCGTCGCCAATACGGAGCTCGCCGCGTCGAACCACGGCTCGTAGCGAGTCGAGAAGACCCCGAAAGGCCCGCACGGCGTCGCGTGAAGCAAAGGCCTGATCGCGCGCACGCAGCTCGAGGGCGTTGCGCGCGTCAAGGAGCCAGAACGCGATGCCATCCAGCAGGAACAGGTAGCGGTCGAGGTCCATCGTGCTCGCGAATTCGAGGCGCGTCGAGACCTCCAGCGGAACGCGCAAGGCGCTCCGTGCCGGTGAGAGCAGCGAGAAGTCGATCGACGCAAACGCCTGCGCTTCTGCCGCCGACTCGACCTCCCAGCGCAACGTCTGCATCGTGGCATAGTCGGTGGGAGAGAGAGCGCGCGCGTCGACGGTTTCGAGCTGATCGATCACGCGGATCGCGGTCCGACTGGCCGAGTGGTCATCGGCGCTCAGCACCGGCGACACGAGCGCTTCGATGGGCCGGCCCACGGTCGCGGCAAGGTCAGGGCGCGACGGCAGCACGAGGCGCCAGTACGTCTGCGTCGCCTCCTGAAGACGCTGTCGCGCCACCAGGGAATCGGCTGGCGTAGGGGCGGGTTCTGGGCGTGGCGTCAGCGCGCATGCCTGGGCACAGCACCAGACACCCGTCAGCAGAACAGCCCGGGCCGGCATCCAATCGACGCCGGGCGGCCCCCTCGTCGCGCCCGCCTCACCCTCCGGCTTGCCCCTCCTCGTGTGCACCGTCACGGCGCGGCAAGGTACATATGGGACGTACTATGGCAATTCCCGCCGACGTGACCACCATGACTCTCGCTTTCGCCTCCTGCTTCGCGATGCGCCGCGCCATCCTGCCGACCCTGGTCGGCATGGCGCTCCTTGGAAGTTGCGGCGGCAATGACGCCCCGGCGTCGCCCGGCCCCACGCAACCATCCGACCTCGACGTCACGACACTCGTCGGCGGGTTCGACACCATCTGGGATCTGGCGTGGGCCCCCGACAACACGATCTGGGTGACGGAGCGCGGCGGACAGATCTCGCGCGTGAACCCAGCCTCGGGCGCGGTCACACGTATGGGCAGTGTGGCGGTCAGCGAAATCGGCGAGGGCGGGCTCATGGGCCTGGCATTCCATCCCGACTTTGCCAATGGGCAGCCGTGGATCTACGTCGCCCACACCTACACATCCAACGCCGGCGTGCGGAATCGCGTCGTGCGTCTCGCCGCGTCGTCGACCGCCCTCGGAGCGCCTGAGGTGCTGCTCGACAATCTCCCCGGCAGCTCGATTCACAACGGTGCGCGCCTGGCCATCGGGCCCGACCGGTTGCTGTACGTGACGCTCGGCGACGCCTCCAACACGTCGCTGCCACAGGATCGTGCCTCCCTGGGCGGCAAGATCCTGCGGTTGATCCTCACTGGCGCGCCGGCACCTGGCAATCCGTTCGGCAACGCCGTGTTCAGCTACGGACACCGGAACCCGCAGGGCCTCGTCTTCCTTCCCGGTGGAGCACTCTACGCGACCGAACACGGGCCCTCTGACAACGATGAGGTCAACCGGATCGAGGTGGGCCGCAACTACGGCTGGCCGAACGTGCGCGGCGCGTGCGATGGCGACGCCGGGCCGGCCGAGGTGCCGTTCTGCCAGGCCAACAACGTGGCCACGCCCCTGGCGATGTGGACACCGACCATCGCGCCCGCGGGCATCGACTACTACGGCAGCACCCGCATCCCGCAGTGGACCGGTAGCCTGCTCTTCACCACGCTCAAGGGTGAGGCGCTGTACCGGCTCACCCTGTCGGCCGACGGACGCAGCGTGACCGGACGCGAGACGCTCTTCGCCGGAACGCATGGCCGCCTCCGTGACGTGCTCGTGGCACCGGACGGCACGGTGTACCTCGGCACCAGCAATCGCGACGGCCGCGGCAGCCCTCGCGGTGAAGACGACCGTATCGTGCGCATCCGAGCGCGCTGATCGGCCTCCCGCCGGCAGGACGGTTTGCCCGAGGCCTGCTAGCTTGAGTCCGTGTCTCCCCTCGAAGCCTTCGCCGCCGCCTTCGGCGTCATTGCGGTCTACCTTGGTGCGCGCGAGAACATCCTCAGCTGGCCGACGGCACTGGTGAACGTCGGCCTCTATGCCGTCGTGTTCTTCGAGGCACGGCTCTACGCCGACATGGGGCTGCAGGTCATCTACTTCGTGTTGTCGGGCTACGGCTGGTACCAGTGGAAGTTCGGCGGTGCCCGGCGCACCACGCTGCGTGTCTCGCGGGCGAGCGCCCGGATGTGGATCGCGCTCCTGGCGGTGAACGCGATCGCGTGGGTAGCGCTGGCGGCGATGCTCGCGCGACACACCAATGCCGTGCTCCCCTGGCTCGACTCGCTGCTCTCTACGACCTCGCTCTGCGCGCAATGGCTGATGACGCGCAAGGTGCTGGAGAACTGGGCCATCTGGATCGCGGTCGACCTCGTGTACGTCCCGACGTTCCTGTCGCGCGGCCTGTATCTCACGGCCGCGCTCTATGCCGTCTTTCTTGTGCTCGCCGTCGTCGGGTGGCGCACGTGGAAGCGTGGCATGACCACCGAGGCTCTGGTGACCGCGTGAGCTCGCGCGGTGCGCCTCGCGGCGTTGGCCCATTCGGGCCCGTGCGATGACCCGCCGCATCGTCGTCACCGGGCCCGAGAGCACCGGCAAGACGACGCTCGCGCGCGACCTCGCCAGGTCGCTCCACACGATCTGGGTCCCTGAATACGCGCGTGACTACGCGGCCTCGCGTTCCGAACTCACCGCAGCCGATGTCGAACCGATCGGCCGTGGACAGGCCGCACGAGAGGACGCGATCCTTTCGGAGCAACCCTCCCTCGCCGACGTGGTTCTCGACACTGACCTGCTCAGCACGACGGTGTACGCCGAGCACTACTACGGGAGCTGCCCCCGATGGGTGTGGACCGAAGCGCAGCGGCGCCTGGGCGCGCTCTATCTGCTGTGTGATGTCGACCTGGCGTGGGTGGCGGACGGGGTGCGAGACCAGCCCGAGGCACGCACCGAGCTCCACCAGTGTTTTGGCCGGCGGCTCCAGGAATTTGGGGCGCGTGTCCTGCCCGTGGCGGGGGTCGGGCCGGTTCGGCTCCAGGTAGCACTTGCCGCGGTTCGCGGCTGGCGCGCCGCTCAGCCTCGGCTCCATGGCTCAGACGGCGGGGATCCGCAGGGTCGCTTGGCTGCGGTGATCAGCCCGAAACGTTTTGTTCCGTAAGTGACTGTGACTTGGATGTTTGGAGACGCCTCCACCTACCGTTGCACGGCGGAACCGGCTGCCGACTTCTACGGCAGAGTCACAGTTCGGACCAGAATCCGCTAGGTTTAGGGGTCCAGTTTCAAGGAACCTTCCAGTGGCCGCTCCAAAGATTTCGTCGATGTTCGAGTTCGAGGAGGGTGGCGTCACGTACACCTGCTGCCTCGAAAGCCCGACCGGCAAAGACCAGTCTGATGCCTGGTGGTGGTTCAGCGTCTCATCCGCTGCCGACCGCCAGCGCTACGCCCCGTTCCGCGCCCAATCCGGCGACACGCCGGCCAAGGTTCGCCCGAAGATCGTGGCGTGGTACGCGGATCTGCTGGTCAAGCGCGCCCAGCCCAGTGTTCCTGCGTACCGTCGCGGGCGTCCGCCAGCGGCCGTCGCAGCCGCCAAGTCAGCGGCTGCTGACGCCGCCGAGGAGTCGGACGGAGAAGAGTAGTCTCCGGTCGGCGACTGGAATGAAGATGGGGAGCGCGTCGATGACGCGCTCCCCGTTTTTCTTCGTCTGTGCCTACCTGCCCGCTGCAGGCCTCTAGTAGCGGTAGTGGTCGGGCTTGTAGGGACCCGCCACCGGCACGCCAATGTATGCGGACTGCTCAGCCGTCAGCGTGGTGAGCTTTACGCCAAGCTTGGCGAGGTGAAGCCGAGCGACCTTTTCGTCCAGGTGCTTGGGCAGCACGTACACCTTCTTTTCGTATGCGCTCGTGTTGCCATACAGCTCGATCTGCGCAATCACCTGGTTCGAGAACGACGATGACATCACAAAGCTCGGGTGGCCCGTAGCGCAACCCAGGTTGAGCAGGCGACCCTCGGCGAGGATCAGCACCGAGTGCCCGTCGGGAAAGACGTATTCGTCGAACTGCGGCTTGATGTTGATGCGGGTCACGCCCTGCGTCTTGAGTCCGGCCATGTCGATCTCGTTGTCGAAGTGGCCGATGTTCCCGACGATGGCGTTGTGCTTCATGCGCTTCATGTGCTCGACGGTGATGATCTTCATGTTGCCCGTCGCGGTGACAAAGATGTCCGCGGTGGCCAGCACATCGTCGAGCGTGGTGACCTGGTAGCCCTCCATGGCCGCCTGCAGCGCGCAGATCGGATCGATCTCCGTGACGATGACACGCGCTCCCTGGCCGCGGAGGGCCTGCGCGCATCCCTTGCCCACATCGCCGTAGCCGCAGATCACGGCCACCTTGCCGGCCAGCATCACGTCACTCGCGCGCAGGATGCCGTCGGTGAGCGAGTGCCGGCAGCCATAGAGGTTGTCGAACTTCGACTTGGTCACCGAATCGTTGACGTTGATCGCCGGGAAGAGGAGCGTGCCGGCTTTCATCATCTCGTACAGGCGATGCACGCCCGTAGTCGTCTCTTCGGTCACGCCCTTGATGGCGGCGGCCACCTTGGTCCAGCGGCCCGGGTTGGCGGTGAGCTCTGCGCCGAGGAGCTGAAGGATCACGCCCCACTCCTCCGAGTCAACTGAGGCATTGAACGCCGGCACGGCGCCCGCCTTTTCGTATTCGACACCCTTGTGGATCAGCAGGGTGGCGTCACCACCGTCATCGAGCAGCATGTTCGGACCCGCACCATCGGGCCACATAAGCGCCTGTTCCGTGCACCACCAGTACTCCTCGAGCGTTTCACCCTTCCACGCGTACACCGGCACGCCGGTCGGATGCTCGAGTGAGCCCTTCGGTCCCACGACCACGGCGGCCGCCGCGTGATCCTGCGTGGAGAAGATGTTGCACGACACCCAGCGCACGTCGGCGCCCAGCTCAACGAGCGTCTCGATGAGCACCGCCGTCTGAATGGTCATGTGCAGCGAGCCCATGATGCGCGCGCCGGCGAGGGGCTTCTTAGCGCCAAACTCGGCGCGCAGCGCCATCAGGCCCGGCATCTCGACTTCCGCCAGCCGGATCTCCTTCCGGCCCCATTCGGCAAGCGAGAGATCCTTCACCTTGAAGGCGGCACGATCGAGCGGGGACGTGGAACCGGGTTGGGGACGCAGGGTCGAGGTCATTGGTGTGTGACGGGTGAGCGTGCGGAGCGAGTGCGACAGGTTTGAACGAGTGTGTCTACGGCTTGACCGCAGTGAGCAGGAACAGCGCGGGCCCCATGGCGTCTGCGTCGCTCGGCAGCGTGCGCAGCTGAACGTTCGAGAAGCCGGCTTCGCCCGTCCAGGCACGGAGTTGCTGCTCCGAAAAGCCCGTCCAGGCGTGGCCCATCGTGTGCCGCAGTTCATCGCGGTCGTGCGGAGTCATGTCTACGATGAGCAGACGCCCGCCCGGTCGAAGTGCGCGCCATGCTTCGGCGAGCACACGACCGGGTTCGGCGACGTAGTGCAGCACCAGCGAACAGATCGCGGTGTCGAGCGTGCCGGCCTCGATGGGGAGTCGCTCGAGGTCTGACTGTCGGACATCGACATTGGGAAACGCCGCCAGGCGACCGCGGGCCGCGGCCAGCATCTCCACCGATGCGTCGACGGCGATCACGCGCGCTACGTGCGGCGCGAGACGTTCCGCAAACTGACCCTCGCCGCACCCGAGGTCGCCCACGGTGCTTGTCGGGTCCAGCAGCGCGAGTGCGACGTGCAGGTCGACCTGCGAGCCGAACAACGCTCGGCGCACCTCTGACCATTGGCCGGCGACCGTGGAGAAGTACTCGCGGGAGCGGCGGCGGCGATCGGCGACAACGGTCGTTTCGCGTGCGCGATCCTGCGCGGCGGCTGAGGAACGTTCAACGTCGTCTCGGACGACCTCCCAGAGCCTGCGCGTCCACTCTCCCGTCGGGTCGGTCATCCTATAGAAACGGCTGGTGCCGTCCGCACGCGAACTGACCCATCCGTCGTCTCCCAGGACCTTGAGGTGCCGGGAGATGGTCGACTGCGGAAGTTGAAGAATGACACAGAGTTCCCCCACCGTGAGCTCGTGCCTCTCGAGCACGAGCAGCAGTCGACTCCGGGTCGGGTCGGCGAGCGTGCTGAGGTGGGTAGACGCCGTGGTCATATATCCGTGTATGCGGATTGAGAGATACAACCCCTGGGAGGCTTTGGTCAAGCCACGGCCGCTCGCGCACGCGGACCCGCGTTCGGAACTCGGCAACCCGACCGGGTTACTTGGGCCGTCAGCGTGCGACCGTCTCACTGGATTCCCGGTGCAAAGCGGACGAGTTTCCCGCGGTCGCGACCGAACTCTCCCCCGATCTGTCGCCATCCAACCCCATGGAGGTCTCATGCGCAGGTTCTCTGTTGCCCTTCTCCTCATCGCGGTGGCCGCGCCCGCGGCGTTGGCGCAGGACGCCGATCGCAGCGTCGCTGGCGGCGGCATTTCGGCCCCGGGCTGGAAGGGCAAGGTCGACGCGCGCGCGGCGCGTCAGGGCAAGACAGTGAATGACTCGAAGTTCGCGTTGAGCGGCGGCAAGTTGCACCTCACCATCGGGCCCGCGGCTACGTACTGGAACGACGCAAACAAGGCGAGCGGCAACTACGAGGTGAAGGCGTCGTTCACGGAGAACAAGCACGACCCCGGCCATCCGCATTCGTACGGCATCTTCATCGGTGGAGCCGATCTCGATACCGACAACCAGACGTACGCCTACTGCATCGTGTACGCGGATGGGAAGTATTCGGTGAAGTTCTTCCACGGTGCCAACGTGGTTACCCTGACCAAGCCGACTGAAAACGCGGCGATCCGCAAGGCCGTGAACGGCGTGGCCACCAACGAAATCGGTTGGCGTGTCCGCGGGGGCAAGGCGAGCTGCTTGGTGAACGGCACGGAAGTGGAGAGCTTCGATGCGGCCGCTCTCGTCAGCGCCGACAAGCTCAAGTCACTCGATGGCCTCTACGGCATTCGAGTGACCCACAACGTCGACCTCACGGTCACCCCGCTCGCGCTCAGCAAGTAGTCCTGAGACACAGAGCCCGGCCCCTCGCACGGGCCGGGCTCTGTTGTATCCGGGCACGGCGCCGGCCACGCGGATCTCGCCACATCCGTGTCCGCACGGCAACTTTGGAGCGCACGCACGGTTCCGGTTTCCACAGCGGTCGCCCGCTGTAGCCATCGGGTCACACGTGAGTCACTGCTGGCGATGCGTGCGATGAGATCATCGCGGAATCGCTGAAGCGTTCCGCCGCCATCGTTCCACAACGCGCCTTTCGTTTCAGCGCGATACCAACTCATTGATGATACTCGACGCCATCCGATCACTCCTTCAGGGGCGCACCGCCGAAACGCGCGCCGACCCTGCCTCCACCGCGCCGATCGATCCGGTACACGTGGCCGCGTGTGCCCTCTTGCTCGACATCGCGCACGCCGACCGTGAGTTCAGTGCATCGGAGCGCGCGCACCTCGAGGACGTCCTTGCCCGGCACTTTTCGCTGAACCCCGAGGCCGGCAAGGCCCTCATCGACATCTGCCAGCAGGAACGCGCACACGCGGTCGACCACTTCCAGTTCACGCGCGTGCTCCGCGAGAACTATGACGTCGGCCAGAAGATGGTGCTGGCCGAGATCATGTGGGGGCTCGTACTCGCCGACGGACAGATCGCCGAACACGAGCACTACCTCACGCGCAAGATCGCCAACCTGCTCGAGCTCGAACCGGGCTACCTCTCAACGGCGAAGACGCGCGCCGAGCACCGGTCGGGGTAGGTTGGCGCGGCGCGTGAAGGCGCCGTCCCGCGTCGCTGCGTTGCGACGTAGCTCCCGCGCGACGGTCGACGGAGCGCGTATCAGCCGGCGGGCGCCATCGCGCGCGCCAAGGCCTTCGGCACGCCACAAGGCCAGCCGCTCCCGCTCAGCGAACGAGAGAACGCGCCCGGAGCGCGGCGCCGCGGAGGGCCCGAGGTGGGCGGGTGGCATCCTCCACCTTGGCGAAACCAGCGCGTTCCGACCGCCCGGGACACGCGCGGCGCGGTGACAGCCGCCCGGGCACAGGCCACGCGCGATCGCCGCCCAGAACACGACGCGGCCCTCGACCTTCGTACTCCAGTCCGTCCCATCGCACACCTTCCTCGTTAGGTGTAGCGACGACCGATTGAGTTCACCGCCACTTTTTTTGCGAAGGCCTGCTCCTGCCGCAGCACCGCCACCTCGCGGCGCAAGCGCTGCAGCAGATCGGCCCGCACATCGAGTTCCCGCGCCACCTGCGCCAGACTCGCTCCCGACTGCCGGCGCTCGTGCACCAACCGCACTGCTTCCTGCTAGTGGACTGTAACTCAAGTTGCGTGGCTACGAATCCGGTGTGTGGGATCGGAGTAGCTCCAGACAAACGGATGGCAGTGCTTGTTGTGCGTGCGGATGTACTGCATCAGCTTGCGCCGCAGATCCGCGGTGGAGGTGAAGATGCCGCGGGCGATGCACTCGCGTTCGATCTTGGCAAACCACAGTTCCACCTGGTTGAGCCAGGAGCTGTAGGTGGGCGTGAAGTGTAGATGGACCCGCGGATGGTCGGCGAGCCACGCGGTGACCGCCTTGGTCTTGTGGGCGGAGAGGTTGTCGGCGATCAGATGAATCTCGCGCCGCGGCGACTGGGTGGCGATCACGCGATCGAGGAAGGCGACGAAGTCGGCGCTGGTGTGCCGGGTCGCCGTCATGCCTTCCACCACGCCGGTGCCCACGTTGAGCGCGGCGTACAAGGAGAGCGTCCCATGCCGGACATACTCGAAGCCGTGGCGTTCCGCGCGACCGGGCGAGAGGGGCAGGATGGGCTCGCGCCGATCGAGGGCCTGGATCGCGGTCTTCTCGTCGACGCAAAACACCACCGCATGCGCCGGGGGATTCAGGTAGAGCCCAATCACATCTGCCGCCTTCTGTTCGAAGTCCGGGTCGGGACTGGCCACGTAGCGCTCGAGGCGATGGGGCTGCAGCCCGGCGCGTCGCCACACCCGCTGCACCGTCATGTGACTCACGCGCAACCGCGCGCCCAAGGTCCGGGTGGTCCAGTGCGTGAGCGGGGCGGGCGGGGGCTGCTGGGTGAGGGCCAGGACCTTCGCCTCCAGCGCGACGCTCAGCCGATCGCCCCGCCCACTCCGCGCCGCATCGTGCAGGCCGGCAATCCGCTGTTGTTCAAAGCGCTTCCGCCAGCGGGTGAGCGTGGTCGTACTCACGTCCAAGCGGGCGCACAGCACGGGATAGGACTCGCCCTCGGCCAAGGCGAGAATCACGCGGGCCCGCTGCGCCAGCCCGCCGCGATCGTGCGCGAGCGGCGCATGGCCTCGAGCTCCTCGCGCTCGACCGCGGACAGCGCGAGCGGATAGGGCGACGTGAACATGGCCCGTAATACCACCTACGTCCCCATCAGCGCAACTTCAGTTACAGTCCACTAGTACTCCGGGCTAAACGCGCGGCGTGCGTGCCGCTCCTTGCGACTGCCGTGGCCTGTTTTCGTCATCGAACACCTCCACCCCGAAGCTAGGGTGCGTGAGGTGTCCACGAAATCGGGGAGGGCTCAACCCCCGGTACAGCTCAGTGCGCTATTGCAACGCTCCCGGGTAACGGAGTCTCTGGGCTGCGAGAACACCAGCGCCCTTGCCAGGACTTCCCTAGCGAATAAATGTAGGACGGTGACGCTGGTACGGAGGAGATGTCCTACCGCTGGAGCACCCCATGCGAGAGTGGTCGACTTCGCTCACGTTCAACCCGCTGTTCCCCCGATCCCGCAGCCGCTCGCCAGGGCTGCCTAACCTGCCCGCCGATCCACTTATCTCGCCCCAATCCTTATCAGAGAGCCGGCCACTTCTCAGCCTACGCTAACCGCGATTGTGTTCTCATGGCGACCTCTACCTGCAGTGTAGTTGCTTTGGTCACGCCTATCTGGCTACTGGTAGGTTGTACGCGAGACGCACCCGTCTCGAGCCTTCAGAAGGCTGAGTCCGCCGACATCGTTTCAGGCGGCGGCGGTCAGTACACAGTTAAGCCACTAGGGTACGTTGTCACGCCAAACGGTCTCTACCACGAGTCCTGCGTATATGCCGTTGAAGCAACTGAATTTGTAGGGAATGGGGAGCGCATAGTTCAACACGACGGGCTCGTGAGGACGATACCTCCCTGTCCGCACCCTGTTCTGCCTCTTCGCGGCGGAGGGGCTACGGCCCGTGAGACGTTCGGCCGCGAGGGTCGTGTGGAGGCGGATAGGTTCCGCAAGGGTGCTCGACTAACGATCAACGGCTACTTCGCATTCTTGGCTGACAATCCTGACGGTGACACTCTGTTCAGCTACGTCGAAGCGTATCTGAGAGTGCCTCCCGCACCTTCGTCCTCGTATTCTACTCCGAACAAGACCTATTACACATTCCCTGCGTTACAGTCTGGCGGAGCAAGCTCTGTAATCCTTCAACCTGTGCTTCAGTACGGCAATAACAGCGCATTCGGTGGCGCTTACTGGACGGTGGCAGGTTGGTCGTGTGATTTTGGCTCAAACTGCTTCCATAGTACCCCACGCACCGTACATGCGAATGATTCTCTTTATGTCGTCGTTGTTGGGTACAGCGACTATCCCTGTGCGTACTCACCAAGTAACAACTGTTGGACTGTGTCGATTCAGAACATTACGCATAGCAGCGAAAGCACTACCTATCAGTACTACGATAACCGCTCATACGTCACATTGATCGGCGGCGCGGTCGAGGTCTACGGCCTTACGACATGCTCTCAGTTTCCATACGACCGCGTAACATTTCAGAACGTTTTCGCGAAGTCATACGACGCTGGAGGCGCTTGGTCGCTTATCCCGCTGTACGGCCAGGTGTTTGCAGTGCCCTCGTATACGGAGTGGATCCAGTCCGGCATGAGCCCGTCGTGCAATGCTAGCACTTCAGTGACCGGCCATCCGCCCTACTACTGGACCAGTTCGATGTACATTCGACACTACTAGGCGGATCGGTCTTCCCTTTAGGTAGAGCGCTGCCGTAGTGACGCAGCTCGCCAATGGACGCGGATTCTGATGTACGACCCTGCCTGGCCTACTCGATGCGCCACGCTCGTCTCGCAGGGGGAGGGGCACCACTGTTCCGGAGGTGAAACGTGCGACCGTCTTGCTGTTTGCTGGCACTTTGCCTTGGCGCGTGCTCTCGTTCTCCTCAGAACACTGAGGTAACGGGCAACGCAACCATTGCCCTCAGCGTTAGAAGCCGCACTGGCACTCTTGTGCCAAACATCAACGTCATGGTTATCTGTCCCGCCGCGGCGATCAGGATCAGCGTAGCAGTCGCGGCGACAGGTCGAGCGTCAGTGTCATTGTATCTGCCCTCCGAGCTGATGAACGCTACTGGGGGAATGGTTGAGTGTTCTTTCCGCGCGCCAAGTGATACAGCAGCAACCTACCGCGCCGATACAACCATAGCGTTCACACCGGCCGGTAGGCTTCATCCAGTACATTTTGTTGACCTTGGCGAAACTTGAGCTGTACTGACGTGACCCCCGAAACCTGATCCTGAATCGCCCCGGCTTTTCGGGTGCGTCCCCAAGTCAGTTGCAATTCAGGTGAGTGCCTCGTGATGCCGCTCATGCTGCGGCGTGGGTGTCGGGAAGGCTGGCGCGCAAGGCGCGCAGCAGCAAGGGCAGATGCTTTACGCCTTTCACACAGCGGAACTGCGCCTCCAGCTGCAGGAGACTGGCCGCACACCAGCGCCGCCGCTGATCACTCGAGCGCCAGCTCGAGACGCGACGTGTCCGCGCTTCGACGCGGGCCATCACACTTTCGATCAGGTTCGTCGTCTTGAAGCGCGTCCCGAGCTCCGGAAACACACCGAGGCGATGCAAGGTCAGCGACTCTTCCAGGCCCTCCAACAAGCTCTCCGCGGCGGAGGCGTTCCGCAGGCGCAGCTCACGCTCCAGCCGCTGCGCGCGCGTTGGGCGTCCGCATAGCGCGGGTGCCCGTATGCCGCCTGTATCTTCCGGCGCCACCCCACCTGCTGAGGCTTCGGGAGATAGCTCACCACATTCTCTCGCTTGTGCCACTGACACCGCTGGACGGGCACGTCCCCGAACACCTCGCGCACGGCCGCGCGGAGCCCCTTCGCGCCATCCAGCACGACCAGCAACCCGTGCGGCGTGCGAAAGCCGCGCTCCACAAGTTCCTGCAGAAACGCGGCACACTCCCGCTTGTTCTCCGTCGCCGTCTGCACCAGGCCCAGAATCCGTTTCTCCCCGGTGGTGGTGACGCCTAACGCGATCACCATCTGGTCCCCAGCGAAGTGCTGTGCAAGTACACCCAAATTCCCGCAGGTTGTGATCACCTAGTTTCCCGCACTGGGCCCTGCGTCTTTGGGGGTGCGTGGCCCTCCGGGTTGGGGTGCGGGGCCGGGGCTCTCCGGCGTCCCGAGCAGGGCGCCGAGTTCTCTGAGTCGGTAGCTCCGTCCGTCGATGGAAATGATGTGCACGTGATGCAGCAGGCGGTCCTGGGGTCGCGAAACACGGCGTTTACTACGATGCGATCACCGCGCAGGACGAGTCCGCTGAAATACTCGGCCGGAGGCACGAGGAGCGGCCGCATCCCTCCCAGTGAGTCAATGACGATCGCACGCCCATTTCCTCGGTCGACCAACAAAAGCTCCACCACGCAACCCGCCGATGAGCGGGCCCAATGAGCGCGACCACTCACCAGGGCCGGATCCTGCCCGCCCGACCGACCGTTTGAACCGACCGTTCGCCGCGTAGATCGCGACATCGCTGCCACTCGAAAGCGGTGCGACAATGTAGGATCCGCTGGACAAACGAACAGCGCGTGAGGCAGGCGTGACAAGGACCGGATCGCCTGGAGCTCCGATTCGAGCGATGAAGCGAGCGACGATCCTGCAGTCTCGACACCCTTTCTCGGTTCGCAGAGCTGTCTCCACGACGTCCGTCGGCTGCGACTGCAAGTGCGCGAAAGCCTTCAGCACCACAAGAAGGCCCGTCACCACGCCCTCCGCTCAATGTTCAGCCACGAAGGCTCGGTTCGATCGTTCTGTCAAGAGCCGAGGGTTGCATCGAGCGGGGACCGACAAGGGCATCGGCCCTGCATCAACTGATCCTTTCGCACGCGCTCGCCTGAGGCTGCTGCCGACACAAGGGGCGATCCAGCGTCCCCGGCCCGCACCCGGCGATCGTGAGCGAGTGGGCTTCCTCGCGGGATCGTCGAGCGCGCCGTGCACTCAGTCAACGAAGACGCTGGCTCCTGTGAAGACCCGGCATCAGCACCGACTCGCCCAATCCCTCCTCACGATAGCGGACGACGACCCGGTGTATGACTCAGGGCACAACAGACCGCGGCGGACGCGCCGGGCGCGTGCCGTTCATGCGCGGGCGCGGACCGTTGCCGACCTCGCGTACGATCCCGTCGATGTAGTTCGTGATCCGGGCGTAGTGCGGGTAGTCGATCCACTCCGCCTCGTCCGTGCGCTGGTGATAGTCGCCGTGCAGGCCGGTGAAGAAGAACGCGATCGGCACGCCCTGCAGCGCATAGTTGTAGTGATCCGAACGGCCGTAGATGTTGTTGTATCCGCTCCACGTGAGCGTGGTGTCGTACTTGTAGTCCAGCTCCAGCGGACGCGCCTGCTTTCGATTGACCTCGGCAACGGTCTCGCCAAGATCCTTTGAGTCGAAGAACGACCCCACCACGCCGAGGTAGTTGGAGCTGCCGCCCGGCAGGTCGCCTTCACGCCCGCGGCCGATCATGTCGATGTTGATCTGCGCCACGATCGAATCCATCGGCACGGTCGGGTTGCGCGTGTAGAACGCCGAACCGACGAGCCCGGCCTCCTCACCGGTGTGCCACACGAACAGCACGCTCCGCCTGGGCTTGACCGGCATGGCCTGGATCGCTTCGGCGATCTCCAGCACCGCCATCGAACCCGAGCCATCGTCGTCCGCGCCGTTGTTGATCGAGTCGATCCGGGCCACCGGATGCACGCGACGGATGCTGTCCATGTTCACGCGGATCGTCGCCAGCTGTTCGGGCCGCAGCTGCAGCATGTTGTTGGCGAGGAGCATCGCGTTCCGGGCGTTGTTGAACGCCTTGAGCGAGTCCTTGTCCACCGGCGTGTTGAAGCCCACGTGATCGTTGTGCGCGCCGATGGCCACGTACTGGTGGCGCAGCACGGGGTCGCTGCCGGGAATGATCGCGACCACGTTGCGGGCGTATTGGCTCGGCAGCTCAACGTAGTCGAGCGACGCGTTCACGGTCCCGCCGGTCGTGCCCCGCGCCATGGCCGCCACCGGCTGACCGCCAAAGAGCTGCGCTGCGGCGGCACTCGTCAGGCGAATCACGGCCTGCGGTGCAAGCTGGTCGAGCTGCGCGCGCAACAGCGCGAGCGAGTCCACGGCCTGACCCGGCTGCGTCGGGCGGCCACGACCCGCCGTGCTCTGCGTCGCCACGGTCGGCGTGTTGATCGCCGCGCGCTGCGCGGCGGACAGTCCGTCGAGGTCGACCGTCGCCACCGCGACCGCCCCGCCAAAGCGCGTCGGTGCCGGGGGCCCAAAGCCGGGCCGACCGCCGCCAGCCGCGGGTGCGCCGGGGAGCAGCACCACGAACTTTCCGTTGGCCTGAGCGGCCGTGATCTGCCGCGTGGTATCACCTGCCACACCGCCGAAGACGACCTCGACGCCGCTTACGGGTCGTGGCGCGCGCGTGCCCGGGACGGCCAGCCAGTCCGCGCCCCAGGTCAGCGGGTTGCCGTTCACCGTCAGGCGCGAGTGATCGGTGAAGTGCTTGAGATGATAGGGAAGGACCTGGAAGTACGAGCCGTTGTCGCCCGCAGGGACGAGCTTGAGGCGCTTGAGTTCCGCGGCGATGTAGTCGGTCCCCTTCATGTTGCCGACCCTCCCGACCTGACGACCCTGCATTGAGTCGTCGGCGAACTGGTAGAGACGGATCTGGAGGTCACGGACCGTGATCTGCGGCGTCGTGGGCGCCGGCTTCATGCGTGCCGGGTTGCCAAAGACGTTCAGCGCGGGGGACTGCGCGGCAACCGGCGCCACCGCGACGAGCGCGACGGTCGCTGCAGCAAGGAATCGGGACATGGGTGCGAGACGTGGTGGATGGTACGCCGAAAGCTGACGGCGCCGTTTACCAGTGCGCCAGTACGGACCGTGGCTGCGCCCGCATCCACTCAACGTGCGACGGGTCGGTCACGCTGGCCGTCGGGCATTGCCGGACGAAGCGGACTTCGGTCGCTGGCCCCGCGGCCAGCCGCGCTGGCGAGGCGCCGTGGCGAAGGAACGCCGGCATTTCGGCAAGAGTCGCAGCCGAGCGCTCACCTCCCGGGCGGCAAACTGCGGTGTCTGGTCTCCACCGGGCCTGGCGACGTACGTGCATGCCCGGCGTTCCTGCCGCAGTGCCCGGACGAGTGGGGGGTGGTCGTGGATGGTGCTGTTCGTTAGTGTCTCGCTGCACCCGCCTTACCGGGGCATGCGAGACTCTGACGCACGTCGTTCGGCGCCTCCGTTTCGAGCGCGTGTGGGTGGTTCGATGAGTGGCGCGTGTCGCCCGCTGGCGCGGTCGTCCGCATTATCCAGCGATTGATCCCTTCTCTGTCAAATGACCCGCCTTCCCGCCTACGCCTTCGCACCGGAGTCCCGCTGATGCCGCGCCGTGCCGTCGAGAGCCCTCGCGGGCCAGCCGCCATTGGACCGTACTCACACGCCGTGTGGGCCGGGGATCTGCTCTACCTGTCGGGCCAGACACCCATCGACCCGACAACGGGTCGTCTCGTCGATGGTGACGTGGAGACGCAGACGCAGCGTGTGTTCGACAACCTGGAGTTCGTGCTGCTCGACAGCGGCCTCTCCATGCACGACGTCATCAAGTGCAACGTCTACCTCACGACGATGGCGGACTTTCCGGCGATGAATGCAGCCTATCAGCGGCGCTTTGCCGCACCGTTCCCCGCGCGCACCACGGTGGCCGTCGCCGGACTCCCACTCGGTGCCAAGGTCGAGATCGAACTCGTCGCCCGCAGGCCGTAGCAAAGGCGGCGAGCTCGACGCCGCGCAGCGGCGGCGGACACATCGGATCGTGCGATTCGCCAGCGACAGGGCGTCCGAGTCGCGCAATTCGTCAGCGGCGGAGCGCCCCGGCGCGTCATATTGATGAGGCATCGGCTGGAGCCTCCTGTCGTCGCATCCGCCGCCACTCTTCGTGACCCAGGCTCGTCGCGCCCTCATCCCCTGGCTTTGGCTTTCGGTAGGCCTGCTCCGCGCCGTACTCGGCACGGCGGTGCCGGTCGCAGAGGCACGCCAGGCCGCGCGCGCGGTGACCACCGAGAGCGTCGCGGCGCACATCGAGGAGACCTCGCGGCCCGAGTGCACGCCACCCACGCACGAGGACTGCGCCCTTTGCGCCTACCTCGGTCTCGCGGTCGAAGTCAGTGACCTGGCGTCCATTGCCGCCGATGACGCAGGGATCGCACAGCGGCCGGCGGGTGCGGTGGCGCTGGGCTCCCGCGCCGTCGAGGCACTCCCGCATCCCCGTGGCCCACCCGTGGTGAGCTGATCGCTCCAACCACGCGGGATCGGCCTCGGCGCCGGCCCGCGGCGTCGGCTCGCCTGTGCGTCCCGGCGCAGGCTTTCCACATTCGCCACGGGACTTCTCCCATGCCATTCGTGCCAGCGCGGCGTTTTGCCGCGCGTCTCGCCGTTTCAATCGGCGCGGTCACCGCACTTGCCGCGATCGCCCATGCGACTCCCGCGCGCGTGCCCGACACGCCGCCGATCGTTGGAGTCGTCCGCGATAGCGCCGGAACGCCCCTCCCCAACGTACAGGTCGTGGTCACCGGGCTCGATCGAAGCACATCGACCAACCACCAGGGGATGTTTCTCTTTCGGGGCCTTCCTCCCGGCCGCTATCACCTCACCACGTTGTTCCTCGGCTTTGCGCCGGGGCACGCCGACGTCGTCGTGCCGGCCGCGGGCGACACCGTGCGCGTCACGATCGTCGTGCACCCCACCGTGCTCACGTTGGGCGGCATCCAGGTCACGGCGACGCCCGTGGGCACCGATCCGCGCAACGTGACGCAATCGGCGACGGAGGTCTCGGGCCAGGCGCTGGCCCGGGCGATGGCGCCGACGATCGCGCAGACGCTCGCGCGCGAACCGGGTGTGTCGATGCGCTTCAACGGCCCGGCCGCCACTGCGCCGGTCATTCGCGGGCTGCAGGGCGAGCGCATTCTCGTGCTGCAGGACGGCAACCGGGCGGGCGATCTCTCGTCGTCCGCGCCGGATCACGGCGTATCGGTCGATCCGCTCACCGCGCAGCGTATCGAGGTCGTGCGCGGCCCCGCTTCACTGCTCTATGGCAACAGCGCGTTGGGGGGCGTGGTGAACGTGATCTCCAATGACATCCCGTCCACCATTCCGTTGCACGTCGACGGATATGTCGGCACGCAGCTCGAATCGGTGACGCCGGGCGGCGGGGTGTCCGGGGGCGTTCAGGTGCCGATCACGAGTGGGCTCGCGCTGGTGGGCCGCGGCGGCATTCGACGCGCCGAAGACCTTCGCCAGGGCGGACGTGAGCGACTGGGGAACTCGTACTACCGCAATGCGTACGGCACGGGCGGGCTCGCGCTCGCGGGCTCGAAGGCGAACGGCGGTGTGGTGTATCGCCGCTACGGCTTCGACTACGGATTGCCGTCGGCCGATGGAGACGGCGCGCACATCGAAGGCACGCGCCACGAGCTGGTGGGTCGCGCGGAGTTGGCCGCACCGGCGGGGGTCGTGCAATCGCTGCGGGCGAGCGGCACGGCGCAGTGGTACTCGCATGACGAGGTGGCGCGCACGGGAACGGTGAACACACGCTTCAACCTTCGCACACAGACGGGAGATGTCCTGGTGCGGACGCTCGTTGGCGCGGTCAACGGCGCGCTGGGTGTGTCCGGACTGTTCAGGCAGTATGAGCCCACGGGCGATGAAGCACTGACACCGCCGGTCAACAGCACCGGCGTGGGAGCGTTCTTCTACGAGGAAGTCCCCCTCGCATCGCTCACCCACCCCGACGATCGGGTTGCGCGCCTGCAGTTCGGCGGGCGCTATGACAGCTACCGCATCACCTCGAGCGGCTCCGGCAGTCCCAAGTTCGGGCCAGGGGTGCATCGTGACTTTCGCGCGGCCTCGGGGTCGGTCGGTCTCAGCGTACCGGTGACGGAGCGCATGAGCCTTGCCGTGAGTGCTGCACGTGCGTTTCGCGCACCGTCGGTGGAGGAGTTGTTCTCCAATGCGTTCCACGAGGCCGCGGGAACCTTCGACCGTGGCAACGTGGCGCTGGAAGAGGAGGTCAACACCGGCGTGGAAGGGATCCTGCGGTTCCACACGCGGCGCATCAACGGGCAGCTCTCTGCGTTTGGCAGCCGCATTGCGAACTACATCTCGCCCAACATCGTGAAGGACACGCTGATCTCGGGCGAGGCAGGGCCCGAACGTGTTCCACTCAATCGCTTCTCGCAGGGCGACGCCGTGCTGCGCGGGCTCGAGGGGCAGATCGAGATGGAGGTGGTGAGGCACCTGGTCGTTGGCGCGATGGGGGATCTCGTGCGCGGCGAGCTCAGGGCGGCACGTGAGCCGCTGCCGTTCATGCCGCCGGCCCGGCTCGGCGGCACCGCGCGATGGGACAACGGGCGGTGGGCGTTTGGCGGCGACCTGCGGCACGGCTTCTCGCAGCGACGCGTGCCCGTGTCGGCGAGCGACTCGGATCCGTCGGGCCGCACGACCGACGCGTTCACGCTCGTGAACGTGAGCGCAGGGCTCACGCTGCCCCTTGGGCATCGGGTGCATGCGTTCACGGTGCGCGTCGACAACGTGGGCGACGTGCGCTACCGCGATGCCACGAGTCGCATCAAGACCTTTGCGCTCAATCCCGGTCGCAACGTCTCACTGGGGTATCGCGTGCTGTTCTGAGGCGCGCGGCCGCTTGCGCGTACACGCAGCGAGCGATCGGCTACGTGCGGTTCGCCCTACCGCTCAGCCGCCGGTCGCTGGCGGGTCGGCGGCAGTGCCAGGTGCGGCTCGACTCGTCAGGCGCTTGACCTGTGCCGTGGCCACCTCGTCGTCAAAGGCGTCGGCCGCCTGGTTGGTGGGCTCCAGGCTGTCGCCGCTTCCGCGCACGCCGGCCTGCCGAGTCGCATCGAGTTGCGCGAGAACGAGGGACTGCACGTCACCGAGCGTGGCGTCCAACCCGACTGTTCCGAGTCGGTAGGCGTCGGGATCTGATTCGAAGGCAATACGGGCCGCACTGACCAGAACCCGCACGTCCGCCGATGGCAAGGGGAACCGCGAGCGCAGCGCATCCTTGCTCACGGTGGCGGCGTCCTTCCAGGCATTCGGCGTTCCGGCGGCGACGGCAGCAAGGGTCTGACCGCCAAAGGCATCGAACGCTGTCGAGAGCCAGGCGGCGGCGACCCGGCCGCAGTCATCGGTGAAGGACGCCATCGGTGTCGCCCCTGCCAGAAGTGTGTCGCGCCGACCGCGCATCTCCTTTGCGCCTTCCGTGTCGCCGAGCTGGTGCAGCGTCGCGGCGACGAGCTCGGCACGTAGTGCGGTGCCAGGGTAGCCGCCGGTGGCACCCACACCCGGCGACTCGCGGCGTACCCTTTCGACATCGAGGGTCACGAAATCGAGCAGCGCGTACCCGAACGCACGGCCACCGCTCAGCGCGCCGTAGACATCGGCGAACGCCTCACCGAGCCAGCCCTGCCAGGCCAGCGCGCGATCGCCCGGAATGCCATGGAGATCAATCACCTGCTCGAGGGACTCCTGCAGCGCAGATGTGAGGTCGAGATCGTCCTCGACGACGTGCCCGGCCTCATGAGCGAGTATCAACACATCCGGCAGGTGCGAGAGCTGGGACCACGGCAACCCGAGGACGGCGATCGGCAGGGTCTTCATCTCTCGCACGAACGCCTGTCGTTCGGTCTCGCCCGACGACACGGATTCCGCCATGAGATCCGCGCCGCGCGTTGCGGCAAATGGCGACCAGTCGCTGTTGAGGTAGCAGAGCGGCGGTTCCCGCACCGACGCTGCGGTCCGGTGCTTCGCCTCAACGGCCGCGCGCAGCGCTGGTGCGATGCACGCCCACGCGTAGTCATCGGCCGCATCCAGAAAGCGTTTCATGCCGGGCTGCAGGCGCTGCGCGAGCTTGCTGCGATGAAACTCCCACATCGCATGCAGCAGCAACACGTCACGCTCCAGCGCGTGACCGAGGGCCATGTTCTTCTCGCTCCGTGTGCTCATGGCCGTCACCTCCTCGGCCAGCGCGGTGCGAAGCCGATCCAGCCGCCTGACGAGTCGGCGCACCTGCGTGTGATGCTTCTCGAACGCCTGGCCCGCCCTGCTCAGCGCCGTCCATTGTGCGAAGTCGAGTGTGAGCGCATCGAGCTTGTCGACAAGGGCCGCGCGGCGGCGCGCCACCATGCCATCCAGCGCGCTGGTCATGACGCGGTCGGTACCCGGGGGCGCACGAAGAGCGTGTGCGCCGGCATCGTCGCATACACCACGCAGACATCCGACGGCGAGGTACGGAGCAGCTTCACGAGGTCGGTCGACTGTCGGCGTTCGCGCCCGGCCGCGGAGCGCAGACGCCGAAGCAGGTCGAGCACCGAGAGTCGGTCCTTCCACGCCTCGGCCATCGCGGCATAGGCTGCCGGCACGCGATCGGTGGTCGGTACTTCGAAGCCCACGGCAATGATGGCGGCGCACGCGCCAATGCGGAACAGTTCGTGCGCGAACACGTTGCGCAGCAGCAACTGGCGCGCGACTTCGGTGTGCGATGTCGCAGGCATCGGGTCGAGCACGACGATGGGCCGATAAACGGGCGGCAACAGCTTGAGCGCCGAGCCCAGGGTGGAGGGAGACTCACCGGGTCCGTCGGGTCCGTCCTTCTCACCGCCGCCGGAGAAGCGCATCACGACGCCGCCCAGCGATGTCGACTCGTCGAAGGTTCCGCACAGGTGGAGTACGACGGGTCGACGGGCCTGCAGCGACGCGACCAGGTTGCGCCCCGGGGACTCCAGGCGCAGCCCGGCGGCGCGATACAGCGCCGTGACGTCAAAGTGCTCCTTGAAGGACGTGCCGGCACGCATGCCTCGACGAGCCCCCTCCTGCGCACCGGCCACCAGAGCCACGGCGTCGCGACGATCGCGCACGAGCCCTTCGCTCAACAGCTGCACCGTGCGGCGATCGAGGAGGCTCGTTGGCGGCAGGCCCCTGGCAGTCTGGAACGCTGCCAGCGCGCGTTGTCCCTGTGGTCCCCAGATGCCGTCGGCCACAACGCGAATGCCATTTTCGACCAGCGACTCCTGGATCCATCGGACCAGCTCACGGGGATTGAGCGCACCGCGGTAGACAGCGCGGGTCTCCTGCGCCGCCTGCAGTGGTATGTCGCCGTTGCCGCCGGCGGGAAGCAGCTCGACCGGCAGCGCGGCCACGGTCGGCGGATCGAGTACCAGCCTGAGCTCCGGCGCCTCCAGGTGCTGCAGATGGTGTCCGAGCTCGGGGCGCGACATCAGGGCACCGGCCAACTCGGCCGCGAACGCGGGCCAGTCGTCGGCCACGCGCCTGACGAGAGCGAACGGAACCACTTCATCATCACGGCCAAGCCCGAGCAGCTCGGTCGCCGGCCCGATGAGGGGCGCGGTGGGCGGCACGATCGTCACCCCGTCCCGTTGCACCTCGACGACGAGTCCGTCGCGCCAATACGTAAGCAGGGTCAGTTGCGGGCTCGCGGCATCGGGCCCTGGCGTCGCTGTCGGCCGGCCAGCCGGAACAGGCGTCGAAGCCGGAGGCGTGGAGGGTTTCGGCGGTTTGCCGTGGGCGGGCGGTGGCCCCACGGGTACCGTCAGGCGCGAGGCGGCGTCGTTGAGCCGCGGCTGACCTAACGACTCGAGCGTGCGATCGGCACGGGCGAGGTGTTCCTGCCATCCGGCGGTGTCGCCGCGGGCGCGAGCCGCCGCGGCCGCTATGGTGTGTGCGATCGCGGCCCAGCGCGTCATGGGATAGGCGTCACCCCCGAGGTCGGCCACCGCCTCATCGGCGCGTTCGGTCGCCGTCGTCAGATCGCCAACACGCAGGGCCAGCTCGGCGAGGGCCAGCGCCACACGGCCGTTCGCCGTATTCGTGGCGTCCTCGCGGCGACGGAAGCGATCGCCCCAGGGCGCGCCGTTCATCGATTGGCCGGCGCCGACGAGCCGACGCGCCAGCTCCAGGGCTGGCGCGGCCAGTGGCTGCACGGTGAGTCGCGGGAGCAATTGCTCCAGGTGGCCGGCGGCCTTCGACGGTCGACCCAGGAGCCACTCGACCGTCGCCATGGCGAGGCGGGTGTGCTCCGCGTCGCCGGCATCGTCGGGCAGTACCGGTTCATCGAGTCCCACCACGGACGCGATCTCGTGCGCGGCATCGCCGGAGAGCCGAAGCGGACGATCCAACAGATGCGCCAGCGTGGCGAGTACGTCGAGCCGAGCCGCCAGCGGTGTGACCGCTGCGAGATCCCGCGAGAATTGCATGACCGTCGCTGGGTCGGGCTGCTCGGTCGCATCGAGCAGCGCGCCAAGGACATGCAGCCGGAGCACCCGCCACCGTCGTACGGCGACGTTGTCCAGCAGTCGCCGCAACGTGTCGGCGAGGTTGGGCGGCGCCGGATGCTGCGACAGTGCGCGGAGCAGCTGCAGCCGCCCGGCAACCTCGGACTCCGCGGGCACGGTGAGGTAGAGGCTCTCCCCAATGAGCGACGCCGCCAGTTGCCGATCGCCGAGCTCAAAGAGTGTGAGTTCGATGCGGCGTCTCAGGGCATCCGCAGCCGCCTCGGCGTTGCCCACGGCAGCCCAGTCGCGCTGGCCCTGCTCGCAGCCATCGACGGCTTCGGACAGCGCGAGCACGGTTTCCCATACTCGAGCACTCGCCATGCTCGCCGTGGCCGCCGCTCCGAGTTCGGCACGATCCGGGACCAGGTTGGGTGCGCGGATCGCGGCGCGCGTGCGCAGCCCGCCGAGGTCCTCCCGCGCGAGTTGCAATGCGGCGTTGGTGTCGCCGAGCCGGAGCCTGGCGATGGCGAGCAGGCCGCAGGCGTGGGCGAGACGGTCCGGTTCGATGCGATCCGCCGCTCGTGCCATGGCGAGTTGGGCATCGGCAAACCGCGCCGCGTCGGTCGCGCGGCCGGTGGCGAGCAGCGCATCCACCAGTCGGGCCGACGGCGCCGCGGGGTCGCTGGTCACCATGAGGTCCGAACCGTGCAGCAGTCCGATCATCGTTTCGTAGTCGCCCAGGGCCTCGAAGATGCGTGCCAGGTCCTGTCGTCGTCGCGGTGTGCGATCGACCGGCATCGCGCGCTCGAAGAGTCCGAGCGCCATCCGCGCGTGCATGCCCGCACGTTCGGACTGTCCGAGACGATCGGCGGCATCGGCGGCGCCAAGGCTCGCGGGAAGGCGCAGGGCATCATCGCGCGCCACCGACAGCGCGTGTTCGAACAGCGGCAGCGCCGCGTTGGCACCCTGCGTGTTGAGCACGCCCTCGGCCTCGACGATCTCGAGCCAGCCCGGGCGCGGGGGACCGGCCCCCGCATGTCGCGTCGTGAAAGCCTTGTACGCTGCAACCGCGCGCACGACCGCGACCCAGGCGAGCCCGCGGTCGCTCCCGGACGCCGCCGTGGCGTCGGAGATCAACGTGTCCAGCCGCAGGGTGTGCGCCAGACTCACCAGGGCCGGCGCGAGCGGCGCCGCCGACTCGTCGAGCTGGGCGTACTCAGGGCTCAGCAATTCCTCGACGAGCACGCGCGCCCAGGCGCGATCACCGGTATCCCTTGCCTGGTCGAGCCACTGTTCGAGGCGGGCTCCCGGTGCGTTGGCCTGCATGAGGTGGTGGATCGCTTCACGCATGGCGACCGTGCGCCGCTCGGGCGTGTCGGCGCCCGCGGCCTGCTGTTCGTAGAACGTCACGGCGGCCGCATGGAGTGCGCGAAACGTCGCTTCCTGGTCTTCACGGAGCACGCGGCGCATCGGTTCCACGACCTCGACGTGGAACGCAATCGCCTGTGCGTCGTCCGCCGATCGATACACAAACGACGAGCTGCTGACGTAGTGCTCGAGGTCGTTCCACAGGACGTCGGCATCGAGGTCTTCCGGCCGCGCGAGCAGCGAGGTCGAGAAGCGCTCCCGGGTGCCGAGGGCAGCCAGGCGGTCGCGCGCCGGTATGTCGTGAGGGGCCGTGCCGTGCATCGCCGCGCGCAGCGCGGGGACCAGGACGCCGTCAAAGAACGCTCGGGTGAGACGCCGCGGAATCACGCCGTAGCGAATCACCCACTGCAGTTGCGGGTTGTGCAGCCGGTCAATGACGCGCTCCACGAGATAGGCAAGGTCGGCCGCGGGTGAGTCCGCAATCTCGCGCGCCGTGATCTCGTCGCGGGCGAGCACGATGTCGGCCCACAGGGCAAGCACGAGGGGAAGGCCCGCGCTCTTGCCGATGACGGAGGCGATCCGGTCGTCGTCCCTGAGCTTCCGCACGCGGACCAGGAACTCGCGGGCTTCATCATCGCCGAACGGGGTCAGCGTGATCGGGATCCACTGGCCCGCGTAGCGCGTGTGGAACTCTCCGGCGCCATCACGACCGGACGGGGAGAATCGGCCGGCAAAGATCACCTTGAGCCGCGGGTGCGCGCGTTGGACGCTCACGAGGAGTTCGAGCACGCTCTCGATCACGTTGCGGCCCTGCGTGCTCGTGAACTCGGCACGCAGGAATGCCTCCTCGATCGTGTCGAAGACCACCAGCACCGGCCCCCGCGCGCGTTCGTGCAGGGCACGACCGAATCGTTCCGCCATTTCAGCGCCAAAGCGCTGCGAGCGCTCCAGGGTCAGCGCTCGTCCCGCGCCTTGTGCCGCACCCTGGCTCTCGAGGGCGATGCGTTCCTGTTCCCGCACCTGGTTCGCGAGTCGTTGCAGCTCCGTCGTTGCACCCTCGGTGCCTTCGAGGCGCAGCTGGACCTCGAGCTGCGCCACGAGCTGCGGGATGACCAGCCACGGATATTCGGCGAGCGCCGTCGGGAGCGCGAAATCGAAGTCGATGCGGGCGCACGGGATTCTCGCCGGCTCCGGGACGCATTGGCGCGAAATGAGCCAGCGCACAAACATGCTCTTGCCCATGCCGCCGCGGGCCTCGACGCAGGCGATCCAGCGTGGATCGTCCGACTGCGTCCACGTGAACGCGTCGCGCATGAAGGTGCGCTCGAGGGCGAAGGCCGACTGCGCATAGGCCTCCGTCCACGCAGTGCGTGATGTGTAGTAGCGTTTGAGATCCGCGCGCTGGCGGAGCAGCTGATCGGTGAGCAGGTCATCGCGCTCATCCATGAGGGCGACGATTTCGCAGCAGCGCACCATGTCGAAGACGGCATCGGCCGTGGCGTACTGCGCGGCGATCTCCGCGCTGGCCTGCGCCGGGTCGGCGGCGATGAGCTGATACAACCGCTCCAGCTCCCATGCCGGTCCCCACTCGATGACCGTGTTGGCCAGCGCGAGGCTCACGGCCACGAAGCGGTCGGCCCGAGCCGACCCGTCGTTGGTGATCGCGATGTCACTGGTCGCGGTCAGCGACCGCACCCACGAGGCCACACGCTCCCCGCGATGACGCTTGCGCATGCGATAGAGCCCCGGGTTGCCCGGGACCACCTCGATGCTCTCGTGGCCGAGGAGCCAGTCGAGGCTCACGACGGACGCCTGGGCCTCCTGCGCGGCGGCCGGCAGGAGTACCTGTTCGATGAGCCTTCGATTGAACACGCGCGGAAGCGCCGCCACGTCGAGGAGTGCGCGCTCGTCAGGCGCCTCCGGCTCCCACGCGTCATCGAGCCCTTCGTCGCGGAAGAGCTGCTCGAGCAACTCGCGGGCAGACCGTCGACCGCTGGTCATGGACCTACCGGCTTCTTCGCGATCTTGCGCACGTACATGGCGAGCCATTCGAGCACGTCGGGCCCGAAGCCGTCGTCGTTCATGTCGTTCGCGACGCGCTCGATCATGTCCTCGGCGCGCTTCCGGTCGAGCTTGCGCAGCAGCAGGTACTCGCTCGACAGCCAGCGCCAGTCACCACGCGCAAACGGGAGGAGCGCTCTTCCGGCGTCGCCTTGCACGACCGACGACAGGCCGAAGCGTGGCACCTGGTCGTCCCTGAGGGCGAGCACGAGTCGGACGGACCCCAACTCCTTGCGCGCGACCACATCCACGAGGAATGGCCGTACCGATTGCGTGAACAGCTCGGGCGGCATGCCACCATCCGCGTCGTCGAGATGATCGACGACGAGGTACAAGGGCTGGCCGTTGGCGACGGCCATCAGGCTCCGGCCGAAGGTCTCGAAGGCACGCTTGAGCGTGCTGTGGTGCGCGTCATCCACGCGGTAGGGCTTTTCGCTGTCGGTCCCCGACGCTTCGGTGCGCAGCAGCGTGACGGGAGGTGGAAGCCCGTCGAGCAGCGCGTTCAGCTCCTCGTTGAAGTCGGCGAACTGCGCGTAGAGATTCGGCCGCAGCAGATCCTTCGAGGGCGTGTCCTTTGGCCCACGGATCAGCCGGAGCAACCCGATCGCGTCGTGCTTGCTCCCCGTCGCGAGGTCGACGTACACCACACGGGCGCCGTGCAGCGCGAACTGCTCGAGGCACGTTTTCAGGAAGTCGCTCTTGCCAATGCCTTCGCCGCCGGCCAGGACCAGCAGGTGTGAGTTCGCGGCCGATGTTTGCCGCACTTCGCGGCGATCCCTGCGCCGCCCCACGAACCCGGCCAGCGAGAGGATCGAGTCGCTCGCGGCGGCGAGGTTGGCGAGATCCGTCGGTGGCGGCGCCTCCATCGCCAGCACGTCGGCCGCGGGGCAACCCAGCGTCAGCGTGAGCAGCGACCAGTCCCGTCGATCATGGCCGAACGGCGCCTGCATCGTCTCGAGCCGCGCCTGCGACACGGCAGCGTCGATCGGCACTCCAGACGCCAACTGTTCGTAGATGCGGCGCGACAACAAGGCCGCAGCATCGCCGAGTACGTCGCCCTGCATGCCGATCACCGCCGGCACCCCGGCGTCCCGAAGGGCGGACGCCACCCGCCAGCCGCCGCGTTCACCGACGAACTCCGCCGTGCGACAGGCGTTCACGAAGGCGAGGCGCGGTGGCGCAGGACTCAGCAACTGGAACATCTCGCGCGCCGTCCAGGTGCGCGCGACGCCTTCGCTCCAGATCTCGAGGCCCGCCGTCGTCTCGTGGTCACCGTCGATGCCATGTCCCACGAAGTGGAGCACGTCGGGCCGGTACGTTGCCAGGTCCGCGGTGAGCCGTGCGACCGAGGGCTGCTCGAGCACCTCGACGTCGAACAGCGTTCGCCGTGGGCAGGTCACGTCGAGGATCGCCTGCACCTCTTCGCGCCACCGGATCTTCTTGTCGGTCGGCTGGCAGCCAATGACCAGGAGAACTTTCACCGGCCGAGCGATCGGTGGGCCGACGACCACCGCTTCGGTTCCGCGGTACCACGGTCCGTGGGCCTCGGTGAAGAAGTACCGCTGCTTGTGATTGACCAGCTCCCACGGAAGGTCGCGCAGGACCGATGGCTCGAACGTAAGGATGGTGCGCAGCGACTCCCCCGTGGCCTTCTTCCCCCATCCGGCGTCGCGCTGGGCCTTCCAAGCCACCGAGATGGCCGGCTGATCGAGGAGGCGAAAGAGCAGCGCCCCTACACGCTCGAAGCCGGTGGCGGACGGACCGGCCTGCGCCTGATACCAGGCGAGCGCGGTCGCCACCGTCAGCAGCGTCCCGGGCTGGTCGGGATGCTCGGGCGCCCCGGCGACCGCGAGATCGCGCGGCAAGGTCCCCTGGGCAATCGGCTGCGCCTCCCATCCCGCCTGCCCGGTGTCGAGCAGGAGCGTGATCGGGTAGTCCTGGCCCGGAGGGGCCTCCGCGACACGGTAGTGAAGGGTCAGCACGATGGTCCGGGTACGCCGACGACGGGTTCGAGAGTCCTGGCGAGCTGATGCGCGTCTGCCTGACGAGCGCATCGTGCAACGCGCTGCAATTCTCGATGTCTCACGCGGGACTGTCCAGATGGTGACCCGACGGCGTCGTCAGGCACGTTGACCGGAGGCGGTCCGGATAGGGTCCGGCTAGGCGAACTGCGGGCGCGTCCACGGGTCGCCGAGGTAGGAGAAGGCCTGGTACGTCGGATCCCTCGGCTTCTCCTTTCGCAACGCCTGGAGCGCCTCGCCGATCGAGCGGCCGGCCCTGAGCTGGGCGTAGAACGCGACGGCAAATTCGCGCGCACTGTCATCGGCGACCGCCCAATACGGCGCGACGATCCCGCTGCAGCCTCCTTCCACGCATTGCGCGGCAAACCCACCCATCTGGCCGAGGGTAACGCCGGAGCTTCCCACCTCGCAGGCGTTCAGGTAGACGATGGGTTGTCCCTGGGCGAGGAGCCTTGACCCCACGACATCGATCGCCCGGATCGTCTCTCCGTTCTCGAGGATCAGCGTGCTGAGGTCGGCGCGCTTTGCATACTCGCCATGCCCCGTGAAGTGCACGAACTGCGTGTCGGTGCGGTCCAGCAACTTCTTCATTGACGCACGGTCCACGGTCGGCATGGCGGTGAACGCCGCCACTTCCTGCTTCACATCGTTGGCCTCGAGCAACGACCAGACGAGTTGCGCGGTGCCCACGTATCTGGGGTTCGCGATCGTGCCGCGCGTGACCCGGAACGCCTGTGGCTGCGGGCGCTGGCCCAGGGCCGGACGCCAGCGACCCATCACGTGCGCAACACCCAGGCGCGGCAGCACTTTTCCGTCCCGATAGGGAACGACCAGTTCCCATGGGATCAGCGTCTCCGTCGAATGGACGAACAGGGACGCCGGCAGGTGCTTCGCGTCGTACAACCGAAAGTATTCGGCGCGGAACTCGGCGGGGAGCTTCTGCCAGAGCCACTTGCCGAGCGTGTCGATCTCGTCCAGAAGGTCGCTGCGCCACTTCCGGAGCGCTGTGGCATTCCCGTCGACAGGAAACCGTTCCGCGAACGACGCGAACAGGTCGTGCAGCAGCGTCGACAGTTCGCTCATGGTGAAGTCGATCCGCCCGACGCGCCTGGATTCGTACGCAGGCTCTCCGGGAATGCGGCAGCGGAGACTCAGGAGGAACGGCGGCTTGTCCGTGTCTTCGATCCCCTCGACGCGGAGCACCAGTTCACACTCCCGATCATCCGTCGCCGTGGCGAATGGGAGCGCACGTGCGGGTTTGGCCGGTGGCAGGGGTGCCGACCAGCCCGCTGGAGTCACCGTCGTCCAGTGCGTCACGCCACCTATGGAGGTGTTGCCGGCCCAGAAGTCGATGCGGATGTCGCGCGATACCGGCTGGCCTCCCGCGGGCGCCAGCGCGGTGAGCGTGAATGTCACCTGTTCCCGCCTGGCGTCGAACTCACGTCCAACCGTGATCGACTGTTCGCGGTCTGGCAACACGGTGAACCCCGGAGCACTCAGCGACGTCATGATCGTCGCCGAGTCTTCACCCGCCTCGATGGCGACCTGGATCGCGCGATCGATCGCCGTGCGCGGCACCTTGTCGGAGAGCTTCACCACGAGCGGATGCGTCTCACCCGCGACCACCGCCTCCGGGAACTTCACCGTGGGAAGGCGTCGCACGTTGAGCGCTGCCTTTGCGGCGGCTTCCTTTCGCGTGGCGCCGCTGGCTGATCGCGTGCGCCCCCGGGTACGCCGTACGGGCGGCGCCTCGTCGGGGACGGGCGGCTCACTTCCCTGAGTTGTCTCCGCCGGGATGTCCGCGGGAGGCGCAGGGGGCGGCCCGCCTGTCGTCGCCGCTGGTGGTGGCTGGGGTGGCGCGTGCAGTGGAGGCTTGGCCCTGGTGGTATGTCGCCGCGGAACCGGCGTGCTTTCCATGCCTTTGCCCAGCGACACGCCGCTTTCTGCCCACGCCACCAATGGCGGTTCTGGCGAGCCGGCCGCCCGCACCTTTCCCAGCGTGGTGAGCGCCGCGCGGAACAGCGGCTCCCGTTGAGCCCACGCATCCGAGGCGGGCGGGAGAGAGCGCAGCACCATGATCCACGCGCCCCGCGCGTCCCGCGCGATCGACATCGCGGAGAACGTGAGTGTGAAGTGCCTCCCCGCTGCATCGGTGATCGCCGCGGCCGGCGGCTCCATCAGCGCCGTCACACCATCGATGACCACGAGGATCGAGTCCCTCGCCTCCACGTTGGGCGCGAGGGAGATCGTGACGTCGGGCAGTCGATCTGTCGAGGTCGCCAGCACCAGACGCAGGCCTTCGACCGCCGTGATGCCATGCGCCTCGAGTACGGTGCCCAGGTCGGCGAGCGCCTGCTCCTCGACGTTGGTCGGCGCGGCGTCCAGGGGGAGCGCCCATCGGGTCAGCGTCGCGTGCCCCACGCAGGTGACCGTGGAGCCGCTGGAGAAATCGGCGCGGGCGTTGGCCGGATCGAGGGTGCATTGCTCCATGTGCGTCGGGCGCGGTGGGATTCCCAGTGTAGGCCTTCGGGCAAGGGCGGTCAAACCTGTGGCGCGTGCGCCGCTCCCTTGTCGCCAGGAGCGCAGTGCGGCATGGTGCGGTGACTCGAACGGAGCAGTGAGCGTGCCGGCGAAACGATTGAGCGACGAACAGAACAACGAACTCGTCCGGGCGGCCATCGCGGAGGCGGAGAGCGCGGCCACGTCCGACGCCGAGTTCGCGCAGATCCTTCGCGCCGTGTATCTGAGGAGCCATCCCGTGATGAGCCGCGCGCTTCCCGTGATGCGCGTGCGCTCACGCCGTGGTGCGGCGGCCGCGCCGGAGCAGGACCCCGATTTCCACATCTACGAAGACGCGCGATTCCTCCAGAACGCGCGCGCCATGGCTGCGCGGGTGAAGGCGCGCCTTCGCATCATGGGCGGCACCACGGTGCCTCCGACCGACTTCCCGGACTGCGTGGCGGTGGGTCGCATGAAGGGCTCCACCGGCGACTGGCAGTGCACCGGAACGCTGATCGCGCCCAACGTGGTTGTCACCGCGTGCCACTGCCAGAAGACGGCCACGCACGTCCACTTCGGTAACGACGTCGCAAAGAAGGGCACGCGCATCGCGGTGAAGGACGCCGTGCGACACCCCGGATATGCGCGGAGCAAGGAGGAGCGCGACGACCTGATGGTGCTCGTGCTCGAGAAGAAGTCCACGGTGAAGCCGCGTGCCATCGCCGACAGCAGGGCGATCGATGCCGCAACGGACGGCCGCGCCGTGGGCTTTGGCAACGTCGACGCCAGCGGGTCGATCGGCTACGGCATCAAGCGCATGGTCGACATTCCGATCGCCTCGACGGCCTGCCGAGGGCGCGTGAAGGGCAGGGGGACGGATGCGAAGATCTATGGCTGCAACCGAGGCCTCGAGCTGGTCGCCGGCAAGCCGATGATGGCCAAGGACAGCTGCTCCGGTGACAGCGGCGGCCCGTTCTACATCCCAAGCGGCAAGACCTGGCTGCTGGCGGGCGCTACCTCACGCGCCACCACCAGCGCGATCGCGACCTGCGGTGACGGGGGCATCTACATTCGCCTCGACCAGTATCGGGAGTGGATCGAAGACGTGGCGAAGGTGAAGCTCGTATAGGTCACAAGAGCAGGCGGATGGTGGTGTGCTACGGGGGGCGGATGCCTATCCGTCCCCCGTCCGTCGATGCCCTCCGGCCCTCCGGCCCGGTCCCCGCCTCACCACCAGCTACGGCGTGACTTTGGGTTTGGGCTCCAGCTTCGCCGCCCACAAGCCGGAGTTGAAGTCGGTGAACAGCACCTGCCCCTTCCACGGCATCGCGTTCATCACGAACGGGGCGTTGGCGGTGTGTCCCTTGGGATCATACGGCTTGAACACCGCGATCTCGCGGCGCTGCTCGGCGAGGTTGCCGAGCAGCTCGCCCGACACGTCGACCACGCGAACGCCGCCGTCGTAATACGCCTGGTAGAGCACGTCGTCTTCGACGATGATGTCGTGCGATCCGTAGTCCTCGAGGTGGTAGCGCCCGACCTTCTTCATGTTCATCGGGTCGGTGGCGTCCACGATGTGCACGTACCCGCCAGACGTCTGGGCCACGCCGCCGGGAGAGCCTAACGTGGCACGGTAGTTGGTGCCCTCCCACACGCGACCCTCGCGGCTCATTTCCTCGTCGCCGAGAAAGAGGTACGTCTTGCCGGTGCTCTTCTGGAAGTACGGATAGATCTCGTGGCCCGAGGCGATGGGGAAGACGTTGATCAGCTTCGGGTTCTGCGGCGTGCCACCCCACTTGCCATTGCCGACGTCCACGATGACGGCGCCAATTCCGCCCTGCGCTGAGTAGGCGATGCCGTTGTTCACCCAGAGGTCGTGGATGCGCGCGCCGGGGTGGCGGTATTCGCCGGCGCGCCTGGGCTTGTAGATGTCGCGTACGTCGATGATGACGTACTTCTGCCCGCCGGAGATCGCATACAGGTAGTCGTTGGTCGCGAACGCGTTGTGCACGCCTCCGGTCAGGTCCTCGTCGAAGGTCGAGGCAACCCTGGGATGTGCCGGGTTCGCGAGATCCAGGATCACGACGCCGTTCACGCGATTCGACGCACCTTCGCGCGTGAGCACTCCGTAGCGTCCGTCCGGCGACACCGTCACGTCGTTGATCGTGCGGGCGTCCACCTTGATGGAGTCCGTCTTCACGATGTTGTTCATGTCGGTGATGTCGAACACGAGCGCGTAGCCGTCACCGCCCCAGGTGCCCACCAGGCAGTAGTCGCGGCCATCCTTTCCGGTCCACGGCCAGAGATCCGACGTCGCCGTCGTGTTCACCGTGCCACGACCGGTCACCGTGATGCGGCGCCGCACGTCGCGCGGCTTGACGTCGAGGACCGTGCGGGCAAACGCCGTACCGACCTGTGCCTGCAGCGTGTAGCGACCTGGCGCGTTTGCCGCAAAAAGGGTCGTGCCGTCCGGCGCGCGATCCACGATGCCCTGCCCACCGGGCGCCGCCGTCGTGTCGTCGGGCTGGTACTGGTAGGACCACGACACCCTGGCATCTGAAACGGGCTGTCCGTTGGTGCGTCGTGCGATGGCGTTGAGGTGTACCACGTCACCGGTACTGACCGTGGTTTCCTTTACGTCCAGCGCGATCGACGCCACCGGGTTCGCCAGGACGCGATAGGTCTTGCGCGCCGTGACGCCTTCGGCGTCCGCCGAGATCGTCACCGTGCCCGGCGCGAGCGCACTCACGGTGCCGAACCGGTCGACCGATGCGATCGCGGCATCGGAAGATCGCCACGTGACCCTCAGGTCGAGCCGCACAGTGCTGTCGGCGTGCATCCCTTTCACCGAATGGCCGAGCATCGTGCCCACGTACGGTGCGCCCGGCTCCGCAAGGATCTCCAGCTTTGCCAGGTTGGGGTTCGTGACCAGCACGGGGATCTCGACGGTGATCGGCGTGACGCCACGTCCACCTGAGGTCACGACGGCGGTGAACGATCCGGCACGGAGCGCCGTGATCTTGCCGTCAGCAATGCGGATCGCACCGCGCGGCCCACTGGCCCGGAGCTGCGGGTTCACGATCTCCCGCCCGGTGGCGTCGAGCGCGGTGATCTTCAGCGCCACGGTCTGCCCCGCCTGCATGGTCACGCGCGTGGGCTCGACCACGATGCGCGCCACGTCCTGCGCGCTGATGCGGCCCGCCAGTGCGACTGTCGCCACGGCCACGGCTCGAGTGAATACTCGTCCAGTACTCATGTCGTGATCCGCTCGGGATTTCCGTCGCTGCTTCCCTCCGCAATGCCACCTGTCGAAGGGACGTAAGTCGATCATCATGGGTCGGCGACCACCGTCCCGCAAGCAACGCTGCCTGGCACGCCGGTGGATGGAGGGTGCACCGGCGCTAAGAGTCTGCCAGGTGACGTGAGCACGCGTGGGTCGCGCCGAAACATCCGGGTCTCATGAAACGGTGCGTTGGCGGTGTGCCCCCTGGGATGGCTTGAATGACGCGATCTCGCGGCGGGGTCCGGTGAGGTTGCCGAGCCGTCCTCGAGGACGGCGGCAAAGGCTGGCAAGCGCAGACGGCCAGCCGGTACGCATCGGCAGCTGGTGCGGGTGACGGGTGGGGTAGGCTTGTTCGGGCCTCCCGTGCGGCGCTTCCTGCCTCATACTGGCCACCGCCTCTCGGTCCCGCTCGCACCTGCGGTCACCGCACGCGTAGCCCGGTGCGAAGGGACAGCCGATCAGCCTGAGCGACGCCGTGTTGTCTCGGCGCGTGTGCGAGCCGGAGCCTTGGTCGTCCGTGCGGGTCGTCGACCGGTGCGGGAAGTAGCGCCGTCACGCGTCCTCCCCGCTGCAGGGCGCGGCGAAGACGACGCCGCGGCCAGCTTCCAGAACTGCGCCTCGGAGATGATACGGACGTCGTGGCCCGTGGCGGCGAGGCGACGGACCTCGAGGAGCTTGGTACCCCCGACGGTGCCAGCAATCTGCAGTTTGTTGGGCCGCCCGCGTACGAGTACGTCGGTGGCCTGACCGGGTTTGGACTGCACCTTCGCACCAGCGCGGCGTGCTGCCGCCATCGCCTCGCTGCGTGGCCGCGAGAGGAACCCGGTGAACGCGATGCTGTGCCCCGCCAGGCTCCTGAGGCGGCCACCCGACGCGGGCGTTTTGGGCCGGCGCCGCAGCGCTGCGATCAGTTCTCCAGCGGCTTCATAGCGCTTCCCGCGCGCACCGAGGCAGCGGTAGATCACCTCCTTCAACTCGTCGCTGCAGGGCAGGCCGCGCACGTCCTTGCTGCCCATCGGGCTGCGGATGTCACCCCGCAGCAGCATCGCCGCCAGCTGGCCAACCTGAAAGATGTCGTCGCGCTGCTGCCACTTCCGCACCTTGCCCCACGCGATCTCCGAGGGTGCGTTGAACGGGTTGAATGCTTCCGCGGTCACCCCGCGCCGACTGAGCTGATGGGTGGCAATGCCGAAATCGCCCAGCTTGAGCTGTGCGTTTGCGCAGACAAAGACGTTGAATGGCGTGAGATCGCGGTGCAGCGCCTGGCCGCGGTGCAGAACGTCGAGCACACCGAGAATGCCGGCAAGCTCGCGGCGCACCACCCGCTCCGGCTGGCCACCATGCTTCCCGAGCCACGCTCCGAGGTCGCCGTGTTCGGCGTACTCCATCACCAGGCAGTAGCGGACGTTCGAGCCTTCGATTGCCACGAACCGATCGTACACGCGCAGTGCGCGCGGTTCGCGCGCGAGCAGCTGCGCGAAATAGGCCTCACGCAGCCACCCGGTGATGTGATCGCTGATCTTCACGCACACCTGCGCGGGCAGGTCGAACACGCGGAGAGGCGTCGCGAGGTACACCTCGCCGAATCCGCCCTTGCCGATCAGCTGATCGAGCCGATACACGCGGCCGGTCTCCGTGCTCTCGACGGTCGGGGCTGGCGGCGGCGCCACCACGGACGATTCCGCAGTCGTCATGGAGGTCTCGAATGGTCGGGGCCTGCAGTCTCACCGGTCCTGCACCGAAAGGCAACCGAATCCGGGAGAGGGGGGGCAGGCGAACGGTACAGCGACGGCTGGCCACGCGCGTCATGGGCTGTTCGCGGTGGCGCAAAGCAGAGCATGCCTAACGCTGGGTCGAGTGTCGGCGTCTGGTCCCCGGCATTGAGGAAGTCGAGCCGACGCTGGCGGGGCAGACACCGTCGTTCTGGCTCGACGAGACGAGGCGTGCATCTATGAAATAGAAGCGTACTCCGTCGCCGCACGTCCGCCAGCCAGCACGGCGTCCACGCAAGTGGTGGCGAGCGAATGGCTTCCGTGACTCTCTGCTCCGGGCACGCGGGTTGCCTTTGGTGCGCCCAGTTGCAGGCCACCCATTCACGGTCCCACGAGGAATCCACCATGAGTCACGCCACCACCGCCCGCACCATCGCGTCCAATCCCGTGCTCGCCCAGAAGGCGAGCGAGCAGTTCCAGGCCCTATTGGCCCGCTCCGCCACGGACATGGAGTTCCGCCGACTGTTGATCACGGACTCGCGCGCCGCGCTCGCGCAGTTCACGGGTGGGGCGTCCAGCGGCACCGCGAACATCGTGTTCGTGGAAAACCGCGCGGATGCGACCATCGTGCTGCCCGACCCCGTGGATCCGGCCGCCGAGCTGAACGAGTCCGAGCTCGAGACGGTGGCTGGCGGCATCACGCCCACCGTCATCCTCGCTTCGCTCGGCGCCGCCGCCGCGAGTGCGCTCACCGGCCAACTGATCGGCCAGGCGATTCACGAGTTCTCCCACTAGTCCCCTGCACCGCACCCTCTCCCTATCACGAGGACACTCGCTCATGAACGCCAAGACGGCCATCAAGGAGTTCCAGAACAACCCGCAACAGGCCCAGTACGCTACCGAGCAGATGCAGGCGCTCCTGTCGCGCTCTGCCACTGATTCCGCATTCCGGCAGAAGCTGCTCACAAACCCGCGCGCGGCGATGGAGGAGTTCACAGGTCGCACGGCGCCGAACGATGTGAACATCGTGTTCGTGGAGAACACGGCGGACGCAACGATCGTCCTGCCGGACCCGGTCGACCCCTCGGCACAGCTCTCGGAAGCCGAGCTCGAGACGGTGGCCGGCGGTGTGACACCGACGATCGTCGCCTCCGTGATCCTCGTCAGTGCCATTACCAACTCGTTCTTCCAGGGCCGGAACGACGGTCAGGAAGCGCACTAACGCCCTTCGGGTCGCGGGCCGACTGGCTCGCGACCGACTTCCCTGCCCACACTCCCTTCTCTCCGACCAATGATCTCCAGGGCCAATGCTCAGGCGCTGAGCCAGGACGCTGCCTTCACGGCGGCCGCACAGGAACAGTACACCGCCATCCTCGCTCGGTCGGCGACGGACAGCGCGTTCCGCAGCAAGCTCCTCACGAATCCGCGCGCCGCCGTCGAGGAGTTCAGCGGCCGTGCCGTGCCAGCCTCGTTCAACATCCGCTTCATCGAGAACGCGGCAGACGCAACGGTCGTCCTGCCTGATCCGATCGACCCCAGGGCCGAGCTGAGTGAATCGGAACTCGAGACCGTCGCCGGCGGCGTCACCCCGACGATCCTGCTCGCCTCACTTGCCTGGAGCGCCGTCGCCAGCCTCTCGGCGTACATCATCGGGCACGAGACCGCGTAGTCGCTGTTCACGCGCGCGTACCTCGCGTGCGCCTTGCGGCGCGGTGCCCAACGGGTGCCGCGCCGCAACGTCACCTCCACGAACCGGAGCGTCCCATGCCCGCTGGCAAGGCATACCTCGTGTGGCTCGGCATCAGCGTTCTCTCCCTCGCCATGATCTGGTGGCAGCAACCACGCGATGCACGACTCTGGCTCATGCTGCTGGTAGCCGTCGGCTCCATCGGTATGACGCTCTATAGCTGGAACGCAACGCACTGACGGGCGGACGATGCCGACCGCACTGCACCTCGAGTCCCTCGTCGCGCGCGCGGTGCCGCTCCGCGAGCGTGCTCGACAGCACCAGTCCTCAGCCATCGACCGGGACGGCAGCCCAAACGCGGTTCCTTCAACACTCCTCACCACCTGGTGCGAGCTGGCCGCCAGCGGCAGCTGGGCAACCTTCGAGAAGCGATTGACGTGGGACGGATTCACGGCGGCAGCCATGGCCGACCTCGTGCAGCGGTCGGGAGCGGAGCAGGTGTCGGACCTGCCTGCCTGGGCATGCCATGTACGCGATGCGTGGCTGCTCACGCCTGAGTTCTCGGACGACGGGTTCCCCGCACTCGAGGAGTCTCACCCGTTTGGCGAGCTGCTCCTTCCCCTCGCGCGGTTGGGGCGTCACCGGGTAGTCGAGTGCCATCCGGACTGGCAGGCCGTCGTCTCTGCCGCCGCGCTCGCCCAACTGGAAGGCGCGCTGCTCAGTCGACTCTGCCGCGTGGCCATGCGCGTGCTGTATGCGGAGTTCAGCGTCTATCGATCCCTGCGTTCGTCGCAGGGACTCGGGGCGATGCTCGCCAGCAGTGTGTCCGGTGGGCCACCCCGCACGCTCTACGATGCATTTCTTCGCGACATGCGGACCGGCGGCCTGGCACGCATCTGCTCGACGTACCCGGTGCTCGCCAGGCTCCTCGGCACCGCGACCGATCTGTGGGTCACGGTCACCGGCGAACTCCTCGAACGCTTGCGCGCGGATCTCCCGGCGCTGGAGGCAACGTTCGGCGAGGGTCAGCCACTCGGTCTCGTGACAGACATCCGCGCTGACCTCTCCGACCCTCATGATGGCGGGCGCTCGGTGTACATCGTCACCTGGGCGTCCGGCCTGCGGCTTGTGTACAAGCCGCGGCCGCTCGGGCTCGAGCAGCGCATGGGAGAGCTGGTGGCGTGGCTCGACGGCATTCCCGGGGTGCCCAGCCTTCGTGCGTTGCGCGTCCTTGATCGCGGGCACCATGGCTGGCTGGAGTTCGCTGCGCACACGCCCTGTCAGCAGGATGACGAAGTCGCGCGGTACTTCGAGCGCTGCGGCGCTCTCCTGTGTGTCGTGTACGCGCTCAATGGTGGCGACCTGCACTACGAGAATCTGATTGCGTCGGGTGAACACCCCGTGCTCATTGATCTCGAGACCCTGCTCGGGCCGCGGGTGCGCGTCGAGCACGACGAGAAGGCCGCACCCGACGCCACGGGCAGCGCCACGCAACGGTGCGCCGAATCGGTCCTCGCCGTGCGCATGTTGCCCGATATCCTGGTCAGAGACGACGGAGGCGCGTTCAACCTCGGTGGACTCGGCGGCGTCGATCCCGACGGCACGTCGGTCGTCGTACCGCGCTGGCGTCACCTCAACAGCGACAACATGCGCCTGGAGTTCGTGCGCACCACCTCGGGCGTACGCGCCAGCAATCTGCCGGTGCGCGACGGCATGCCGGTTCCCGCGTCGGGCCACGTCGACGCAATCGTCGACGGCTTCACGCGCACCTACCGGGCCTTTGTGTCACGTCGGGACGACCTGTTCGCCGAGCATGGAATCCTTGCGCGCATGCGCGAGGCGACGGTCCGCGTGCTGCTGCGCAACACCAACCTGTACGCCACGCTCATCGAGCGCACGCTGCAGCCCGCATACCTCCGCGACGCCGTCGACCGGAGCGTTCAGCTCGACGCGCTCAGCCGTCCGCTCCTGGCCAATCCGCTCCGGCCCCGGATCTGGGACATCGTCGATGCGGAGCACGAGGCGCTCGACAGCCTCGACATTCCGTTGTTCAGTGCGCGCGCCGACTCCACGGTCCTGGCGCTGCCTAACGGCGCCGCCATCCCCGACGCCCTCGAAGTCTCGGCGCTCGACCAGGCCATGCGGCGTCTGCGCTCGCTGAGTGAGACCGACCTCGCCTTCCAGGTGTCGCTCATTCGCAGCGCCTTTGCGACCAATGCGGCGCACGAGCTGCGCGTGTGCTGTCCCGAGCCTCCTCCGACCACCCACGCGGTGGCGTGGTCGCGTGATAAAGTGGTGCAGGCGGCCAGGCGCATTGGATGCCGCCTTCGCAACGCAGCCATCGCGAGCGGGACCAGCGACGAACGAATGGTGCAATGGGTCGGCCCCGAGTACCTCGGACGTGCCCGCCGCTATCGCATGGGCCCACTCGCCCCCGGGCTCATCGATGGCGCGTCGGGAGTCGCGTTCTTTCTGGCTTCCCTGGCGCACGTTACGGGCGAGAGCGAATGGTCCGACCTCGCCCTTCGGGCGCTGCGGCCGTTCCGTGCTGCGCTCCACGATTACCTGCGCTCGCTGCGGCTGCGCCGTCTCGTCGACGTCGGAGCTGGCACCGGGCTCGCCTCGATCGTGTTCGCGCACGTGCACTCTGCACGCCTCCTCGGGCGCCCGGACGTGATGGACATCGCACTGGAAGTTGCGGCCCTCGCCTCTCCGGACGCGCTTGCCCGCAATGACTCGAGCGACCTGATGACCGGCACAGGAGGCGCCATCCTCGGGTTCCTCGCGCTACATGATGCGACTGGAGAGCGCGAGTGGCTCGGCCGCGCGATCGATGCCGGCAGCGTGCTCGCCGAGCGAACGCAGACCACCGCGGGGAGCGAAGGACGCTGGTGGCCCAATCGCCATGGCCAACCTGAACGTGGCATGGCGCATGGGCAGAGCGGGATTGCGATGGCCCTCGCGCGACTCGCACGAGTCAGTGAAGACGCGACCTTCTCGGACCTGGCCACAGCCGCCATCGTGGCGGAGCGCACACTGCCTTATGCGGACGAGCGCCAGGGAGCGTGGAGTCACGGTGTCTGCGGCCTTGTGTGCTCTCGCCTCGATCTCGTCGATGCATCCGGCGTCGATGTCGAGATCGACGAATTCACGCGCGAACCCGACGCGACCTCGGGCTCGGCGTCCGACACGATCGGTGACGGAACGGGCACGCGCATCGACGTGCTGCTTGCCACCGGCATGAGGCTGAACCGGCCCCAGCTCGTGGACCGCGCACGTGCCCTCGGCATGGCCGTCGCCGCGCGGATCGCTCGTGATGTGGTGGTGACCGGTTGGCCAGCGAGCGTCGCCTCACCCGGACTGCTGCATGGCGAAGCGGGCATCGGGCACGCGCTGCTCCGACTCGCTTCCCCGCACCGCGTTCCCAGTCCGCTCATGTGGGCGTGACGCCAACCCGGAGGTACACCGGTGGATCACCTCGTTGTCTTTGGATCCCGCAACAGCATTGACGGCGTGCCCGTCACGCGGCCACGCGTGTGCGTGGATGGAGTAGACGTGCAGTGCGGCTTCGTGCCCGTTGCCACCCCGAGCTTCGACGGAAGCAAGGAGGGAATGCGTGGGTCGGTGCTTGTGCGCGTCCGGGGCTTTTCATGCAACTATCGCGACAAGGCTTTCGCCCGATCGATGCGCTCGGTGGCACCACAGCGATTCTCGCCGATCGGGTCTGAGTACGTGGCCGAAGTCGTCGCAGTCGGGGCCGAGGTCACTACACTCCGCCCTGGGGATCGGGTGATCACGGATCACCATTACGTGGGGCGCCCCTGGCTTGCCGAGCCCGGGGGCCCGCGGGCAGGAGTCGCCAGCAACCAGGCCTCGCGTGGCTACCACGTGACCTCCGCGAGAAAGCTGCGCGCGATTCCACCATCGATGCCGGACGCCATGGCGGCCGCGTTCAGCCTGAACGCCCAAACGGCATACAGCATGTTGCGTCGTCTCGAGCTATCCCCTGGCGCAAACGTGCTCGTCACTTCAGGCGCATCGAACACCTCGCAGTTTGCGCTTGCCGCGCTGCGCCAGCACCCCGTAAATGTCTTCACCGTGACGTCGTCCGCGCGGTGGGCCGAGCGGCTGGGGTCGCTTGGAGCCCACGGGGTGCTGGTGGTGGGACGGCATCTCTCCGGCTTCCACGAGGCTCGCAAGGTCACCGACTTTGCCGAGGAGGTTGGCGGATTCGACGCAATCATCGACCCGTTCTTCGACCTGCACGTGGAGAAGGTGGTCGAAGTGATGAACCCATTCGGCCGATATGTCACGTGTGGCCTCGTCGGGCAGAACGAGGTCGCAGCGCATGCATCGGGCGTCGCGAGCTGCCCGCCGAACAGCGGCCGGCTGTTCACACAGATGATCATGAAGAACCTGACGCTCAGCGGGAACTGTATCGGCGTGTCCAGCGACCTCGACGCGGCGCTGTGCGACCACACGCGCGGGTCCTTTCAACCCGTGCTGGACTCGGTATTTTGCGGGAGTGAGGCGGCTGGCTTTCTGGATCGCACGTTCAATGATCCCGATCGGTTCGGAAAGGTTGCGTTCGTGTACGACAACTGATCGTCTCCCTTCCTACTTTCTCTCTGCGAGGGCATCGTGTCCGCAACGCCCCTGTTCCCCCTGCTCGCGCTGGTCGCAGCTGAAGCTGATGCGGTCAATCGGCTGCACGCGTCGGGCGCTCATGCCCCTGAAAGCGCTCGATCGGTGAGCGCGGATGATGCTGAGTACCTCGCGTCGTCGCTCACGGCGGGTCTGGTTCGCCGGACGCCGAACGGCGGGTACTACGTCGACCGGGATCGGTACGCGGCCTGGCGAGCGCAGCTGGATGGTCGAGCGACGACGGGTTCGCGCCTTGGCCTTTGGGCGGCCGTGGGTGCCGTTGTCCTCGCAGGATTGGTGGTATTCATGCTGATGCGCGGGCAATAGCTGAACGTTCGCCGTCGTCTCGCACGCAGGGGCCCGCACCCGACAACAGGTGCGGGCCTTTGCGTTCGTCACTCCACGGTCGTGGGGCCGGGCAGGACGGGATCGGTCTCCCATGGCTTCGTGCCCTTTGGCGGCCAGATGGGCGGGATGCAACCGCCGGGCCCCACGATGCCGCCACTCACGGACTCGAGGTTCTCCGCGGAAAGCTGGTCGTCGGTGGCTGGTTCCGGCGTGACAGGCGTCGTGTCCTTGTCCTTCGGCGTCATGGATCGCTCCTGGTGAGGTTGGTGTGTACGGGCGGGGGTCCGCACATCGTCCATGAGGAAAGGCAAGTTGGGCGCCACACAGGCCCGGTGGTGTATCCTGATGCCGGACATCGACTTGCGTTTAGCTGCCAGGTTCGTTGGCGTGCCGAGGTTGACGCTAGCCTCTATCGGCTGGAGTCAGCCATCGACTGCGGCATGTTCACTCAGGCTTGAGCTTCTGGTGACGCAGGAAGTCCATGAACTTGAGATAGTCGCCGTCGGGAATGTTGAAGATGCCCAGCAGGCGCTTGTAGCTGCCGCGCGTACGGTCGAGCCCTCGCTCGACGATCGAACGCGCCTCCGCCCGGCTCATCTCCCGTGAGAGGTAGGGCCGATGCACCGCGGTCCAGAAGTCGGTCTCGCGCATCTCCATGCGGACCATGGGATCCTCCGGGTCGCCGCTGCCGGTATCACGTTCGTCGAAGAGCGGAAGCCGCTTTACCTGCTCGCGCCGGGCCCGCACCTCGAGCTCGTCAGCAAATGCCTGGCACTCGATCGCGTCGCTTTCGCTGAGCTGGCAGCCGATTTCCACGATGCTGCGGATTTCGCGCACGTTGCCGGGCCAGTGATAGGCCTTCAGCAGCCGGTAGGCCTCGGGCGACAGCCGCTTCGCTCGGCGCGCGGAGGCCGCGTGGCGCGCCATGTAGTGCTGCGCAATGAGCTCCCAGTCGTCACCGCGCTCCCGCACCGCCGGAACCTGCACGTGGAAGTATCGCAATCGGTAATAGAGGTCGGCGCGGAATGTCCCGGCTGCGATCATCGGCTTGAGGTCGCGGCTCGTCGCGGCCACGACGCGAACATTCACCTGCCTTGGTGACGTGCCTCCGACCGGCACGATCTCGCCTTCACTAAGAACACGAAGCAACATCGCCTGCGCCGGCAACGAAAGCTCGCCAACCTCGTCGAGGAACACCGTACCACCGTTCGCGTCACTGAACACGCCGGCGTGATCCGCTGTGGCGCCCGTGAAGCTGCCACGTTTGTGCCCGAACAGCTCCGATGCCATCAACTGACCGTCGTGGAACTGCGCGCAGTTCACGGCGATGTAGGGAGCGTTCACCCGCTCGGAGAAGAGGTACGATGCCCGCGCAAACAGTTCCTTGCCGGTGCCCGTCTCTCCCGTGACGAGAATTGGATGATCGGCCTTTGCGAATCGCTTCACGCGGTGCAGACTCTCCGCCAGCCGTTCGTGCCTTCCGATGACGACGATCGGTCGCTGGGTGCCCCACCGACGCGCGGCCCGATGCTCCAGCTCGCGTGCCACCGGCAAGGTGGCGTCTCGTTCGATCGTCGTGGGTATCTCCAGCATGTTCCCGTGCTCAGGTTGAGATCCGTTCGTTGCGACACCATCGCCGTCACCTGAATGCAACCGCGCCCGTCCTTCTACCGCGCAGCGCCCCGCGCCAACACGTGCCGCGCGACTCTACGTTCGTCGGACACGTTCAGCAAGCGTGGCCCCGGACGTCGCGTCATGGCATCACCACGGCGTCGGGCCAACCCTGATTCCATCATCCAACGAGCAATGGCGCGAGACCGCCTTGCATCAGTGAAACGATCATGTGCGCTCGATCACGTTTGGCATCCATCATTCGCGGTCGTTTGCGACTCCACGCGCCGAGAGTGCGAGCGGCCTGTATGACGAGCGGCTGCAGGAGGCGGAACGCGCCGTCCGAAAGCGGTGGCGTGCCGCGATAGTTCTCGAGGCGCCCTCCGCTCCGGTACCGAGGGAACGCCTCGAGCCCCATGAACCGCAGGAATGCTTCAGGCCGGTACGCGCCGAACGCTGCGTCGAGACCCGCATAGTCGGCGATCAGTTCGTCGAGGAGGGCATTGCGCATCGAGTTGAACACGCGGCGCGTCAGGTAGTGCGCACACTCATGTTCCAGCCGGATCGTCAGGCTCCGTTTCAGCCACTCCTCCTCGTCCATGGCCATCGCGCTGGCCTCCACCGCACTGTAGTTCCCCTCACTCAGGATCATGAATCGATCCTGGTAGAGCGCCTTCCGGCCCGCCATTCGCGCAAATTCCACTGTCCAGTCCGCTTCCGTGGCGCCCGGGTGTTCAGCACTCCATGCAGCGCGGTACGCCTCCACGCGATCCCAGTTGTTGAACCCGGCCACCATGCACGCGCCCTGTGAACGCGGAACCTCGACGGGCGCGTTTCGATGGAGCACACTCCGTACGAGAAGCTCGAAGTCCCGGCGATCGCCTGCGACGATCACCGGAATGTGTCCAGCCATCGTCGGGTGCAGCAGCAGTTGTACGCGTTGGGGCGCGTGGAATACGCCACGCGAACGTAAGTGGTTCACCGGGCTTCCCCGCCTGGTGACGGCCACATACTCCGGCTGCTCCGGCATTCCCGCGGCAACGGGAAAGTTCAGCTGACGAAGCGGGCCGAGCCGCAGCGCAGCCTCGATGCCAACCTCGGCCGCAGCCTTCTGGTAGCCGCGCCACGCACTGACGAAAGGCTCATCCGCGAGCGGAAACGACTCGACGTCGACTACGGGTTCGCGCGCGTCGCTCGCTTCGATGTACGCCAGCAGCTCCGACTCTTCGGCGGGTCCGGCGCCGAGCTGCCGAAGCATCGGCGCAACGTCGCGCCTCACTCCGGGAGCCGTCACCGTCCCTCCCGTGTGCAGCGATTGCATCGCGTCAGTCCCGTGCCGCGGTGACGGTACTGGCGCCGATCACCGTGAACTGCCCATTGCGCACATGCATCTGCACGAGCGGTCGGTCCTCAAGATCACCCGACTCCGTGAAGGTGAAGGCACCGGTGACTCCCTCCCAACCGGCCCCTGAGCGCAGGGCACGCGCGATCTCGTCGGGCACCGACGAGCGTGCGCGCGCGATGGCCGCTGCCAGCAGGTGGACGGCGTCGTAGCCCAGCGCAGCTCCTGCGTCCGGCAATACGCCGTAACGCTCCTGAAATGCACGCGCGAAGCGCTGCACACGCTCGGCTGCCACCGCCGGGTGGAAGACCGACGGCACGACCGTCCCTTCGGCCGCCAGGCCGAGCGCGAGCGTTCCCGGTGCGTTCAGGGCGTCGCTGCCGAGGATGGGCAGCCGCAAACCTTCCTGATGCGCTGCTTCGATGAACGCACCGGCCGAGGGTGACTCACCCGCCAGAAACACGGCGTCAAGTTCCTGGTGCTTCCATTCCCTGATGACGGAGAGGAACGAGCGCACGTCGGCCTCGCCGCTCGCGTCGTAGGATTGGCGCGCAGGAACTGCCCCGCCCGCTTCGGTGAGCCGCTCCTCGAACGCATTGGCCAGGCCCCGGCCATACGCGTTCCGGATGTAGCAGATGGCGACGCGCCGGTAGCCGCGACCACGCGCAAAGTCAGCCATCTGGCGACCGACTTCCTTGTCGGTGAAGGTCGCCCGAAACACTCGATGGTAGCCACGCGCAGTCAGTTCGGGGTCCGTCGCGGTTGGTGCGACCATCACGATGCCCGCGAGGTCGTAGATGGCGGCGGCCGGCACCGAGACGTACGACTGCAGGTGCCCGATGACCGCGACGACCTCGGGATTGGCGGCCAGCTTCTGCGCGACCAACCGACCGTTGTCTACCGAGCCGTGGTCGTCCTCACGCAAGAGTTTGAGTTTGCGGCCGTTGAGGACACCGCCGGCCGCATTGATCTCATCGGCCGCCATCTGCAGGCCATCACCGTACCTGATGTCCGGGTAGCTGCTCCAGGGCCACGCCACCCCGATCACGACGTCACCCTGGTTTCGCCGCGCCAGGGCGACGCGCTCCTCGTCCGGTGCGTCCGAGCGGCCGCACGCCATGTGTGCCAGGGTCAGGGCGAGGACGGCCGAGGCGCGCAGCGCGCTCGCCAACGATGGTATCACACGGCTGGTCATGGATGCTCCTCCCGGGTTGATCATGCGAGCTGGCGTCGGGCCAGCTCGGCGAAGGGGCCACCGTTGAGCATGAGCTCCTCATAGCGACCGCTTTCCACCACCTGGCCGCGGTCTATGACGATGATGCGATCGGCGTTCACGATCGTGCTGAGCCGATGCGCCACCACCACGCGCGTGGCGTTCAGCCGCTCGAGGCTTTCGCTGACGATGCGCTGTGTCCGGTTGTCGAGCGCACTCGTGGCTTCGTCGAAGAACAGAATGCGTGGGCGCTGCACGATGGCGCGCGCGATCATGAGGCGCTGCCGCTGACCTCCGGACAGCGTGCCACCGCCCTCGCTGATGACGGTATGCATGCCCATCGGCATCGCCTTCACGTCGTCGTCGAACCCGGCCATTCGCGCGGCTTCCCACGCATCATCCATCGTCAGCGGCGCCGATCCCACGATGTTGGTGAAGATGTCGCCCGACATGAGGCGGCCGTTCTGCAGGACGACGCCGATCTGCCGTCGCACGGCCTGCACGTCGAGGCGGCCCAGCTCCTGCCCGTCGTAGTAGATCCCGCCTGACTCAAGCTTCTCGAAGCCGAGCAGCAACCGCAGGATGGTCGACTTGCCGGATCCGGATGGGCCGACGAAGGCGACGAACTCTCCTGGCGCCACCTGCAGCGAGAGATCCCGGAGCACCTGGGGCCCATCGGTCGCGTAGCGGAAGGTTGCACGCTGAATCGCGATGTCTCCGGTGAGCGTGCCGGGGTCCGACTTGTCGTCGTCGACTTCGGGTCGCGTGCGCAGGATCGGCTTGGCCTGCTCGTACAGCGGGATGACGTTGAGCGTGGAGAGCAAGGCGGCGCACGTTCCGAGCAATGCGCCCTGGCACGCGCCGTAGGCGGACAGGAAGGCCAGGAAGTCACCGGTCCGGATCATCGTGCCCGCGGAGAGCATCGGCATCGCGGCCCAGAACAGGACCGTCATCGCGAGGACCGGGAACGCGCCGTTGAAGGCCTGTACGCCGTTGGCCAGCTGGCGCACCCGGTACTGGATGCGACGCTGGTCACTGAAACGCGCCGCCCACACCGCAAAGGCATGGCGTTCAGCCCCGGCCACCCGAAGCTTCGCGATGCTGCTCAGGAGCTCGAGCACGAGGCCTGAGGTCCTGGCCTGGACGGCGAGTGCCGCCCGCTGGTGTCGCAGCTGAAGGATGCTGCCGAGGGACGTCACGGCGACGGCAACGCCGATGAGAATCGTCGCCCGCCAGGCGAGCGTTGAGCTGTAGTGGAACATGAGCGCAAAGTTCACCAGCGAGAACACGCCGCCGATGATGGCCGTGACCGTCGTGCCCGAGACGACTTGCCGGATCGCGTCGATGTTCATCGCGCGCACGGCGAGATCGCCAGCGGTGTACGACCGGAAGAACGGCATGGGCAGGCTGAGCAGGCGATCCCAGACGGCGCTCTGCACCGACCCGGCCATGCGGGCCTCGATGCGCAGGAGGGCGAGCCCACGCGTCACGTTGAACATCGCCGTCGTCATCGCGCAGACCACGAGCACCAGCGTCATCTGCACCAGCTGCGACCGCTCGGCGCCGGGAATGATCGTATTGAACATCCGGCCGGTTGCCATCGCCGGCACCAACCCGAGGAGCGCACCGGCCGCACCCATCGCGAGCACCACGAGCAGGTCGCGCCGACACCCGAACAGCCCGGCCGACAGCACGTCGCGCACCGTGAGCTCGGTGTCGGGGAAGGGTCGGTAGAAGGTGTAGGCAAACGCATGAATGCCGGCAGCATTCTCCGCGGTCACCGGCGCGACCGTGGCGGCCAGCGGATCCTGCAGCCGGTATCCGCCACGCTCTGGCAGCAGCGCCACGGGCCGCATGTCACCTTCGGTGTAGCCGAGCAGCGGTCCATTCTCCTGCCGCCACCACGCATCGCGGAGCGCCACCCGACGCACGCGGATGCGCGATGACCGGGCGATCGCCTCGAGCGGGTCACGGGGTGCCTGGCCGGTTTCGGAGGTGGCGTACGGCCGGATCGTGACGCCCATCGCGCTCCCGACGAGACGACTCGCCTCGTAGAGCGCGGCGTGCATGTCCTTCGCCCCGGCGTTGCCGGTCACGTCTTCGGTGGCTGCGGCGCGCCGATCGGGGCCCTGAAGCGTGGCGGCGAGCGCACGACACGCATCAGCCAGGCGCGCCGCCGCAGCGCGGCCGCGGCGCTGGAGTCGATCCCGGTCCGCCGCCCTGCCCCGCGCCGCGACGAGGTCGGCATATCGCAGGACGATCGCGTGCAGGGTGTCGAGGCCCTGCCAGAGGGCTGCTTCGTCTGGCAGACCATCGGTAGGGAGCATGTGCACGCGGCTCTGGTCCTGCATGTGGAGCCACGCCCGTCGGGCAATCGGCGTGTAGCCGGACCCGTTGACCGTGAGCGACTCGCGCCCCAGGAACAACGAGTGACCTTCAAGGTGCCGGACCCACCCCACGGCGGCGCGCGGGCGTGCCGCCACGGCCTGTGACACCTTGATCTCGCGTCCGAGTTCCAGCTCGGCACATCGTTTGGGCGCGACGTCGCGGGAAATGCCGGCGCTCAGGGCCTCGACCCACGCATCCACCAGCGTATGGACCGCCGGTCGACCCTGGGGCATGGCGTGATACTGACCCAACCACTCGCGAGATACCTCGATGAGCTGGGTATCCGTGCTCCCCACCGCAAGCATCAGGCGCCCGGGCACCACATCGGTAGCGGTGCCAAACCCAAGCACGGCGCCACCCGTCGGGACCGTGAGGACGTGCGACCGTGAGCCTGCCTCGCCGTTCGCGTCACGCAACGCGGAGAACACGTGCACTTCCCCCTGTGCTACCAGCCAGACGCGGTCGCTCTCGAGCGTGAACGGTCGATCGCTTCCGCTCACGACCAGGCGGCCATCGCGCGTGGCAACGCGGAGCAGTTCGTCTCGCTGATCGGGGGCCGCGTAGGAGCCGGTGTGTCTCATCGAGGGCGGGGGTGGGAGCGACGTCGGAGGCCGCGGCTATTCAGACGCGATGAGCCGTCGATACGGACCGTCCACGGCGTGCAGGTCAGCGTGTGTCCCTCGTTGCACCACGCGGCCGCGGTCGAGCAGGATGATCTCGTCGCAATCGCGGATCGTGCTCAGTCGATGCGCCACGATCAGGCAGGTGCATCCACGGCGGCGCAGGTTGTCGTCAATGACCTTCTCGGTCGTCGGATCGAGCGCGCTCGTCGCCTCGTCGAGGATGAGGATCGACGGGTTGTTCACCAGCGCGCGGGCGATCTCCATGCGCTGTCGCTGGCCACCGCTGAAGTTGCGACCGCCCTCTTCCATTCGACTCTGGTATCCCGACGGCCTGGCCGCCACCTCCTCATGGATGCAGGCATCCCGCGCGGCGCTCACGAGATCCTGTTCGGGAACCGTCGAGTCCCACAACGCGAGGTTGTGCTCGATCGAGTCCTCGAACATCGCAATGTCCTGATCGACGACGCCGATGGACGTGGTGAGCAGGTCGCGTGGAATCTCCTGCCGCGACCTCCCGTCGAAATGGATCGTCCCCTCCCACGGCTCGTAGAGCCCCGCCACCAGTTTCGCTACCGTGGACTTCCCGGACCCCGACCCTCCAACCAGCGCGACGCGGCTCCCGGGCCGCAGTACGAGACTGAAGCGCTCGATGAGTGGTGGCTCCAGCACGCTGTAGCCGAAGCTCACGTCACGGAGTTCGAGGCGCCCGCTCAGCTTTGTTTGACTGGACAGGCCAGCCGCCCTGGCCTCGGCCGGGACCAGCGGGGCGGATGCCTCCTCCGGCTCCCCAACCGTGCGCGACGTCGCGGGAGCGCCCGTGAGTGGATCGCGAGACGCGCGCAGCACGTCGTCGAGGCGCGCGAGGTCGCCCTTCACCTCCTGCGCCATCGATCCGAGGTCCATCATCCGGTTCACCGGCGTGATGAACAGCGACATCAGCGACTGGAAGGCGATGAGCAGGCCCATGCTCATGTGGCCATCCATGACGCGCAGGCCACCCACGCCCAGAATCATCGCCGTGTTGAGGGCCATCAGGCATGGCGGTACCACGCTCAGCATCTGGCTGGTGAACTGCAGGTCCTGGTAGGCGTTGCTCACCTTGGCCTGATAGCCTGCCCATCGGCTGAAGAAGTCCGACTCTGAGCCCGTCGCCTTGAGTGTCTCGATCGTCTGCAGGCCACCCATGGCCGTCCCCATCAGCTTGCCGCGGTCCTGCAGGAGGCGGCGGCTCAGATCTTCGCGCCGGCGCGACACGTACTTGAGCGCCAGCAGGTTGAGGCCGGCCGTCAATACTCCGATTCCCGCCAGCAGGATGTCGTACTGGAACAGCAGGACCGCGTAGAACACGATCACGATGGCATTGAGTGCCGTCGTGGCCAGGTCGCTCGAGACCAGGCGAGCGATGCGATCGTTGATGGTGACACGGTTGCCGATGTCGCCGGCATAGCGCTGCGTGAAGAACGCCGCTGGCAGCCGCAATACGTGCCAGAAGAATCGACCGGAGGTCTCGATGGCGAGCTTCGTCTCGAGCCGTAGCAGGTAGCGCTGCTGGATCCAGACCAACACGCCCGAGATGATCGCCGTGATCAGCATGAGCCACAGCAACGGCTTGACCCAGTCGCTGAGCCCCTTCACCAGCACGTCGTCCACGAAGACCTTGCTGAACGTCGGTGTAACCACGCCTGGCAGCACCAGGGCGAGCCCCGCCAGCAAGATGAAGAGCAGCGCGCCATGCGCGCCCGGGAGCCGACGCGCGAGCGCGCTCAGCAGACTCGGTGCAGCTCCACCAGTGCGGAACTCCTCGCCACGCTCGAACGTGAGGGCGACGCCGGTGAACGACTGATCGAACTCCGCCTCGGAGACGGTCATGGGGCCGGTGGCCGGATCGTTCAGGTGTGCCATCCCGTTCCGGAATCCCTCGAAGACCACGAAGTGGTTGAAGTTCCAGTGCAGGACCATTGGCACCGGCATCTCGCGCAATTGGGCCGGCTCCTTCTTGTAGCCTTTGGCGACGAGTCCGTAGGTGCGGGCAGCCTTGAGGACATTGCTTGCCTTGCTACCATCGCGTGACACGCCGCACGCCACACGCAGCTCTTCGAGCGGGACCCACCGCCCATGGTGCGCGAGGACCATCGCGAGGGCTGCAGCACCACACTCCACCGCTTCCATCTGGAGGATGGTGGGCGTCTTCGCCCGCGCCACGACGCGCGGCCGTTCGCCCTGACGCCCTGGCAGGACACCCATGCCCCAGCGGGCCAGCGACGTGGTCACAGCTCCTCCCACGTCAGAGTCCCGCCTGACGACGCAGGAGAGGCATCACCAGCTCGATCGGACGTCGCGCGGCAACCTCGATGTTGCCAAACGCCAGTGTGCCGCTCTGGATGGTGAGGGGCGGCCCCTTCGACGAGGACCACCGAAAGCCACTTGTCGTCGCTGGATCGAGCTGCAACTCGGCGCGCACCTCATACGGCGCATCGTTGCCCGACAATGCAGCAACCAGCTTCTCGTTCTTGAGAACGCGCCGCATGCCGCGCGTGGTCGCCGGAAAGTCCGATACGTAGGTCACGCGGCCGAGGATGAAGCCGAACTCCTCCTGCTTCACGGTCGAGGGCGCGATCTGGATCGTCATGCCGGGCCGGATCTGCTTGCCGAGCACACTGGGCACGTAGACCACAGCCTCTAGTCCGGAAACGGCCTTGCCGGTCAGATCGAGGCTCAGGATCGGCTCGCCGGGCGCGACGATGCTCCCGCGCTCGGTCATGACTTCGAGAATCCGCCCGGTCTCCGGCGCCGTTACCTCGGAGCTGCTGCGCAGCTGGCGCTCCAGCTCCGCGACGTTCATCTCGTGACGCTCGATGGCCAGCGCGGCCTGCCGTGCCTCCTCCGCGCGCTGGTTCTCGACGGTAAGTCTGCGGGCCGCCAGTTGGGTGATCTGGCTCTGCAAGTCGGCAAGCTTCTCACGGGTCGCATCGTACTGTTGGCGCGTGGCAAGCACGGTGTTGCGCGTCATGAGGCCCTGCTTCACCAGCTGTTCCTGCGTCGCGATGCGCTCATCGAGCCAGCGCAGCGTCTGCTCGGCCGCGGCGATTCCCTGTCGGACGCTGCTGTCCTGCTGCGCCAGGTACGAGCCCTGGAGCCGTACATCGCGTTCGCCGAAGGCGACCACGTCGTCGCGGTCCGCGCGGGCAGCGGCGAGGTTCGCGCGCTCCTGCTGCAGGCGCTCCACGAGCGCTTCTTGCCCGATGCGGGCCACGACCTGGCCTTCCGTCACCACGTCGCCCACACCCACCGCGACGTCAATCACCCGTCCGCCCGTCGTCGGCACCACTTCGAACACACCACCGCTCTTCACCAGGATGCCGGTGCCCATGACCTTCTGCGGCAGTCGGCCCACCACGCCCCACATCACCGCAGTGGCCAGCAGTAGCCCGAGCGCCGCGAGTGCGATCCAGCCACGTGCGTCGGTCACTCGCATCACCTGGTCGAGCTGCTCCGGCGACGACAGGCGATCGAGCGATACCTTGCGGAAGACGGTGGTGGAGTCGGACACGGAGGCTCCGGGGTTCAGTTCGGGAGGGTGAGCGGACGACTGGCCGGCGCGCGAACAGCGTCGTGGTCGACGGAGACAAGGGTGCCCGTTGCGAAACGAAGGTCGACCACCGCCTGGGCGTGGGCTTGCTGACTCGACACCGCGGCGAGCCGCGCGGCGGTAAGCGCATCTTCTGCGTTGATGATGTCGAACAATGTCGACGTACCGAGGCGGAACTTCGTCATCTCGTTCTCTACCGTCTCCTCGTATAGCGACACCGAGCGCGACGCCTCCTGCAGGCTGGCCCGACTGGCCCGCACCGCGCTCCACGCGACGCGCACGCTGGCGTGCGCACGCCGACGCGCCTCGGCAAGCTGCACGTCCTGCTGGCGCACGATTGCTTCGGCCTGGGCCAGCCGACCTCGCGCGCCAACGTTCAGCACTGGCCACTGGTAGCTCAGCTGCACCGCTCCCTTGAGTCCACTCGTGTTCTGGACGAAGGGACGGACGAGTCCGGGCACTCCCCAGCGTGCAGCGTACCCGTCGTATCCAGCCGACAGGGCAAGGTCGGCGCGCGGCTTGAGGCTGCCGGTCACACCATCCGCCTCGACACGTGACGCGTCGCTCAGGCGGCGCAAGGCATGTACGTCCTCACGGGCGCTGTCCGCGAGTGCGAGGTACCGGGCGGTCGCACCGCTCGTGTCGGGGCCGAAGTCGATCGTCGGGAACGTGGACGTGGCGTCGAAGGCCGCCGTCAGCCGCTCGGGATCGACGCCTACCGCGAGCGCGAGGTCGCGCTGCGCTTCGAGAACGCGCTGCTCTGCCTGGATGCGCGCGGCGCGCTTCGACGCCACGTTCGCCTCCACCTGGCGCATGTCGGCGGCCGGCCGTTCGTCGGCCGCCACGAGCCGTTGGGTTTCCAGTGTCATCCGCTGGGCGCGCGTCTCCGCTTCCAGCTGAATCACCAAACGGTCTCGTGCAGCCATGTACGTCCACCAGACCGTGACCGCGTCCCGGATGACGGTCGAGGCAACGAATCGGAGGTCGTGGCCGCTGGCCTGCAGGGCCAGCTCGGCCGCTCGTTCAGGAGCGCCTGTGACCCGGCCCCCGCGGTCGTTCAGCAACGGGACCGCCACCTGCAGGGCTGCGGTCGCGACACCGCTTGGCGCGGTACCAACGCCGGTCGTCCTGGACTGCGACACCTGCACCACCGGCCGGATGCTGATACCGGAACGAAGCAGCTTTTCGCCCTCCACGCGATACTCCAACCCATCGACGCCGAGATAGCTCGCGGCACTTGCGCCAACAGCCGGCGGCAGCAGGGTCTGTTCGCGCTGCGACGTCACGCTCGAGCGTACCAGTGGATCGAAGGGCGCTCCCGATTGCTGCCAGACTCCCCGCGCGCGGTCCAGCGCACGGCGAGCGGACTCGAGCCGCGGACTGTATTGCAACGTGAGCGAGAGGACCTCCTGCAGGTCGGCTGCCGGCCTCGCGTCCTGCGCCAGGACCGGTGCGGCGACAGCAAATACGGACAGCAAGGTGCCCATTCGCGCAGTCAGACACCACGCGTTCATAGCAGCAGCCCGTTGGTCAGTTCGTGCTGCGCTACGCTCGCGATGTCGGGCACGCGACCGATCCACGCACGCGCCAGCCCTCCCACCACGTGCTCGAGCGCCGCGTCGTCAAGCTCACCGTTTTCCTGCGGTGGTTCCTCGGCCGGCCTCACGGGCGGCCGGGCCTCGTTCCGCTGTGTCACGTGAACGCCCTCCCGCCGTCAGTAGTGGCTGCGACGTGAACGTGGCGACGTCTTCAGCGCGCCACGCCACATCAGGTGAGAACCTCCGCCTGCCCCTCCGCTCACACCGTCGAGCTCGTCGTCCGACAGGGTTCGCGTGTCATCGATGAGGTCAGGCAGGACGACCAGCGCGTCGAGATCCGGATCTCGCTCGATGAACTTCAGGCGCACATCGTCCGGAACGCGGACGCCAAATGCCTGGTGGATGGCCGCGCGCGGACTCTCGAGCAGGGCGCGCCGGAACTCGCTATCTCGCGCCGCGCGTTCGAGCACGGCATCAAGGACTTCCTGTGTACGGGACTGCGGTGATTCCATGTCGCGACTCGGGCGAGGACTACACTCCCTCAAGCAACCGATGTACCAGCGCGCTGGCGGGCGGCAACACGTTGTGGCAGCGCACGATCGATCGATGTCGCCAGCGCACGGCGCTCGTCGCTGTCGACGCCCGCCTCTATCGAGTAGAGTCCCGCTTCGCCTTCGCGCGGCGTGGCCGGATCTCGAGGCAGAGATATGCCTTGAGTTCCCGTCTGCGGTCGGCCCGCAGCTGAAACTTCACGTGGTTCACGCGACGAACCAGCGTGCTCGGCCAGAGATGATGAGGCAGCGTGCGCACTTCCGCACCGCAATACGCCTCGAGTGCGTGGCACTGTGCCCGCGTGCACCAGCCCCGGTCCGCGACCTGCGCGAGCCAGGAGGATTCCGCGAGTCGACCCGCCAGCTGCGGCACGCGCGCGAAGGCGTACTCCACGCCCAGTCCCGGCCGCACACGGCCATCCACATCGAGATGGATCATCGCGATCGGTGGCGCCGCGGCCGCGGGCTCGAGGAGGAGACGCGCACCTCCCCGTGAGCCCGGCCACGCCACCGCGTCGAGGAAGGCGAGGTGTGACCTGTTCGGGAGCCCGGCAATGCACAGTCGAATGCCGGCGCCCTTGCCGCGCGCGCTCATGTCGCCGATGTACACCAGCCGTGCACCGCGAGGCAGCGCGCTCAGTACCCGATCACACACCTCGCGTACCCCTGGCGCGAACAGGGAGCGCTGCACGGTTGTTGACGGGTTCCGGAGGCCGGCTGTCCCGGCCGGATTGGACGCGAGGTCGTACAACACGTGCTCGGCGATCACCGAGCGCGCTCCGCTTTCGCTGCAGTCGCGCTCGATCCACCGCGCCGGACCGTCTGTTCCTTCAGGGATGAAGAACGCCGTATCCACGCGCCCCGCGTCAGCGCCGAGGCGACACTCCAGGTAGGCACACGGGCTCGTGTCCGCCGGCACATCCCGCACGGCAGCCACGGCCGCGCTGAGCCCCTCCCTCGATGCGAGGGCGGGGCTCACGTGTGCCGCGGCAAGGGCGAGTACGTCGGCCAGCGCGCGTCCCGCGTTCGGGCCTGCTTTCACCTACCTGTCATCGACGACAATCGGCAGCGCGATTGGATCATCGATGGGCTGAATGATCGGAGGCGTGATCACGATGGGGCGCGGCCACGTGGGTCGAATCGGCGTGTGCAGGGGCTGTCCGCCTGCGACCTGTTCGAGGGAAGCGTCGCTGAGTTCTTCGCTGCGGGGAGCTTCGTCTTCACGTGCGGTCATGAGATCCTTCCTGGTTGGGTTGAGAGGAGGAGACTGCATCAGTTCCACGGGGTCGATTCGGGCTTCGAGGCCGGCGGCGCCGGTGTCGATGTTGTGCCCGATCCCTGCCCACTCCCACCGAACCCGCCGAGCACCTGTTCCAACGCGTCTTCCGACAGCTCGTCGGAACGCGGGACACCCGGTCGCGTTGGGGACGGTGTTGAGGGGGGATCCTTCTGTGCCGACATGAAGCGCCTCGCGATGTCTGTTGCACCATACTGAGGCAAGCCCGGGGCCAGATGCACGCTCCGACGGATCTCACGCACGCGCATGCACTTGTGTGCGTGCGCGCCATCGCACGAGAAGTGCGCGGTAGAGGGCCCCTTCTATTTGGTAGAGTGCGAGCGCGACGCGAGTCGAACGCGCCTCAGCGGCGAAGGCGCGCGAGACCCGCCGCTGCCTCGTCCATCATCGCACGAACGGGCGCGTCGGCGCCTGCCCATGCCTCGCGCACATACGTGTACCCGCGGAGGGCAGCTTCCCGGTCCCCGCGGCGCTCGGCAAGGCGAGCGGCCTCCAGCATCCACACCACTCGCACCGGACCCCGCATGCGCACGGGCCTGCTGAGGAGGCGTGCGGCCGCGTCCTGATTCCCGCGTGCGACGTGCAGCTGTGCGAGCGTCAGCAGCGCCGCATCACACTCGGGCCATTCGCACGCCGCCGAGCGCACCGAATCCAGGCGCACGATCGCCCCGGCCGTGTCCCCGTGGACCAGGGCGTCGTACGCCTCCGCGACCTGGCGGTACGACGCACCGAGTGCACCGTATCGGACCTCGAAGGCACGGGTCACCTGCACGGCTCGTTTCACGCCGGAGGTGTCGCCCTCGCGCGTGCGCCACTGAATCCCTTCGAGCGCATCTACGGGGAGCCCGCTTGCCAGGCGCGCGTCCAGCTCGGCACGTACCACATCGGGGGATGCCGCTCCGAGCCAGGCCATGGGGCCTGCGTAGCCGAGTGGTCGGTCCGCGGACGCTTCGCGTGCCTCCGCGAAGCGTCCGCGGTCGGCCAGCGCCTGACCGTAGATGCGATGTCGTGCGCGTCGCACGGCCTCCACGTTCGCCTGCGCGGTGACCGAATCACGCGCGAAGACGCGAAGCAAGCGTACAAGCGCCGTATCGGGATCGGCTGCGTTATACAGTTTGTCATGAAGCTGCCGGATGGGCTCGCCGCGCAGAGCGGTCACCAGGCTGTCGAGGTCGAGGTGCAGCGTCTGCGCGCGATCCAGGAGCGCAACAAGCGCACTCACGGCGGCCGCATCGGTCTCACCGGGCTGCAGTCCCAGATACCGCCGACCATACGCCATCGCCGAGTCGAACTCCTGCTCGTACACCGCGATGTCGATCAGGTGCAGGTAGCTCGGAGCGAAGGCCGAATCCAGGTCGATCGCCGTTCGCATGGATCGGCCGGCCGCGCCCGGACTCGCCGCGCTGTCGAATGGCCAGAAGTGAAACTGCGCATCACCGAACCGGAACTGGACTTCAGGATCTCGCGGAAACTGCACCGACGCCGCACGAAGCGTGGCCAGCAACCGCATGGCCATGCCCCGACGCGCGCTCGGCTGAGCAATGGTCGCCATGGCGCTCCACTGCGAATCGGCTGCAACGAGCAAACTCTCCCGCGGGGCCAGACCACGGTTCATGGCGCCTGCCCGCATGGCGTATGTGATGCGTAACGTCGAGTCGAAACCCGCCACACGCCGCCATTCGAGTGCATTGCTGAGGCGGCGCATCGCCGGGCCAAACTGGCTGTCCGCCTGAATCGCTGCCTGGAACGCGGTAGCCGCGGAGTCCCACGCTCCTCGACGATAGAATTGTTCGCCGATGAGGTATGCGCGCACGGCCGACAGGGTCGACGAGCCGATCGAACCGCGCGGCGATGCGCTCACTCCACGCGTGCCCCGGAGCGCACTCAGCACACCTACCGCGATCGAGTCCGCCGCGCGATCCATCGCGGATTCCGCAACTCGGAAGTCGAACTCGCGCAGGGCCCGCGCGCTCCCCGCATCCATGAGGGACGCCTGCACGCGCACCGAGTCGACGCCCGAACGCACCACACGCCCGACCACCGTCATCGACGCCTCTGTGGCCCGCGCGAGCGCGCTGCCGGAGGCGGCGTCGGCTCGACCCGACCAGCGCCGCACGGCAACCGTGGGGGATACCGTGCGCAGCGATCCGGCTCCATCCAGCGCTGACGACAGCAGGTCGACCATGCCCTCGCGCCACATGTCGAGGTCGCGCCCAAGAACGTCGAATGGCGCGACGACGAGCAAATCGCGATCAGCCGCGTGTTTCACGGACGGGCCTCGAGCGAACCACGCGAGGGACGCGGCCAGCGCGAGCGCCGCGATGCCCATGACGGCGAACACCGCGAGGCGCCTCGGTCGTCTGGCGACAGTGCGCGGCCCGGTAGTGAAGCCAAGGCCCAGTGCATCGCGAAAATCACCGCAGCTCGCAAACCGCCGTTCCGGGTCGTGCTCGAGGGCGCGGGCAACGCAGAGCGCGAGCGGCGCGGGCAGCGTGGGGTCGAGCTCGTCGAGGCGTTGAGGAATTGCGGTCAGCTGTGTGCGCAGCAACTCGCTTTGTGACCCACCGGAGAATGGGCGCGCACCCGACAGCATTTCGTATCCCACCACACCAAGGGCATACTGGTCAGCGCGCCCGTCGACGTCGGGATCGCCCGCGAGCTGCTCAGGCGCCATGTACCCGATCGTGCCCAGCGACGTGCCCGCCTCGGTCAACGGCTCGGAGCGGCCCCCCCCCGCAGTGGTCGAGACAGCGAGCACGCGTGCGATCCCGAAATCGGCCACCGTCGCGTGTCCCTCGACAAGCAAGACGTTGTCGGGCTTGATGTCGCGGTGCACGACCCCGCGTGCGTGAGCGTAGGCGAGTGCGTCGGAGATCTCGTACAGCAGACGCGTTGCCTCGTGCACGGGGATCCGACCTTCGCGCGAGAGCCGTTGTCGCAGCGACTCACCTTCAACGTAGGGCATGACGTAGTACAGCAGGTCATCGTGCCCACCTGTCGCCAGCACTGGCAGAATGTGGGGGTGTTGCAGCCGCGCCGTGACCTCGGCCTCCTGGCGGAAGCGTGCCTCCGTGGCCCGACTGACGAGGTCCGGATTCAGGACCTTGACTACCACGCGACGCTGCAGCGCTCGCTCCGTCGCCAGGAACACACGACTCATGCCGCCACCACCCAGCTCTCGCTCCAGCTGGTACGCCTCACCCAGCGCGCCCGAGAGGCGCACGCCCAAGGGGTCGCCGGGACTGTCGTGCTGGTGTGGTTGCGTCATGGGCTCAGGTCGACGTGCGTACATGCTCCTTGCCTAAGATCGACCAGCGCGCCCGGGAAGTGCCACCCCACCCGCGGAGGACCATCGCGCGGGGAATGGATCGAGACATGCCCACCAGCCAGCCTCGTCTCATCGGGAGCTCCCACCAGACCTGCGCGCGCATCGCCCCGCGCGAAACCGGAGCGGGGCGGGACGAGTAGGTCCAGGTGCTGCCGTGACCGAGGGCCCCCATGTCTGACGAGTACGAGCCGATCCCCCAGCCCGACGGATCCCTGGATCCGCCGCGAACGCCGCCACCCACGGCACTCGCCACCAGCGCTCCGCTCCCCGAACCGGCTCGTGGACCGGTGCGCTGGCTCTCGGCGCGGCGCACCACAACGCTCGGCCGCCTCATCGACAGCGCCCTCGACGCACTCGATCGCATCGGCGACTCGGTGCGCAAGACCCTCGGTGCGCGTTAGGCAGTGCCGCGCGTCAGGCGGCGCATCACGGCGCCGGCCGACGGCGCGAGCAGTCCTGCGAGGCGCACGGAGGCAGTGGTTTCGAACGATCCTCGTACGGACGCAGGGTCCAGTCAAAGAAGGCCCACGTCCGGTTCCATGAGTCGATCTGCGCCGGCGAGTCCACGCGCTCGAGCGTCTCCGGGTCCACGCGCCGGCTGAACGCGTGGCCCACGCTGGCCCCCCACGGCGCGGGATCCTCGTAGACCTTCGTTTCGGCAAGATCGGGTTTGAGCGCCCGCAACTTCCACACGAGCTGCTGATCCTCCACGTAGTTCACGTCTTCGTCGTTGGTCGCCACGTGCACCAGGATCGGGACCTGCAGCTTCTCCACGTGGTACAGGGGTGAGCGCTTGATGTACTCTTCGCGATTCTCGTGCGGAGCCCCACGGATCCCCGCCTGCGTCGAGAAGCTGCGCGTGTAGCCGGGTCCCTTGTAGGCAAGACGGAAGAACAGATTGGTCACCGGAACGATGGCGGCTCCACCCTTGAAGGGGTGTTGATCGCGAAAGAGGTTGAGCGCCGTGATGAATCCGCCGTGGCTCCACCCCATGATGCCGATGCGCTCCTGGTCCACGTGCGGCAGCGTCTTGAGGAAGTCCACCGCCGAGCGCACGTCGTCGACTTCCTTGCCGCCATAGTCGATCGCGTCGTGAAACGCCTTGCCGTATCCCGTACTCCCGCGATAGTCCGGTGCAATCACCACGTACCCGCGCTGCACGGCTTCCTTCACAAAGGGAAAGAGCGTCACGCCCCAGTTCCCGTGGACACCGCCATGCACCCAGACCAGCGCCGCGTGTCCCCTGGCTCCGCGCTTGCCGAGCGGTTGATACAGGTGCGCAGGGATTTCGAGCCCATCGACCGAGGAGCGATAACTGACCTTCCGATAGTCGATGATGCCGGCCGAACGCGCGACGTTGATGCTGTCGGAATGTTTGCGCGCCTCGATGTCGCGCGCGTAGTCCGCCGGCGGATGGTCTTCCGGTCGATTGCTGACGTACAACTCGCGAGCCCGCACCGAGTCCATGGTCACGCGCACCCTGGCCCCGGCTTGTTGTGCGCCCGCAGTCACGCCGAAGAGCGCCACGATGGCGCCAAGCGCAAGCGTTGGTAGGTAACGGACTAAGGTGTTGCGGTGAATGGACATGGCGCACCTCGATCGGACGGGGGCTTTCGGGCTGGAATGGCGGACACAGAACTTGGTGATTGGCCGGATGGTCGGCCAGAGACGACGCCACCTGACCTCCTCCAATCCACCGGCGCATTGCCGGCGTAGACAACATGCGATGCGCGCGTAGACTCTGCGGAGCCTCCGCCGCGATGGTTCTCGTTCCAATGGCCGCATGACGGACCTGAAGACAGGGTTTCAGGAAGCCACCCTCTCTGATGAGCGTGACCGGCGTGACGCGATGCTCCTGGCGCGCATCGCGGCGGGCGACGAGCGCGCGCTGGGTTCCCTCTACGATGCCTACGGAGCCGTGCTGTACGGTCTGGCGGTCGCGATCACACGCAGTGCCGATGTGGCTGAAACGGTCGTTGCCGACGCGTTCGGCGCCGTCTGGCGCGAGGCGCGCTCGTTTGATCCGCACCGGCGCTCCGCGTTCGTCTGGATCTCCGCGATGGTGCGCTCACTGGCGCTGGCAGCACGTCGCCAGGCCGTGCCGGTGGTCGAACCTTCGCTTCCCACCTTGAGCGGCGACTCCTTCGTGGGATCCGCACTGGCGAGCCTGACCGGCACGCAACGCACGGCCGTGGAACTCGCCTACTTCGGCGGGCTGCGCATTGCGGACATCGCGACGCGCCTTGGTGAGTCCGAAGCCGCCGCGGGCCAGTATCTTCGCACGGCCATGGACGCGCTGCGCCATGCGCTCGCACCCGCGAGCGCTCACACTCCTGTGGCGGACTCTGCCCCACGTCAGGTGGCCGGCTCGTGACCGCGCGCGACCATCTCGAGGCCGCGGCCGCCTACGCACTGGATGCCGTCGATGCCCACGAACGTGCGGTGCTCGACGCGCTCATGACCACCGACGCCGCGTTCCGCGTCGAAGTCGAACGGTATCGCGAGGTCGTGGGACTCATGGGGCTCGCAGCACCGGGCCTCACCGCGCCAGCCGCGCTGCGGCAGCGGATCCTGGACGACGCTGCCACCGTGCGGCCGATCGCCACCGCGGCCTCTGCTCCGAGCCCGCACTCGCTGGCCCAGCGCCCTGCGCGCCGCCTCACGGCCATCCTGCCGTGGCTCGCCGCCGCGGCGAGTCTTGGCGTGGCCGTGTTCAACAGCTCGCAGTTGCGCGACACCCGTTCGACACTCGCCACGTTGCAGGGTGAGCTCGTCACGGCGCAGGACGCGCTCGCTCGCAAGGACTCCACGATCTCGGCGTTCTTCGGCCCCGACGTGCACGTGGTGTCGCTCAGCAGTGCGGCACAGCAGCCGTCGGCTCGCGTGTACTGGAACCACACGCGCCGCGTGTTCATCGTGACCGCGTTCAACGTGCCACCCGCACCGTCCGGCCGCACCTACCAGCTGTGGGCCATCGCCAAGGGCAAGAACCCGATGTCGATGGGCACCTTCAACACGGACGCGAGCGGACGCGCGACGCTCGTGGTGCCGGTGAACGACGTGGTCCTGCACGGCGGGACCATCGATCTGTGCGGACTCACCATGGAGCCCGTCGGCGGCTCGACGCAGCCCACCGAACAGCCGCGGCTCGTCGGCACCTGGCGGCACACGGACTAACGACGGCAAACACGGCACACCCCGGGCCTCACCCGGCCCGGGCGCGCACTACTGCATCGTCGCCGTGAACATGATGTGCGCCTTGGGCGTGCCCGGCAGCATGATCCACGGGTCGCTGCCACGTGGCCGCTCGGAGAGTCCGGTGGACGCGCCCGTCGCGAACGGTACGTACAACACGTACAGCCGACGTCCTTCCTTCACGGCTTGCGTCTTTGGGTCATATCCAGTGCCAAAGATCTGGTAAAGCGCCGCCGGCCCGTCGGGCAACTTGAGCTTGCCCTGCTTCACTTCGGCAAAGCGCACCGTGTCGACCTGCGGCTCCGCGGTGCCGGCGGCGCGCAGTTCGCGCCCGCGCCCCATGAACGGCTCCAGCGATTCGTGATAACACGAGACGTGGAATCGCGCTTCCCTCGGGTACTGGGCAAGGCACACCATGCCCTTGCCCTCACGCAGTGTCACGAACTTGCCGGTGGCATCGTAGCCCAGCACGCGCGCCCCAGCACGCAGCCCTTCCGGGAGCGGCAGCACCGCCGCGGCGACCTGCTCGTCCCGAGGCGGGATCGGTGCCGTCTGCGCCGCGAGCCGGGTCGTGGAACCGAAGAGCAGAAGGGCAGCCATGGCGACAGTGCGCATCGTGGGTCTCCTGAGCGTGGAAGTCCGGACCGATCGTACGACCTGCCTAACGAAGCGCCTCGAGTCCGGACTTGAGGCGCGGCAGGGCGCCGGCGATGTCCGCCAGGCTCACCGCGCCAACCGAAAGTCGGCACCATCCGTTCTCTCCGTCCATGCCGAAGGCATTGAAGGGCACGAGGCCGAGTCCGGTTGTCCGCAGCAGCCACTTGCGGATGTCGTCGTTGGTGGTGAGGCGCTCCCCCTCGGGCGTGACCTTCCCCATCAGCGCAAACCGGCCGCTCAAATAGATGGCGCCCTGCGGCGCCACCGCGTCCAGCGGGTGACCCGCGTCGCGCAGGGCAACAATCCCGCTGTAGAGCGCATCAAGCCGCGCGCGGGCGCCAGCGATGAGTTCCTGTCGATACGTCTCGATTGCCGACTCCGCCATCAGCAGCCGCGCCGTCGCCACCTGCTCGGCACGCGGAGCCCAGGTGCCCACGTGCTGCAGGAAGTTGTTGGCCTTCTCGATGATGTCCGTAGGCGCGATCAGCCAGCCCACCCGTACCCCCGTCGAGGCGAACGCCTTGGAGATACCGTCCACGTACACCGTGTACCGCGCCATCTCGGGTCGCAGCGAGACCGGATCGACGTGGGCGATGTCGCCGAAGGTGAGCTGCCAGTACACTTGGTCGTACATGAGGTAGAGCGGGCGCTCACCGGCCCCGCGGCGGGCGTTCTCCTCCAGCACGAGGTCGCAGATCGCGCCAAGCTGCTCGGCGGTGAAGCACGTACCGCACGGATTGAGCGGGGAGTTGAGCGCCAGCAGGCGCGCGCCCTTGAGATGCGGGGCGAGCGACGCCGCCGTCGGCATAAACGCGTCCTCAGCCGTACACGTAACCGGCACGGCCTCGGCACCTACCATGTGGCAGTAGTAGTTGTTGTTCCACGAGGGAGCGCCATACACCACGCGATCACCGGGGTCGACCAGCGTCGCATACGTCCCATAGACGCCCGGCCGCGACCCCGATGTCACGAGCACGCAATCCACGGGATAGCGCAGGCCAAGTGATCGTTCGGTGTAAGCCACGATCGCCTCGCGCAGTGCCGGCATGCCGAGCGAAGGCGGATAGTTCGTCTCGCGCGCATGCAACGCATCGACGATCGCCGACTCGAGGTACGTGGGAATCGGAAACTGCTTCGGGTCGAAGTCGCCGACGGTCAGGTTGCACACCTTTTCGCCAGCGGCCATGCGCTGACGGATCTCGCCAGCGATCCTGAGGATCGCCGATCCCTCGAGCGTCCCGACGGGCGTGGAGATGCGTCCCTTGGTGGCCGCGGGTGTCCTGACGAATTCGGCGGTGTCGATCGCGGTGTCCTGCGGCATTGGTGAGCGGGGCGGGAGTGGCGGTCCTGGCAGGTGGACCGAGAGTCGTCGTCAACATATTCCGCCGCCCGACCCCTTCCAACTCCAACGAGTCGGTGAGTGAGCGCCGGCCGGTTGCCCCGCTGGCACCCTTCTTCCATTTGATGCGGCCGTTTCCCGCGCGGGCTCCTGACCGTCCTCCCTTCATGGGTGACCCCAGCGGCCTCCGACGTTGCTTCCAGCACGGCGAGGCACGGGCTAAGTTGCTGTCCAACCGACAATTACGGCGTTCATGATGCGTGGAACTCTCCGCTGGCCCTCCCTCGGCAGCGCCCTGATCCTATCCGCGGTCGCCCTGGCGATGCCGCTCAACGAGGCCCGGGCGCAGCAAGCGACCCTACCCATCGCCCCAGGCACACGGGTGCGGGTGCGCGCCGCCAACCTGGTCGCGCCGCTCGTGGCCAACTTCGTCCAGATGCGGGGTGATACCGCCGTGTTCATCGAAGACGCCGCCGGCCGCGGGATCTGGTCGCTGCACGTCAACGACATCACCCGGCTCGAACGCAGCGACGGCGAACGTCGGGTCAACAGGCCCTACATCATTCGCGGGGCACTGGTGGGGACCGCGGCCGGCGCCGCTGGTGGATTCCTGATCGCCGCGTCGCTCAAGCCCAGCGACAGCAGCAAGAAGTACAGCCGCGCCGCGAGCGGAATCGCCGGAGCGGCCGTGGGCGCGCTGTTGGGCGGAATCGTGGGGTCGCGCTTTGGCGCCGAGCGATGGACCGGCGTCGCATTGCCACGCCGCGTCTCGGTACTGCCTCAAGGCCACGGGATCGGCGTTCGGTTCGGCTTCGACTTCTGACGCTCCCGGCACTACGCACGGCGCCCTGCCTGGAGCGGGGCGCCGTTGGTGCTTCAGGCAGCGTCAGCGCGTTGCGGGCGAGACAAACAGCGCGTTGCCAACCGCGCGCTCGCCGCCGGGGTCGGACGGATAGTTGACGACGTGCCCGCGGATCCAGAGCGCCGACGACCCACCGCCGTCGAGGTTCATGGCGTCCCACGCGCCAAGCGTGATCAGCTCGGCGCCAAGTTCGCCCAGGGACATGCCGACGCTCCACGGTCGCCGTCCGTCGACCACGACCATGTAGAGCGTCCGGCCGTCGCGCGAGATGCCTAACGCGCTCCGCGGATGTCGCGCTTCCGAAAACCGCGGGAACGTGCCCTCGACGCTGTCGGCCACCACGCCGACGTTGCGACCGGCGTCGACCACTCGTGGCCACCCGCCCACGATCGCGCGCGGTGTCCTTCGGAAACCGGAGATGCCGGCGACGAGCTTGACCGTCGAACGACGCGCCGCGACCTCGCGCACGAAAGCGAGGGCTTCGTCGCCGGTGGCGCTGAGCACGGCACCATGGGCCGGAATCGCGGTGCCACCGCCCATCGTCGGCACGCGAGAGGTCACACGATAGAGAATCGTGTCGCCTCGCTGACCCAGGCGCGTGAGCACGATCTCGGCCGCGTGGCGCGTGGCCTGCGCCGCAAGGCGATGCGCGCTGTCGGAACGCGTGGCCGCCGTGGACGGCGGGCGAACCGTGTCCACACGCATGCCGGCCGGCGTGGCGTCAGGATCGCGCGGCCCCTCGCCGCCGATGCGCGCCGAGGTATCCTGCGGCGTGCGTACGCCGTACCACGGCGTGTACACGACCAGTCCCGCCCGACCCGCCGGACGATAGTTGATGCCCACGAGACGCCGAGCGGCCGACGCACTCACCACCGTGCCATCGAGCTCGAACCGACCGATCCGGGGGCCACCACGCGCGTCGATCGCGAACTGCGTGTGGGCGTTGTCGAACCCATCGTGCGGAGAATCCGTCGAGAGCGCACCCTTCACCCACGCGCCGCCGATCACGTGGTTGTTCTCCACTTCGCCGGAGCGCAGGTCGAAAAAGTCGGCGTTGATGCCGACCAGCGGCGCGCGGCCGGCCGCCGCAAGGCGAGCCGCCATCGCACTCACGCGCTCGCGACCGAAAAAGGCGCCTAACGCGCGCGCCGCATCGACGATGAGTCCCTGCGCGTGCAGATCCACCTCGACGACATGCACCACCCATGGCCCGCGCGGGTCCACGAGGCATCGATACACAAGCCCGGGAGCCACGGTGTCGACCGTCGTAGCCGCCACCGGGGCGCGGAGGGTGTCCGCCAGACACTGGCGCGGCGTCCACTCCGACTGTCCCTGCATCGCCCGGGGAACGGCGGCACTCAACAGGGCAATGGCGACCACCCCGCGCATCCTGGCACCGAGCGTCATGGAAATCCTCACTCGCTGAGCAGCGTGGGATTGTAACTTGGTGACACTCACTCTTCACCGTGCGGATTCGCCACCCGGATCGATCCGCGCTCACCCTACCATACAGGAGACGAAACCGCGATGCGACGTTTCGTTGGCTGGACCCTTGCCCTGGCCGTCTGCTCCGGTGCGCTCGCGCCCGCAGCCGTAGCCCAGAACACCATCACCCTCGAAGGACTGGTCCAGTCGCAGGACGGGCAACCCGTCAGCGGCGGCCAGGTCGTCGTCACCAACACGAGCACATCCGAACGGCGCACGGCGACGACGCGCCCCACTGGCGAGTTCCGCGTGCTCGGCCTCTTCTCGGGCACCTACACGGTCGAAGTCCGTGCCCTCGGCTACAAGCCGGTGCAGGACTCGGTGCAGCTCATCATCGGCCAGCGCGCCAGACTGAACATCACCATGGAACGCGGCGCGGCCGAGCTCGCCGGAGTGTCGGTGACCGCGGAGCGCGTCAGGCAGGTGGAAGTGCAGCGCGTCTCCATCTCGGCGCCCGTGCTCAAGGAGGAGATCGAGAACCTTCCAATGAACTCGCGCGGCGTGATGAACCTCGCCGCCATCGCTCCGGGCGTGAAGAGCTATGCCCCGCAGTCGGGCCGCGCGCTTCCGTCGTCCGGCGGCGCACCTGACCTGCGCTTCATCAACCTGTACATGGACGGCGTCGAGATGAAGTCGCTGTTCAACGGCAACCTGGTCGGCATCCCGCAGACCGGATCGCCGCTGCCTCAGGAAGCGCTCGAAGAGTTCCGGGTCTACGTAAACCCGTACGACGCCGAGTATTCCCGCGCCGCCTCGTACGTGATCTCCGCGGTGAGCCGCCGCGGGACCGACAAGTGGGAAGGGTCGGCGTTCGGCTTCTACCAGGGCAAGGACTACATCGCCCGGACGTTCATCCAGCAGCGCAACAACACGCAGCTGCCCAAGTACGGGCGCCAGCAGTTCGGGCTCAACCTTCGTGGCCCGTTGGCGCGCGGCAAGCTGTTCTTCGCCGGCAGCTACGAAGGTACGATGACCGACAACTACATCGATGTCGTGCCCGCAACGACGTTCCAGCCGTGGCAGCAGTTCCGCGGATCGTTCCTCGCGCCGCAGCGCAACCACACCGTGTTCGGCCGCCTCACCGCCACGCCGACCGACAAGAGCACTTACGACGTCATGTGGTCGACGCGCATTCTCGATGGTGAAGGCAACTTTGGCGGGCGTTCGGCGCGCGAGGCCGGCATCTCGCAGGAGTACCTGATCAACACGGCGCAGCTGCGCCATCGCTGGCTGCCGACGACCAACCTCGTGAACGAGCTGTCGCTGCAGTACGTGCAGTGGGATCACACCGAGGCGCCGCTCGTCGCCGGACCAACGAAGAGCTATCCCGGCATCATCACCGGCACGGCAGGCTTCCCGCTCGAGCTGCGCGAGAAGCACTACCGCATCGTGAACCGGTCGACCTACAACCTCGACAACGTGGGCGGCAGCCACCTCATCAAGTTCGGTGGCGAACTCTCCCGCATCAGCGCCTCGCAGTTCCTCCCGAACAATCGCGACGGCGCCTTCACATTCACGACGGATACGTCCACGAACCCGGCGTCGGCGTCGGTGGCGATCGGCTTCACGAACCCCACGGGCGTCTCCGATGCCCGGGCGTCCGCGACGGGTCACACGGTGGGCTTCTACGTCAATGACGAGTGGCGGCCGATCCCGAACCTCGCCATCAACATCGGTCTGCGCTACGACGCCGAGCTCAACACGCTGAACAACGAGTACACGGTGCCGTGGGCAAGCGACCCGGTGCTGAGCAACGTCGCTTCCCTGCAACCGTACCTCAATCGCGGCGATCGCGAGAACGACCTGAACAACGTCTCGCCGCGCCTCTCGTTCATGCTCGATCCGTTCAAGACCAATCGCACGTTCCTGCGCGGTGGTTTTGCGATCATGTTCGACCGCGTGACGTCGTTCATCGGCTTCCAGGAGCGGCTGAACTCGGAGTGGCGCACGTACAACTTCGTGAACCCCGGGACGACCGACCCGGCGGTGCTGCGTCAGCGGGTGGCCCAGGGCGGCGTGAACGCGGCCGCGCAGCCCATCCTCGTCAAGCACCTCATGAAGACGCCGGAGAACCGCCAGTTCTCGCTCGGCATCGGGCACCAGTTCACCGAAGCCCTCGGCTTCAACGTGGACTACGTGCGGCAGGACATCAGGAATCTGTACGTGCGGATGAACGCGAACTGGTTCAGCCGCTCGCAGAATCGCCGTATCCTCACGCCGACGTTTGGCGACATCATCCTGTGGGATGACTTTGGCCGCGCGAAGTTCAACGGTCTCGTCACCCAGGGCACGTACAGCAAGAACGGCCAGCGCGTGAACCTCGCCTACACACTCGGCTTCTACGAGTCGGAGTTCGACGGCAACATCTCGGCGGTGTTCCCCAACCGCTCGTCGTTCGAGATGCAGCCCACATCGGGCGACGAGCGCCATCGCTTCGTGGTCTCGACGATCAATCGCCTGCCGTTCGGCATCCAGTTCTCGTCGGTCGGCACGTTTGCCTCGCCGCGACCGTTTGCCGTCACCGACGGACGGCAGGTGAACGACAACAACGTCACCTTCGACGACTTCCCGAACGGCAAGCGTACGCAGCGCCCGGACAACAGCTGGGAGAACTGGTACAAGACGTTCGACCTGCGCCTGCAGCGTGCCCTCGTGCAGCGCGGGACGCAGAAGATCACGCTGATGGCCGAGGTGTTCAACCTCTTCAACAGCAAGAACATCTCGGCGTTCGGCGGGCAACAGTTCCAGGCCAACGGCAACGCCATTCCCACGTTCGGCCAGTCGACCGGCGCCTTCGCGGCCCGCCAGGCGCAGCTCGGCCTCCGCGTGGACTTCTAGGCTCCCGTTTTCCACAGGAGCAGAGCGGGCGGGGTGGCGAGATCCTTCGCCATCCCGCCCGCGTCACATCCGGGCTCGCCGAGCGTGCCTAACGAAGGCCGGTCAGGCGCGTGCGCCCGTTGGCGTCCACCTCCCACGCCACGTCGGCCGCACCCGCGGCGGCACGCGCCAGCGCGGCGCCACGTTCCGACGGCGGAAGCGCGTCGAGCACCGGCAGCGAAGCCGGCGGCACCTGCGCCACGATTCGCGCGTCGAGTTCCTCGGCGAGCGGCATCAACGGAAGCGCCGGCCCAACCACGAGCACCGTTCGCCGGGGAAATCCGCGTGACGTGCGCTCGGTCCCGGTACGCATCTCCTCCACGTACGGAGGCGTCAGCGCGGCCAGCCGCTGCTCGTACACCGCGACGCGACCCGTGCCCACCAGCGCGACCACGAGCGGCAGTGCCACCAGTGCCGCTCGCCAACCACGCGCCACGGTCTGGCGAGCCGTCGCCACTCGTGGCGCAAACACCACGGCCGCGGCGCACATCATGACGAAAGGCGCCAGCGTTCGTGTGACCGCCTGAACCGCGAGAAACTGCCCCAAACCTGCACATGCCGCGAGCAGAAGCGCCGGATCGGCGAGTCCCGTCACCGGCCGCCACGGTCGCCGCGCTCGCCAGTGCCACAGCGCCAGCGCCAGCAGCGGCCCCAGCACCAGGTAGCTCAACGTGTATTGCGCCGCCACCCGCACGTTGCGCGCGACGATGCCAGCGTAGCGCGTCGCGGTGAGTGGCGTTGACGCCATCGAACGAACGCCACGCGACCACCCGTCGGGGTCGGACCATGGCGCGTATGTCCACACGCTGTCGCCAAACCGCACCCGGGTGATCGAGTCACCGCGAGGCAGCGCGATCTTCTCGTAGGCCACGTGCGTTCCGCGGTGCGTGTCCGGCGACTGACTGTCACAGTCACGCAGGTACCAGCACGCGTTCAGCGCCCCGGTAACGCCAAGCGTTGGTCGACCGGCCTTCACGCTCAGGGGCGCGACCCACGTCAGTACGCCAACGCTCACGGGAACGAGGTAATGAGCCAGCGTCCGGATTTGGCGCAGCGAGGGTCGCAGCCAGAGCAGCAGCACGGTGCTCACCGCGAGCCAGGGCCAGAGTGAGGTCTTGGCAAGAAAGCCTGCACCCAGCCACGCGCCGGCAACTCCCCATCGAACGTTCTCGCCGTCTGCAAGTACCGTAGCCCATCCCGTGAGGCATACCACGAGCAGAATGTCGGGCGTGATGGCGCTCAGCCGAACGAGCACGAACACCGCAACCGCATACGCTCCCCACGCCGCCGCGACGCGCACGATGTGGCTGCCATCGTCATCACCAGAGGTCATGAAGCGGCGCAACGCACGGGAGAGGAGCCAGGCTCCCGCGATCGCGGCGAGGCCGTTGACCAGATGCGCCGTGACGATCGTGGGTCCGGCCACCGCAAGGAGCGCCGAGTAGAGCGGCGACCAGTACCCCTGCACGGCATCCGACCACCGGCCCATGCGCATCGCGCGCGCGAGGTCGAGGTACGCCACGCCGTCCGGGTTGACCGCGTCGCGCGAGATCCACGTCAGCACCACGGCGAGCGCGATGGTGGCCGCGAGGCACAGCACGTTGAGCGTGCCGGCGCCCTGGGAAACCGGCGCCGCTGACGCGTGACGGTGCGAACGTCGAGAGGAGCGAGCAGCCATGCGGGAGATCGAGGGGATGCGCATTGGTGTCGCGGCGCGACACGAAGTAGCATTGGGGCCTCTCTCTCCGCAACGCGTCCCGTGCAGATCTCCAGCGTCATTCACGCCGTCGACGTCCACGCCTGTGGAGAGCCCGGCCGCGTGATCGTGGGCGGCGTCGCCCCCGTGCCCGGCGCGACGATGTTCGATCGGATGCGCTGGATCGAAACCAACGCCGATCACATCCGGCGCCGCATGCTCAACGAACCACGCGGCTATCCGGCGCTGTGCTGCAACGTGCTCGTCCCACCCACACATCCCGATGCGCACGCCGGCTTCGTGATCATGGAGCACGAGGAGTACCCGGGCATGTCGGGCTCCAACACGATCTGCGTGGTCACCGTGCTGCTGGAAACGGGCATCCTGCCCATGCATGAGCCGGTGACGGAACTGGTCCTCGAAGCGCCGGCTGGGCTCATCCGCGTGCGCGCCGACTGCGCCGCCGGCAAGGTCACCCGCGTGACCTTCCGCAACGTGCCGGCCTTCGCCGTACACCTGGACGCGTCGATCGAGGTGCCCCACCTCGGCACCGTGCGCGTCGACGTCGCCTATGGCGGGATGTTCTACGCCATCGCCGACGCCACACAGTTCGGCCTGCGCCTTACCCCCGACGAAGGCCGCGACATCGTGCGCATCGGCGCCCTCGTGCGCGCAGCCGCCAACGAGCAACTGCCGGTCGCCCATCCCGACCAGCCGGGATTCACCGGGATCACCATCAGCCAGCTCGCGGGACCGGCGCATGACCCGGCACACCACGGGCGCAACGCGGTGGTTGTCGCCACCGGCGCGGTCGATTTTGCGCGACCATCCACCTTCACGGGTGCGATCGATCGATCACCCTGCGGCACCGGCACCTGCGCACGTCTGGCGACGCTGCACGCGCGCGGCCGCCTCACCCGCGCGCAGCCCTTCCATCACGAAAGCGTCCTCGGCACGGTGTTCACCGGCGAGATCGTCGACGAGTGCCGCGTTGGCGATCACGACGCCATCGTCCCCACGCTGAGCGGCCGTGGGTGGATCACCGGGTTCAGCCAATACGTGCTCGACCCCACCGACCCCTTTCCCACCGGATTCCGCGTCGGCGATCTCTGGTAGCCGCCGCCCACCCTGTCACTCAATCACATGGCCAGACCATTCGTGCTCGCCGAGACCACGTGGCGCGCCATCAAGGACGTCACCATGGAGGTCGCGGTGCTTCCCTGGGGCGCCACCGAGGCGCACAACTACCACCTGCCGTACGGCGCCGATGTCATCGAGTCCGAGTCCATCGCCATCCTCGCGGCCGAACACGCGTGGAACCGCGGAGCCCGTGTGATCGTGCTCCCCACAGTGCCGTTCGGCGTGCAGACCGGCCAGCTCGACATTCCCTTCTGCCTCAACCTCAACCCCTCGACGCAGCACGCCGTTCTTCGTGATCTCCTCGACGTACTCGGCACACATGGCGTGCGAAAGTTTGTCATCCTGAACGGTCACGGCGGCAATGACTTCCGGCAGATCATCCGCGAGCTGCAACCTGCCACGAGCCTCTTGCTCACGCAGGTGAACTGGTATCAGGCGCTCGATGCGCGTCGCTGGTTCGACGAACCTGGAGACCATGGCGGCGAACTCGAAACGAGCGTCATGCTCCACGTCGCGCCCGACCTCGTGCGGCCGCTGAACGAAGCCGGGCCCGGAAGCGCTCGCATGCCGCTCGTGCGCGCGATGCGCGAGGGCTGGGCCTGGACGCCACGCCGCTGGACACGCGTCACCGATGACACCGGCGTGGGGAACCCGGCGCGCGCTACACGGGAAAAGGGTCAGCGATACGTCGAGGCCCTCACCGTGGCGATCGGGGAGTTCCTCGCAGACCTTGCCGCGGTGGACCCCGAACGACTCTACGAGTAGGTCAGTCGTTCGCGCGCCCGGCGGCGGTTCCCATCGTTCGCATACCCACCGCCTCGAGCGCCGCGAGCATCTCGCGCGCCGAACCGAAGCGCCGATCCGGACGAGGGGCGAGCGCGCTCCGCACGACTGCAGCCAGTGCCGGCGGCAGCTCAGGACGCAGCGTCGTTGGGTCAGGCGCGGACGCGTCAGTCACTGAACGGGCAAAGACCTGCTGCAATGTGAGATCGTCGTGCGGCCCCTTGCCCGTGAGGCATTCGAAGAGGACCGCCCCCGCCGCGTAGATGTCCGCGCGCGCGTCCACCGGATCCCCCGCCAGCTGCTCGGGCGCCATGTACGCGGGGCTGCCGACGATCATGCCGGTCGACGTGAACTTCCGCTGGCCCAGCGTTGCGTTGACAAGTCGCGCAATGCCGAAATCGGTCACCTTGAGCAGGCCGCTCCCGCCCAGCAGCAGGTTGGGTGGCTTGATATCGCGGTGCACGACGCCGACCTCGTGTGCGGCCTCGAGCGCGCGCAGCATCTGCATGCCGATGCTCTGCACCGCGCCCACGGGCAGGCGACCTTCCTGGGCGATGAGATCGTCCAGCGACCGTCCTTCGACCAGCTCCATCGTCAGGTAGTACACGTCGTCGACCACGCCGAGGTCGTGCGTGCGCACCACGTTGCGGTGCGTGATGCGCCGTGCGAGGCGAATCTCCTCACGAAAGCGATCGAGGAGCCCCTGGTCCTGGCGCAGATCCTCGCTGTGGAGCGTCTTGAGCGCCACGGTCTCCCCGAGTTCGCGGTCGACCACGCGATACACGGCGCCCATCCCTCCCGCGCCAAGCAGGCCCACGATTTCGTAGCGATTCGCGAATATTGCCCCCGGGGCAAGCCCGGCGGCCGGCGACGACCCCGGCGCGCGCGCCCGGTGCTCGTGCTGCAGCACAGCGACCAGGTCGTCCTTCGCCCGCAGGTCGTCGAGCAGGGCGTGGAACGCGTCCGCCAGTTCCCCGATCTCACGCGGCGCGTGGTCGGGGAGCGACACGCCGTATTCCCCCTGCCGTGCCCCACGCGTGGCGCGGACCAGTGCGCGAATCGGCGCGGCGATGCGCCGAGAGACCACGAGGCCAGCCCCCAGCGCGAGCAACAGCCCGGCCACAAACGCGACCAACACTGACGTCGGCAGCGGATCCACTGCGGCGAGCGCCTGTCGCCTCGAACGCAACCCTACCAGGAGTCCGACCGTGTCACCGCCCGCGGTCACCAGCGGGTTCGCCGCACCGATGTACCCGTCGTCGAGTCCATCACCCCGTACCTCGACGTGCCCATCGGCGCTGCGCGCACTCAAGGCGCGTTCGAGCGCCGGCCTGGCACTGCCGGCCATCGTGCTCGTGGCCACGTGGGCACGGCGGCTGGAGTCGATCACCGCGAGCACGATCTCCGAGCCGGTCTGTCGGCGCAGGGACGCCGCGTCACGCGTATCCACGGCGAGCGCGGCGATGAGCGCTCCCGCCACGGCGCCGCCACCGGGAGGGCGCATGGGCACGGCGATCGTCTGATAGATCGCGTCGCCCTGGTCTCCCGGCTCGAGCCACGCGCCCGAGGCGCTGTCACCGGCCAGCGCGCGGCGCACGAGTGCGCCACTCGAGAAGTCCTCGCCGGTGCGTTCGGGGTGAAGACTCCACGCGGCCAGCGTTCCCTGTTGGTCCACGAGCATCACCCACGACGCTGCAAGCTGCTGCTGATACTCCTCGGCCTGGTCCAGCAAGCTCGCCAGGTCGCGTCGAGCCAGCGCAGCCTCGTACCGCGAGTAATACGTCGGCACGGCGGCGAGCCCTGCGGCTAGGCGCTGCACGCTCATCGTTCGCTGCCCGAGCGCGTCCTCGATGGCCGCGCGCGTCGTGTTCAGCTCGCGGGCCAGCGACCGCTCGGCGACGGCACGCGCCCGCGTGACGGTCAGCAGAAAGACGAGGCCAAGGGCGCCCGCGACGACCAGCGCGCCAGCAACGAAGATCTGCGAGGCAACGCTGCGGGGTCCCGGACGTGCTGGCTTAGTAGCGGCGGCCCCGTGCGTCATACGATTTGCCGTTCTTGTCGAGGTGCTGCACGAAGGTGTAGCGACGGGCATCGAGCGCCACCACGAGGTCGGCGGCAGCGGGAACCGACACCGGGATCGCGCGTTCGCCCCCACGTTCGTGCCACACCCGCAGCGTGTAGCGACCCGGCGGTACCTGGTCGAACGCAAAGCGACCCCCACGGTCCGGCCTCGTGGCGAACGGCGTGGATTGCACGAGCACAAACGCCGACATGCGTGCGTGGACGTTGCAGTAGATACGCGCGAGCCCGGGCGACTCGAACGTCACCGTTCGCGTCTGATTGCGACCGTAGAGCCCGAGGTCGAACGGCCGGGGCGTGGACGTCGAAAAGACATTGTGATCGAACGGGTCGTGGTTCGGGAACGCGACGGTGGATCCCACCGGCACGATGGTGATCCGAGGCACAAACGTCTTGTCTTCCGTGAGGACCTCGACGCGACGCGCCGGCGCCGCGGCAACCCCGCCCTCGAGCCACACGAGCGCCTCGTCCACGTCGGTCGCGCGACCGGCCCGGTCCAGAACCTCGACGCGCCCGCTCACCGACGTCGACTGTGCGCCGCCGTCAGGCGCCGCACCCCCGATGACAAGGAGCGCCGTGCAGGTGATTCTTCCCAGTGTCATGGCCATGCGTATCTCGTCCGTGCTTCCCGACAACAACATGCAATCCACCGCCGCGTCTCCGCGATGCCCCGTTTGGCTGACTTGCGCGCTCGTCCTGGCGCCGTATGCCGTTCCGGCCGTGCTGCACGCCCAGGACGCGTCACGCGTCGACGTCCGCGTAAGCGCCACGGTGCTGCTCAACACCTTCTTCACCAGCACGCGCACGAACAACTTCGACATTCCGCAGGTCGCGCTGCGCCCCTCGGCGGCCGACTCCCTTGGTGAGGGCGGCGGTGTGGGACTCACCGTGCGCCAGACGCGGGTCGGCGTGCACGCGTTCTGGCCCGACGTGCACGGCGCCGAGGTCCGCGCCGAAGTCGATGCCGACTTCTATGGCGGGCAGCAGCAGAGCGGCTTTGGCGACCTCATGCCGCTCCTTCGGGTGCGGCGCGCAATCGTCGATGTCGCCTGGGACCGCGCCTCGCTGCTCGTGGGTCAGGAGGTTCCCCTCATCGCCGAGTACAATCCGCTTTCGTTTGCCACCGTCGGCTTGTCGGGCCTCTCCAACTCGGGAAACCTGTGGCTCTGGGTTCCGCAGCTCCGCGGCGGAGTACGCCTCGTGCGCACGGAGCAGCTTCGGCTCGATGTCGACGCCGCGATCGTGGGCGCCGGCACCAATGAACCAGCCGGCGAACTGCTCGTGCAACCTGACCGCGCCGAACAGAGCAACCGACCGGCGCTCCAGGCACGCGCGATGCTGCGGTGGGGCACCGCCGAGCGCCCGGGAGATGTGAGCGTAGGGCTGCATCGCGGTTGGCTGGCGACGGCTGGTGATTCATCGCTGGCCTCGTCCGCCGTGACCGCGGCCCTGCGCCTGCCATTGGGCACGCGTGCCACGTTCACGGGCGAGGCCTTCACCGGTCAGGCGCTCACCGGACTTGGTGGCGGCGGCGTAGGCCAGTTCCTCGGCGTGAACAATGTTCCGGTGCAAACCACGGGAGGCTGGGGCCAGCTCGTCGTGGAGCTTCCTCGGCGCGTCGCCGTTGCCGGGGCGTGGGGCATGGACGACCCTGACGACAACGATCTCGACGCCTCCGGACGTCTGCGCAATGTGACCACGATGGGTGCCGTGCACTGGACGCCCGCACCGTTCATCGTTGCGCTCGAAGTCCGACGCATGACGACGACGTACCGCTCCGGTCTGCGATCGGGCACACATGTGAACCTCGCCGTGGGCATCGGGTTCTGACGGGGGACGGCGCGCACACCGTTATCTTGGGCGTGTGCCTCCTTCCACCCTCCTCGTCGATCACGCGCTCTCCACTCGGCTCGAGGCCGCGGAGGGCCTGAGCGGCGCTGACTTCGTGTCCGCCCGCGCCGCCCTTGCCCCGCACGTCGGCGCAACGTCGCTGGAGCTCGGCGGTACGTACGTGCTGTTCGACGGCGCCACCTCTCCAGTGACGCAGACCTTCGCGCTCGGGATGACCGCGCCCGTCACGGCTGACCTGCTCGATGAGATCGAGGCGTTCTTTGCGGCGCGCGGCGCGCCGGTCTTTCACGAGGTCAGTCCGCTCGCCGACGATGGTGTACTCGCGCTGCTCGCTGCCCGTGGCTACACGCCCATCGAGCTGACGAGTGTGATGTTCCGTGAGCTGCACGCCGACGTCGTGTTCTCGCCTGACGCCGTCGGTTCGCCTGTCACCGTGCGGCGCGCGGAGCCCGGCGACCACGACGCGTGGATCGACACGGCGGTTGCTGGCTGGGCCGAGTTCACCGAATACGCTGGCGAGATCCGCGAGCTCTCGCGTATCACCTTCGCCCGTGCGTCCGCGCGCAGCTATCTCGCCATGCTCGGCGGCCGCCCGGTCGCTACCGGAGCGCTCGGCGTCAGCGGGGGTGTCGCCCTGCTGGCCGGTGCGAGTACGATTCCCGAGGCGCGCCGTCAGGGCGCGCAGCTCGCATTGCTCAACGCACGGCTGCGGGATGCCGCGCTCGCGGGCTGCGACGTGGCGATGATGTGCGCCAGGCCCGGGAGCGCCTCGCAGCGCAACGCCGAACGCCACGGATTTCGCATCGCCTACACGCGCATCAAGTGGGGCCGGCGCCCCGCGTGACCCATTGCTTTCCACGATCATGATCACCGCTTCGCGCTCGCTGCTTGCTCTGCTGATCGCCGCGCCCTCTGTTGCGCTCGCTCAGGCCAGTCCGTCTGCAGCGCTCTGGTCGCTGGTGCGTCCGCGATACTCCGGCGAACGCGCTCGAGAGACTGTCGCGTTTCTCGACCAGTATGTGCGCTGGCCCGGCAACCGGGGATTCGACGCGAGCATTGCCCACATCGTGGAGCGGCTCCGCGCCGCCGGTTACGTCGCGGAGTCTGTCGCCACCGCGCGTGACCGGCTGGTCTATCGCGTCGAACGGTACCCGATGACGAACCCCGCGTGGGAGCCGACGGATGCTTCGCTGTCAATCGTTGGGGACACGTCGCCCGTGCTGCAGTTCGCCACCAACCGCAACATGCTCGCGACCAACTCGTATGCCACGCCCGCTGATGGCGTGGAGGCCGAGCTGGTGGACGCCGGTGCGGGCACTGCGGCGCGCCTCGATTCTCTCGACGTGCGCGGCAAGATCGTGCTGGCCGAGTCGGGGATCGGTCGACTGTTCACTGAAGCCGTGGCGCGCCGAGGGGCCGCGGGAGTGCTCGCCTATTCGCTCCCCGCGTACCTGCAGCCCACGAGGAACACCACGTCCATTCAGTTCGGCGGCCTGCCTCGCGGCGCCCCGGCCGGTTCGTGGGGGATCCTCCTGTCGCATGAGGCATTGACCAGGCTGCGCGCCGCCTTGGGTCGCGGTCCCGTGCGGGTGCGGGTCTCGACGAACGTGACGTGGACGCCAAATGCCGTGGAGCAAGCCGTGGTCGCCGAGGTGCGCGGGTCGCGCGCACCCGAGGAGCGATTCGTGTTTTCCGCGCACGTACAGGAGCCCGGTGCGAACGACAATGCATCGGGCGTCGGCGCGCAGGTAGAGATGGCGCGCGTCGCTGCTCAACTCGTGAAGGCCGGACGCGTGAACCCCGCGCGCACCATCACCATGTTGTGGGGCCTCGAGATCACGTCGACACGGCGCTACATCGAGCAGGACTCGGTACGCGCGCGTGGTATTCGCTGGGGGCTTTCGCTCGACATGGTCGGCGAGGACACCGAGAAGACCGGAGGCACCTTCCTCATCGAGAAGATGCCGGATCCCTCCGCGATCTGGACGCGCGGCGACGACAAGCACTCGGAATGGGGTGGCTCGCCGATCACCAAGGACCGCCTGACACCGCACTACTTCAACGACTTCGTGCTGCAGCGCTGTCTGGAGCAGGCGCGCACCAACGGCTGGGTCGTGCGGACGAACCCGTTCGAAGGTGGGAGTGATCATACACCGTTCCTTCAGGCAAAGAAGCCAGGGCTCCTCTTCTGGCATTTCACCGATCAGTTCTACCACACGGATCGCGATCGCCTCGAGATGGTGTCGGCAAGTGAGCTGCGCAACGTTGGCATGTCGGCCCTGGTCAGCGCCCTCGTGCTCACGAGCGCTTCGAGTGCCACGGCGCGCATGGTGATCGACGAAACGGAGCGGGCCGCGATCGCGCGCCTCGCGGTCGAGACCACGCTTGGCGCCGGCGAGCTGGCCAGGGGCGGCGATGCTGCGCTCCAGCGCGACATCATCGAGACGTGGGCGGCCTGGTATCGCGATGCGGTCGGGACCGTGTCCGACATCGAGATCGACGGCCCGTCGCCGGCTGTGCGGCAGCGCATCGCGGCGGCGCAGGCGCGCCTCGACGCTGCGCTACGCACCTCGCTGGCCGGGCTCGGCAAGCGACCGGGAACCAGCGATTAGTTGCTGAAGATGTGCCGCGCGAACGCGGGCGGGCGCTTGCGGTATGCCACGTGGAGCACGTCCGAGCACGAAGCCCACTGCAGGCCGAGCCGCTTCATGAGGGCGTCCATCGCCGCGCGCGAGTAGAGTGACACGTGGCCGTTGCGCGGCGAGGCGTACCACCAGCTGAGCCCCTGCGCGTCGATGTCGGCCGGTTGCAGGAGCGTCGAGAAGAGCAGGAGCCCGCGCTCGCTCAGGAACCAGCGCATGTCCCTGAGCGTCTCGTACGGCGTGGGCGAGTGTTCGAGCACTTCGAATGAGGTGACCAGGTCAAACGTACCCGACGGTCGTGTCGATCCCTCGTGGAACGGGTCGTAGCAGGTGGCGCGGGCAAATCCGCGTTGCGCGAGTTGGCGGACCAGCCGGCCATTGCCGCCGCCGTAGTCGAGCACCGCGATGCCCGGCGTCTGTGCGAACGTGTTTGCGACCATCTCACCGTTCCTGATCGGTCGGCGCTCGACGAAGTCCGGGTCGGCGAGGACGTAGTCGTCGTTGTAGATGTCGCGTTGCCAGTCGCCTGGGGCAAAGTGGTCGAACGCTGCGGTAAAGATGAAGCCGCAGCGAATGCAGCGATGGTATGGCACGGGGCGGTTCGCGTCGCCAAAGACGCGGCCCTTGGAATCCTCGCAGGTCCGGTTGAAGTCGACCGTGCCCATGGCGACAGACGCCTCACCACAGCACTTGCATGCCGTGGTGCCGGGGATGGGTTCGGTGGCGAGTGGTGCGTCGGCGTCCTGGAGCATCCCATGGAAGGATCGGCCCGCGCACGGGCTTCTTGAGGCCGTCTCGCGGATGTGCTCGTCACTTTCAGGGACCGAGTGTCCACGCGCGCCTGCCGGTTGGCGGTGTGGCGGCTTCGGTTCGTCGTTCTCGGAAACCGTTAGGCGCCGGCGCCGAATGAGTGCGCCAGCTCCGGGGCATGCCGAAGAAGGGGCGCGCTGTCGTGAGCGCTGTCGGCCGACAGCGTCCCTCGGGCTTCCTGGCGTTGCCGTTAGGCGCCGGCGCCGTGAAACCGCGCCGACGCCCGGGCAGTACGGTGCGAAGGCCCCTGTCGTGAGCCTCTCGGCCGGCCGTTGCCTTCGGACCTCCTCATCTCTCGTGACCCTCTTGTCTCTCCCCCGTGTCCGCGCCTTTGTGCGCGTCGCCCTCACCGGGATGCGACACTTTGCCGTGTCCATTCTCGTGCTGCTGGCGGCACTGGTGACGTTCGGTTTGGCCATTGGTGCTGAGGCGCACCTGTTCGAGGACCGGTTGGCCTACCAGCTCGATGGCGAGGTTCATGTGTTTTTCGAGGGCGATTCCGCCGTCGCCCACGTGGTGCGCGGTGACAACGACCGCGGCTTTCGCGTCGACACCGCCGCGCTACCGAGCGACGGAGCGGCGAGCGTCCGCGTGGAATGGCCTGCCGACGGCAGTGAGTTTGATGTGCCCGTGATCCAGGAGGTGATGACTCCGGCCGCCGTGTACGATGACAAGGAGCCCATCGTTGCCATCTCCGACCTCGAGAGCGGCTTTGGTGCGCTGCGGACTTTTCTGGTTGCCCACGGTGTCGCTGATGAAAGGCTGAACTGGACCTTCGGCAAGGGGCACCTCGTCGTCGTGGGCGACCTCGTCGACCGCGGCGCATCGACGACCCAGGTTCTATGGGGCGTCTACAAGCTCGAGCAGTCCGCGCGGCAGGCCGGTGGCACGGTGCACGTCATCATCGGCAACCACGAGATCAAGAACCTTCAGGGCAACTATCAGACGGCCAACGAGAAGTACTTCCACATCGCAGGGATACTCGGCAAGCAGCAGCACCAGCTGTTCGACGACAGCTCAATACTGGGCCGATGGCTCGCATCGAAGAACGTCGTGGAAGTCATCGACGGCGTCGCGTTCGTTCACGGTGGCCTGCACCCCGATCTGGGGAAGTACCGGTTGTCGGTCGAAGAGATCAACCGTGTGGTGCGAGCGGGCTATCGCACGCCGTATTACACGCCGGTCACGGCGACGGGGGAGTCGTTCCTGCGCTCCAGCACGACCGGGCCGGCCTGGTACCGCGGGTACCTCAAGGACGACCTCTCGCCGCAGGCGGTGGAACGCGGCCTGAGCGCCGTGGGCGCCAGGGCGGTCGTGGTCGGCCACACCTTGCAGGGCAAAGTGAACGTGCGGCACGGGGGACGGGTCGTCGCCATCGATGTCAGGCATCCAAAGGACTACTTGAGGAGTTTCCCTCTCCGTAGCAGCGAGGGGTTGCTGATCAAGGACGGAGAGTTCAATCGGCTGCTGGAAGGCGGAGGCAAGCGCCCCCTCCGCGTGAGTGTCCAGCGAGATTGAGCCAGCGTTCCATCGTCGGCTCATCGGCCAACCCCTTCAATTGCCGCAGGCGTGCCTAAGGGAATGCGACGGCGGCCACCGCCAGCGCGCGCTGAGCCGGCTCATGGTCGGATCATTGATGCCGCTATCGCTTGCGAGGTGGTGGCATGACCGGACGTTTCGCGCTCCAGTTGAACGTGATGGCGCGGCCAAAGAGCGGCGTCTGTCTGAACTCCGGCTCTCGTGCCCCGGCGCGAACGCGGCCTTCGAGCAGGTCGAGCTGCACGAGCGGCTGCAGCACGAGCACCGCCAGCGGCACCGTGCGCGCCTCGACCGGCAGTTCACCGAGTGAGCGAAACAGCTCGAGCGTGTTGGGATGCAGGACGCGCTTCCAGAGCCATGTTGGCGCACGCCACTTGCCCGCCGTCTCCTCGTGCAATCGGAACATCGTGAACGGAAGCCCGTGCTCGATGGGCTCGAACACCGGTGGCGCCTCCATCTGCTCGCACAGTCGAAGATCTCGCAGGTAGGTCACGAGGAGCGAGTGATAGAGCGCCCCGGCCTGATCGTCGGCAAGCAGTCGACGCGAGGCCTGGCGAGCGACCAGACGCTTCTTGCTCTTGTGCAGGTGCCCAGCGGCGAAGAGCAACGCGAAGACCTCGCTGAACGTGATGTCATCGACATCGGGAGGTCCTGCAATCAGCTCGAGCCGATGGAGGCCGCGATCGCCCACCGCGTTGGCCACCACACTCGCCATCGCTTCCAGGGCGCCGTCTACAAGCACGCCTCGTGACTGTTCTGCGTACCCGCCGCACGCATCGAGATGCGCAAGCAGCGCGCGCGCACCGAGATACCACGCGGAGTTCGCCACGTCCGACAGCGCGAGGTTGGTAGCGACCTGCGACACGGAGTCGTGACCCCACTCGGTGACGAGCAGTGCGCCCATCTGCGTCGGTGAGAGTCCCCCGAAGTCCGCCTGCGGCGCGTCGTTGTATGCGGCCGCGCGGCGAGACAGCCATTCATTTGCGGCATCGATCGATTCGAACGGGATGGACTTCAGCTCGTCGAAGATCGCCTGCATGGGAGCGCCGGGACGCGGTGGGCGAGGCATGATCGACTATAGCACGATTCGCCAACCTTTGCTGTCGAGCTGGTGCGTGCGTAGCCCGTGGTCGAACCCTCCGGGCGTTGACTCAGAGCTCGAAAAGCCTGAATCCCATCGCGCGCGCCGCAGTGGCCATGCGCCCATCGTACGTGGCCACCGTCACGTCCTGCCTGCCATTTCTGAGGTAGTCCACGGTCGACAGGTGCAGTGCGTCGAGCGTTCGCACGACCGTCGGGAAGGGCTCCAGGCTGCGGGCGAGGACCGTGGGCAACAACTCGACCAGGGCAAGCCGCCCAAGCATGTCACGAGCCAGTTGCCCATGCGACTTGCCGAGCCCGAGTGCATTGATGCGATTCCAGAGCTCGTACTCAAGCAGTCGACTGCTGACCAGGAACTCGCCCCACAGCGTGGACGGGGGCACACGAGTCTCCGAGAGCAGGTGCGCGAGTACCACGGATGTGTCGATGTAGATCAACGGTCTGCGCGGTCTCCCTCGAGGCCGGAGAGGATGTGTTCGAGGGCGCCGATAGGCTGGCGATCCGGAGGCCCATCGCGCGTCAGAAGAGGCGGCGTCATGATGCCCTCGCGCACTGCGCTGGCCAGGTATGCATCGCTCACCGACGGCCCGCGGCCGGATGGCGGGCGCAGTTCAGCGACCACCCGGTCGTGATCGGTGACCAGCACGGTCTCGCCGCCAGCCGCGAGCCGTACGTACTCGCTCAGGCGATTCTTGAGAACCTTGAGGCCAACGGATCGCATCTCAAAAAAGAAGCTACGAGAAGCTCCTTTTGCAAGGCTAGCCTCCCAAGGTGCTGCCTCTGACTGCGAGATCGAGTGCCTGACGGACGGCGGAAACCAGCCTGAATATCCTGCACAATACGTTGTGTAGCTGGAGCTTACGGCGCCCCTGCGCAACCGATCCGGCCAGTCGCGGGCGCGGGCTCCAGGAGCCGACGCGCGGTTACGCAACGGTGCCGTCTAACCGGCCGCCCGAGTGGCGGCGCTGTCGTAAACGAAGCGCTCGTGGACGATGCGACCGTTCTTCCACTGCTGGGTGGCCAGCTGGTCGATGACGTAGTGCACCCCGTCGCCCCCGGTGAAGTCCAGCACCCAATTGATGACGGCGCGATCGCGGCCGACGGTGATGGACTTCGCCGTGTTGCCGTGAAGCGTGATGCCGCCAAAGAAGGCGCGCTCGCGGGCAAGGTTGGCGTCCCGCCCGACCACGGGTTCAGCCTGGTTCTCCTGCATCGCTACGTCCGGGTCATAGAACGCGTGCAGTGCGTCGTCGATGCGACCGGCTTCGACCAGGCGAACGAGTTCGTGGACGTTGGGTTCGATGGACATCGGTGAGATCCTCCGTGTTGAGTGCAGTGTTGGCGTAGTTTGGTCGCGCCTCGCCGCTCGCCGGAGCATTGGCTGGATTGCTCCTCGCAACGAGCGTTGCGGAATAGCCCGGGATGGCGCGTCGGACGATGACGGAGTTGCGTCAGCCCCCGCGCGTACGCGCGGCTTCCAGCAGCCCCGAGAGCTGCTCGAGTTGGCGACGGCTCAGGTGCGCCAGCTGATCGCGGTGTACGGCACTCACAGGGCCATCCAGGTCTTTGAGCAGCTGGAGCCCATCCCTCGTGATGGTCGCGAGCACGACTCGGCGATCCGCCGAGTCTCGCGCGCGTTCGACGAGCCTGCGTTGTTCGAGGCGATCCAGGAGCCGCGTCACGTCCGGATCCCGGTTCACCAGCCGTTCCGCGATGGCGCTGCAGGGCAGCCCGTCCTTTCCCGCCCCTCGGAGGACGCGGAGCACGTTGTACTGCGCGAATGACAGGTCCGCGGTGCGCAGGACGGCGACCTCTCCCTGCAGCAGGTCATCCGCGGTACGGAGGAGGTTGAGGAAGACGACCTCTTCAAGGCTGCCGAAGGGCTTGTCCTGGCGGAGGTCGCGCTGAAGGAGCGATTGCATGGCGGGAGGATAGTCGTTGTGAGGCGCTTTTGTCAAGAGGCGACTTGCACGCAGCGATGCACCGGGAGGGGCGCCCCAGGTGGGCTGCAACCCTCGTTGGTCGGTCTGGGCAGCGCCGTACCGTTCGTCAGGCAGCGCCGCGCCGATCGCGGGCGCGCCACCTGGCGAGCAGGTGGTCGGCGAGCGCGTAGGGGCCCAGACCGGCGAAGAAGCCGGAAACTGCGATCACAACGCTCACGGCCGCGGGGATCTGTTCGATTCGCGACAGCGCGGCATTGAGCATGGTGAACGGCAACCAGACCAGGTACATCGGGACGATGAGCACCCGCAGGAGCGTCGCGGGCGTCCCCGCGACGTCGCCAGCGCCTCGCTTTCGACCTCTTACGTCGGTAGGGATGCTCCCACATGCAATCGGCGCTGCCGCCTTTCGGGCACGAACTCTCGCAGCTGCACAGCGCGAACAAGGTGGCGGCCCATCATGTCAACAGCCACGACGCGAACGACCGCCAAGCCGCCGACTCTCCGATCGGCACCCGGACTCCCGACGCCAGCAGCACTGCGAATCCCCAGAGGTACGCACGATGCACACGCCCATGTACGCGGAGGTCGAACACCATGCCCGCCGCAATCGGTAGGAAGCTCCCGAGTACCGGTGCCGCCGGCCCCATGGCGCTCACCGCAGTGATGCGGCTAAGCGTGGCGACGAGCAGGCAGGCGTACGCCCCGACCATCAGGCGCTTGTGAGCGTCGGTGTTGCGGCGCAGCAGAATGCCCGCGGCGACGAACCCGCCAAAGAGTACCATATCGCCCACGGGGACGATCATGAACGACACCGGATCTCCGCCCGCGGGCGCGATCCCTGCGCGTGCCGTCTCAATGGCGACCAACAGCCCAAGTATCACCATCGCCGCCGCCACGACGGCGGCGGCGTAACCGAGTCGGCGATGGAGTGCAACGCGGCGATTCGCAATCAGCAGCGCCTGACCGAGGAACAGTACGACCCAAGCAGTGAACACCGCGCCGTGGACATGGAAGATGCCGGTGAACCGGACTCCAAGCGCCGTATGCGTGACGCCCTCACCGAACGGAGTCCAGTAGTAGGTGGGTCCGAATGCGACGAATACGAGCAGCGCGAGCAGCACGGCCAAGCTCGAGAAGAAGATGCGCTCAGCGGCGTGGCGGGCGTGAGCAGCGTTAGTGTCGAGCGAAGTCGCGGAACCCTGCCTCATGGAAGCTTGCAGTAGAAGGGGACGGTGCTCGGTAACCTGGGCGACGGCCGAGCGTCCGACGTTCACTTGCGGACCGGGTCCACAAGGGCCACTCGCCCTGGCCGTACTCTCAAGAGTCTATCGCGGCCCGGGCGGGGCAGCCAGACACGCCCTCGGGTCAGCCAAGTGCAGTGTGTTGTTAGGCTCACCTCCGCGCGACCACCGTCCCAGGCCCCCCGACCCGCACCAGACACTACTCGTCGATCATCCCAAGCGTTCTGAGCCACGCCTCGGCCAGCGTGGGCCATTGCGCGGCCGAGAGCCCGGTCTGCCGCAGGCCAAAGGCATGTCCCCCCGTGGCGTATACGTGGATCTCCGCCGGCACCCCCGCCTTTCGCAGGGCGGTCGCGTAGAGCAAGGAGTTCTCCACGGGGTTCATGTCGTCATCATACGCGTGGACCAAAAACGTGGGGGGCGTTCGAGCGGTGACCCGAATGTCAGGATTGGGGACGAAGTTCGCGTGTCGGTACGCCATGCGCCCCGGGTACAGCACCAGTGCGAAGTCGGGGCGCGACGTCACGCTGTCGGCGCGGTCGACCGCCTCGTACAGCCGGCGGTAGCGTGTGCTGCTCATGATCGCCATGTGGGCCCCGGCGGAGAACCCCAGCACCCCGATCCGGCTCGGGTCGATGCGCCACTCGCGCGCGCGCGACCGCACCAGGCGCATCGCGCGCTGGGCATCCTCGTGGGCCTGGGCGCACTCGCGATACGCCCCCACATGCTTACATGGCACGCGATACTTCAGGAGGACACATGTCACCCCGGTCGCGGTAAACCACTCGCACACTTCCGTGCCCTCGATATCCATCGCGAGGACATTGAAGCCGCCGCCCGGATAGACGATGACTGCCGCGCCCGGCGTGTCACGCTTCGGCGAATAGATCGTGATCGTCGGACGCGTCACGTTCTCCACGTACACGTAGGGTTTCCCGCCCACCAGCTTCCTGGTCACGCCGTCGGCGTCGACCGCGTAGTGCACCGCTTCGGGTCCGGCAGTCGATCGCGGTCGCTGGGGATCCACGGGCCACAGCTGAAGCTCGACGTGGCCCGGCGGCGGGCGCCAACCCGCCTGGGCGGCCGCGGTGTGCGCGGAGCACGCCAGGACGGTGAGTACCATCGTCACGAAGCGCCAGTGAGGAGTGCTCGTGGTCACGCACGTTTCCGGTTGAGGTCCACCTGCCCCAGCAGGATGACTCGCTTCCTGCTGCTCGGCTGCGCCGAGCTCAACCCACGGCTGCCGGATGCTGATTGCTCGCATTGCCATGATCGACGGGTTGCGGTCCTGTATCTGGTACTTGAGAGAGCTTGGCCTCAACATGGGATCTGCGCCAGCTCGGTGCGGTCTGGGTGGAGTGGACACCGTCCATTGGGACAGCGCAGAGACCCGTCGCCCAATCGAGCTCGGTCGCCTCGCAGAGGCCGGATTCATCCCGGGGGCTTCGCTGCACATCATCAGGCCCCACACTTATGATGTACAGCGTCGCTCCAACACCGGCTGACACTCGCCAATGCCTATCGTTGCCCATACGTCGCTCCCGTCCTTCGAAGACCTGCGCCGAGCCGGTCAGGAGGTGCTGTCGCTCGACGGCGCGCTCCACCAGGACATCCGCGAGCTGCACATCGGGCTACTGAACATGATGCCCGACGCGGCGCTGCGCGTCACGGAACGGCAGTTCCTGCGCATGGTCGGCAACTCCAACAAGATCGCGCAGCTGTATGTGCACCTGTTCACGGTGCCCGGCCTCCAGCGCAACGACGAAACCCGCGCCTACATCAACGAGCACTACACCACGTTCGACGCGTTGCGCAACGACGGGCTCGACGCGCTCATCATCACCGGCGCCAACGTCGCCAATCCCACCCTCGTCGAAGAACCGTTCTGGCAACCGCTCGAGGAGGTCGTCGAGTGGGCGTCGAAGCGGGTGACATCCGTCCTGTGCTCCTGCCTCGCCACGCATTCGCTGCTCAAGCACTTCCACGGGATCGACCGCGTCCTGCTGCCGAGCAAGCGCTGGGGCGTGTATGAACATCGCGTGACGACACCTGAACACCCGCTGCTCCGCGACGTCAACACGCGATTCGACGTCCCACACTCGCGACACAACGACATCGACCGGTCGCAGTTCGAGCGGGCAGGCCTCACCGTGCTCGCCGAGAGCGCGGAAGGCGGCGTGCACCTCGCGGTGAGCGCCGACCAGTTCCGCGTCGTGTACTTCCAGGGTCACCCGGAGTACGACATCAACAGCCTGCTCAAGGAGTACGTGCGCGAAGCGTACCGATGGTTCGCGGGTGAGCGGGACGACGAGCCCCCGTACCCCGAGCACTACTTCTCCGCGGCCGCTGCCGCCTTGGCGGAACGGTGGTGGGAGGAGGCGCGTTCGGCACGGTTGGAGGGTGCGCCGTGTCCAGGCTTTCCAGAGCAGGACGTCTTACAGCTGCTGGACAACACCTGGGGCGACAGCGGCAAGGCGTTCTTCAACAACTGGCTCGGAGCCGTGTATCGGCTCACGCACCGCGATCGAGGGAAGGTCTTCGACGACGGCGTCGACCCGGAGGATCCGCTCGGACTGCTCAAGCGCGGTGCTGGCCGGTGATCACCTGGACGCCATGAGCGCCTGATCGAGATCCGCCACGATATCCTGGGTCGCCTCGAGGCCGACGGACACCCTGACAAGTCCCGGGGTGATGCCGACCGCGAGGCGCTCGTCTTCGCTGAGTTTGGCGTGTGTGGTGGACGCCGGATGCGTCGCGATGGTCCGCGTGTCGCCGAGGTTCGCCGTCAACGAGCAGAGACGGAGTGCGTTCAGGAAGCGCCGCCCCCGATCGATGCCGCCCTTCACGGTGAACGCCACGAGCCCGCCTCCCGCAGCCATCTGTCTGGTCGCAACGTCGAAGTGCGGGTGGGAGCGCAGGAACGGATAGCGAACCTGCTCCAGATCCGCGCTCCGTTCCAGATGTTGCGCAACGGCGAGCGCGCTCGCCGCGTGACGCTCCATGCGGAGCGAGAGCGTCTCGAGGCTCTTGGAGAGCACCCAGGCGTTGAAGGGAGACAACGCAGGTCCGGTGCTCCGGCAAAACGCGTAGATCTGCTGGATGAGATCCTTTCGGCCGACCACAACGCCGCCCATGACGCGCCCCTGCCCGTCGATGAACTTGGTCGCCGAGTGGACGGAGAGGTGCGCCCCGTGCCGGAGGGGCTGCTGGAGAATGGGCGTCGATAGGCAGTTGTCGACGACCAACAGCACGCCCCGCGCCGCCGCGAGCGCGCCGAGCGCGTCCAGGTCGGCGATGTCGAGCCCCGGGTTGGTCGGTGTTTCGACGAAGATCATGCGCGTAGCCGGTGTGATCGCAGCATTCCACGCGTCGATCCCGTCCGCGACGTCCACATAGGTGTGCGTGATCCCGAATCTCGGAACGATCTTCGTGAGGATCGTGTGCGTCGATCCGAAGATCGCGCGCCCCGACACGATGTGGTCGCCGACGCCAAGCAGCCCCGCAAATGTGGCAAAGACGGCTGCCATGCCGGTGGCCGTGGCATATCCCGCCTCGGCGCCCTCGAGATGGCACATCTTGTCGACGAACTCCGTGACGTTCGGATTGGTGAAGCGACTGTAGATGTTGCGTTCGATCTCGTCGGCGAACGCGGCGCGCATCTCTTCGGCATCGTCGAAGACGAAGCTCGAAGTCAGGAAGAGTGGTACGGAGTGCTCCTGATGGGCCGAGCGCTCCGCCTGCGTCCGAATTGCGTCTGTGTCCCTGTGCACCCGGTACCTCCAGCGAGCAGTAGTCGGTTCGTCATCTGGGACGACCCGCGGTCCCAAAGCGGGTCGTTCACCATCGGTCAGACCGTCGTGATCATGGGGATATCATGACGCCGGCATCGCCCATCAGCGCCTGGCGTGCGCGCCCCAGGGCGAACCCGACACACCACCATCCTACCGGTGTTCTCGCGCTTCCGACTCGTCCACTTTGGGGCAACGCGGGATTCGGGATTGTTGGGAGTCGGTGCGGTATAACGACCGTGAATCAACTGCGGCCGCTGCCCAACCAGCGCGAGCGGAGCGAGCCGTCCGCAGTGTAGCTGTCCGTTGCATTCACTTGTTAGGCGCCCAGCAGCTCATTCAGTCCCTCCAGGATCTGCGCCAACTCTTCAGGCGTGGCACGCCCCAGCCGCTTGCCGATACGCTCGACCGCCAGGGTGCGAACCCGGCTGATCTTCACCCACGATCGCTTCGGGAGCCGGGTCGACGTCAGCTCCAGGGTGAGCGGGAATCCGGCCCGCTGAGGTTGACTGGTCAACGCAACCGCTATGACGGTCCCGGATCGTTCATTGAAGACATCCTGGCTGAGGACGAGGACCGGTCGAAGGCCGGCTTGCTCCTGCCCGCGCGTCGGACTCAGCTCGGCCCAGCGTATCTCGCCTCTCAGTATGCCGGCCACGCCGCCACATCCTCCGCGAGGCCTTCTTCCGCCAGCGCCTGCTCTTCCGCGGGGTCCAGCTGCGCGCACGCATCGATCAAGCGGCGCCGCTCCATCCGCTCGAGGTGCGACACAATCGCCGCCTCGATCGCCTGACTGCGGTTCGGGTAGCGCGCATCGCGCACGAGCCGATCGACCTGACGGAGCGTCTGTGTATCCAGCGTGACCGCCACCTTTGCCTTCGGCATCGTCCACCTCCGATGGTAGGAGGATATATCATACCCGAATGCCTCGCAAGGGCCCTCGGGCGTAGCTGAGCCGAGCCGCGGTGAGTCCGGTCTCGGCGGTTGATGTCGTGGGCTTCCTGGGCGCGCGTCGCCTCTCGGAGGTGCGCCTAACGTCAAGTTCAGCAGCTGCCGAAGGAGATAGTGCGAGCGGAGCGAGCAGACCCCACCGGCTGATTGCTGCACGCGCTGTTGGGCTGCCGCGCGCCGCTACGTCGCGCTCCCCGTCCACGGCTTGATGCGGCGCAGCACCAGCGCGAGCGCGCGGGCGGCGACTTCCGTGTCGTACGCCGCCTGCGCCCGCAACCAATAGCCATTCGACAAGCCGAAGAACCGACACAGCTTCAGATCCGTGTCCGCGGTCACCGCACGACGCCCCGCAATGATCTCGCCAATACGCTGGGCGGGCACGTCAATCTCCTTGGCGAGCCGATACTGCGACAGCTGCATCGGCACGAGGAATTCCTCGAGCAGCAGCTCCCCAACGGCCGGCGCGCGACGGTAGCGGGTGCCATTCCCTTGGCACGGTCATCAGCACCAGCCAGCGTTAGGCGGCCCTAGCGTGTCGTGAAGACGCTGAGCTCGACTATCCGCCATCCCGCCGGAAGACGCTCCCACACCGCCAAGTACGTACCCACGGCCTCGGCGCGACCTTGAGGAGTGTCCACGCCAGCCGTCCACCTCCCACGCGAATACGCGAGGTGCTCGGACGCCCGCATCACCTCCACCGTCATGGTGTGCGCTGGGTTGCCGCCGCGGAAGAAGCGCGCCCAAGCCTCGCGATTCGCATCCCGTCCGAGCACGGGCTGCCGACCTTGTGGCGAGACAACGTAAACGGAGTCCGCGAAGTACGCGGCGATCGCCGCGGCATTCGGTTGCTGAGTCGTGCGCGCGAACGCCTGTGCTGCGCCCTCGAAGCTCGCGCTCGGCGCCGCGCTCGGCCCTCGTAGCGCGCATCCGGACGTCGTGACCAGTGCTATCGCCAGGACCCATTGTGTTCGCATCGAATCCTCCTTCCAGTCTCCGGTCGACTGGGTCCGCCTAACGTGAATCGGGCTGCGCTGTGATAAGTCTTCGTAATTGCGCCGAAGCTCTTATCCAACACGCCCGCTGCAGCATACGACACGCTCTCGACCTCGGCAACACGACGCCAAGTCCATCGAAATACGCCTGTTACGCGCCGACGTTCCTGAATGCCCATCGTCTTATGCTGCACGCGAAGTGCGTATGGGGCTCTCATCCTGAGAGCCTCAGCGGGAAACGGCGCAGCGCCGCAGCCTCCTCTCCAGGGCCCCGCAACAGCGCGGCTCCACCCGGGCGGGTGCACACAAGTGTTCACCATCAACCCATTGACGCGGCCGAACGCAGCCCCGGCGGGGACGCGCGCGCAGCCCACGAGCCGTCAGCGGCACGCAGCGCCCGGTCGCTCAGCAGAACTCGCGCACGCACCCGACGCCACGCAAAAGGGCCGGCTCCACGGCCGGCCCTTCGTTGCCCTCTCTCGCTCCAAATTCACACCAAGGCTCATCAAAGTGGCTAGGGACGGAATCGAACCGCCGACACGCGGATTTTCAGTCCGCTGCTCTACCAACTGAGCTACCTAGCCATGCTCACAACCCGTTGCCGCACAACCTCTTACCGATGCGCGACCGATCCCACCACCCCGCCGAAGCTCGGAGAATCTAGTCGACCCCACGCACGATGGGAATGCGCTCCGAGCCCCAGCACCCTCGACGCGAGCTACGCAGCCCCCCGCCTCCCCCGAACCGCTCCCACCACCGCACCAATCGCCGGCGCGACCGCAAACGACCAGTACCCAAACACACCACGCCACACGTCAGCATCCGACCACTCGGCCGCCGGCTTCATCGCCGCGATGCTGCCAATCACCACCGCGACGACGTGACCGAGCACGGCACCCCAGAACGCCTGCCGCCACGCCGGAGAGCGACGCCTGAGCTTGTGACCCGCCCACAACAAGATCGCGGGCACCACGAACACGCCAAACAGCATCACGCCAAGCCCTGGGGTCATGCGGCCTCCTCCGAACCAGCACGCCGGAGTTTGGGCGCGAGCCACAGCCAGTATCCCGAAATCAGCGTCACGACGAGCGCGATGGCCGCAAGATCGCTCAACAGCACATACGACCCGCCAAAGATCTCGCCGGAGTGGAGCTTCTCGAGAAAGACATCGCCCCGCGAACCGACGTGCAGCACGGCACCGGTCGCGATGTCGACTGTTACCTCGGTCGACGCGGCGTCGCGCAACCGCACCTTCACGAACCCGTTGCGCGGTCGCACATCCATGCGGTCGATGTCGCTCACCGCATCGCCACCAGCGCCACGCCGACCGGCGACCTCGGCGAGCGCGATGTCGGCCAGCTGCGCCATCGAGAGCGACGACGCAAACTCGGCCGTCGGCGTGTGCGCCACATCAGGCATAAGCCCCAGGGGGCGCTTGTGGTTGAGCAGAATGCCGCTGACCGCGATCACCAACAGCGCGACGGTGAAGACCACCCCGAGCCAGAGGTGGGCATGAAAGGCGACGCGCGAAATGCTCGCGCGCCGATCCCTCGTCGGACGCGGCCGAGCCTCGGGCCTCGACGGGGGCCGCCCGGAATCAACACCACGTAGCGTACTCGACGTCATCAGCTCCTCTGGAAAGGGGGCCACCCGACCCCTCGAGTGCAACGTGCGGCACGGCTCGGATGCTGACCAGTCCCGAAAGCCCGGACAGACGCGGCCCGCGCCGGAATCGCTCTCGCGCAGCGACCGCTGATGACGTTGGCTGGATCAATCCCGGACCGATCCCAGGTGCCGGCTCCCGCGTCGCCACCGTGAAAGCAATGACGCGCTGAACCTCGCCCTACCGCATTGGCACCGACGACGGCCGTCAGGGCCGCACCGGCGTGGGCACTCCCGGGCGACCTCACGGGTATGTTTCGCCCGACACCAGCCCCTCCGTGATGCGACCCTCTCCCTCGCGAATCGTACTCGCGCTCGCCCTCGCCGCCCCGGCGCTCGGTGCGCAGGGCGTTCGGCTCAAGGTGCCGGCGACCGTCGACACGCTGCCCAATGGCCTCACGCTCATCGTGCACGAGGACCACTCCGTACCCACGGTCTCGACCAACGTGTGGTACCTCGTCGGATCCGGCGACGAAAAGGTCGGGCGCACCGGCTTCGCGCACCTCTTCGAGCACGTGATGTTCATGGGGTCAGAGCACGCACCCTACCCGGAGTTCGACACACGACTCGAAGCCGCCGGCGCCAGCAACAACGGCACGACGAGCGAAGACCGCACGGCCTACTACGAGTGGGGGCCGAGCAATGCGATCCCGCTCATGTTGTGGCTCGAGGCGGATCGGCAGGGCTACCTGCTGCCGACGATGGACAAGGCCAAGCTCGACGCTCAGCGCGACATCGTGAAGAACGAACGACGCCAGGGCGTCGAGAACCAGCCCTACGGCATCAGCGAGGACCTGATCGCGCCAGCGCTGTACCCGCCTGGACACCCGTACTCCTGGCCGGTCATCGGCTCCATGGCCGATCTCTCCGCGGCGTCGCTCGATGACGTGAAGGACTTCTTCCGCACCTACTACGCGCCCAACAACGCGGTCATTGTGGTCGCCGGCGCGGTCAGGACGGATTCCGTGCGCCGAATGGTGCGACGCATGTTCGGCGACATCCCCCGCGGCCCCGCCATCACTCGGGCAACGCCGGCGCCGTTCACGCTGCGCGACACGGTGCTGGTCGCCGAAGACCGCGTGCAGCTCCCGCGCGTGTACATGAACTGGCACACCGTCAAGGCGTTCGACCGCGACGACGCCGCGCTCGAGCTCGTGGCGTACCTGCTGACCGGTGCGCGCAACGCGCGACTCACGCAGGGGCTAGTCTACGAGCAGGAACTCGCCACCGGCGTCAACGCGTTCAACGGATCCAAGAAGCTCGACGGAGATTTCGCGCTCGTCGCCACGGCGCGACCGGGCAAGCACCTCAATGACGTGCGGCGCGCCATCGACTCCACCATCGCCGTGCTCGCCAGCAACGGTCCAACGACGCGCGAACTCGAACAGGCGAGGAATGCCTTCGAGTCGCGGTTCCTCAACCGCCTGGAGTCCGTGAACTCCAAGTCGGAACAGCTGAACGCCTACTACTACTTCACGGGAAAGCCGGATGGGTTCCAGGACGAGCTCGATCGCGTACGCGCCGTCAGCGCCGACGACATCAAACGCGTGGTGCAGCAATACCTCCGCGGCCCGCGCGTCATGCTGAGCATCGTGCCGATGGGCAAGAAGGATCTCGCCGCAACGCGGGAGACCGTGCAATGACCGCCGCATCGACGCGCCGCTCCGGTGGCAGCTTTCACTCCCGTATCGCGCCCTTCACCGCGCTGATGCTCCTTCCGGCCGCCCTCGGCGCTCAAACCCGGTACGATCCCGCCAAGCCGCCGCGCCTGGGAAAGCCGGCGCCGCTCGTCGTCCCGCCCGTGCATCGCTCGATCCTCGCGAACGGTGTCGCGCTCCGCATCGTCGAGCAGCGCGAACTCCCGCTGGTACAGATCACGGCCACGATCGATGGCGGCGCACGGCTCGACGGTCGCACGCCGGGGCTCGCGACGTTTGTCGCTGGCATGCTCGATGAAGGCGCCGGTTCGCGTGACGCCGCCGCGCTCCAGAGCGAACTCGCCTACCTGGGCGCTACGCTGGGCTCGGGTGCGTCGTGGGATGACTTCACCGTCTCCCTCAAGGTTCCCGTGCGGTCGCTGGGACCGGCGCTCGACCTCATGGCCGACGTGTTGCTGCGGCCGACGTTTGCCGCGACCGACGTGCGCCGGCAGCGCGACCTGCGCCTTGCCGCTCTCCTCCAGCAGCGCGATCAGCCTAACGCCGTCGCCGCGCTCGCCTTCAACCAGGTCGTCTATCCGGAGGGGCATCCGTATCACCAGCCGATCGGAGGCGACAGCGCGTCGACCGCCGCGCTCGACTCGACGACCGTGCGGGCGTTCTACGATCGCGCGTATCGGCCGGAACGCACCACGTTCATCGTCGTGGGCGACCTCTCCGTGGCCGACGCGCGCAACGCGATCCAGTCGCGGTTTGGCTCATGGGTCGCGCGATCGACCGCGGCGCCGATCCCGGCCGTCACCAGGGCGCCGACGCCACTCACCGCAACCAGGGTCTACCTCGTCGACAAGCCCGATGCGGCGCAGTCGGTGATCCAGGTCGGCTGGCCTGGTGTGGACCGCCGATCACCGGACTACGCCGCGCTCATGGTCATGAACACCATGCTCGGTGGCTCGTTCACGTCGCGCCTCAACATGAACCTTCGCGAGACGCACGGATATTCGTACGGCGCCCGCTCAGGCTTCACGTTTCGCAAGGCGCCGGGCCCCTTCGTGGCTTCGGCCGCGGTGCGCACCGACGTCACCGACTCATCCCTGGTGGAGTTCTTCCGCGAACTGCGTCGCGTGAGGGACGAGCGTGCCACGGGAGATGACGTGGCGCGCGCCAGGAACTACGTGGAACTGGGACTCCCCGGCTCGCTCGAAGGCACCACGCAGGTCGCCTCACAGGTCGCCGAGCTGCAGACCTTTGGACTCACGCTCGCCGAGTTGCCCCGTTTCGCTGCATTGGTTCGCGCGGTGACGCCTGCCGACGTCCAGCGCGTGGCGCGAACGTACCTCACGCCCGATCGCGCCACGGTGGTCGTGGTTGGTGACCTCGCCAGAACCCGCGCCAGCATCGACGCATTGAAGCTTGGACCCACCGCGGTGCTCGACATCAGGTCCGTGATGCGGTAGATCGCTCAGCGCTCCAGTCTGAACCCGGGATCGAGCCGCGGACGCTCACGCGCGTTGGCCACCAACCACCCGGTGGCGTACATCCACTGCGTCATGCGCGTGAGCTTGCCGATGTCGATGCGCTGCCACTCGTCCCGCGGCGTGTGGTAGTCTGGATGCAGGTTGCTCGAGTACTCGACGGCGGGAATGTTGAGGCGCGCGTAGGGCAGGTGGTCGCTGCGGAAGTACCAGCCCTCCGGATGCGTCGGCCGATCCCAGGTGGAATCGAGCACGAACCGGCCCGTCAGCGCATTGGCACGCAGGGCCATCTCCACCAGGTCGGACGAGTTGCGATGCGGGGGCTGTACGCCGAGCAATGATGCGGTGTCGGGGCTGTTGCGCCCAATCATGTCGGCGTTGAGCACCGCGACGATCTGCTCGCGCGGTACCGTCGGATTGGCCGCGTGGTAGCGCGAGCCGAGGAGCCCGCGCTCCTCGGCGCCGTGCCAGACGAAGAGCGCCGACCGCTCGCCGGGTTGCTTGACGAACGCGCGCGCGATGGCCATCAGCGCCACGCTCACCGTGGCGTTGTCGTCAGCGCCGTTCCAGATCGAGTCACCGTCGACCGGAAAACGCACGCCGTCGTGGTCCTGATGTGCGCTGTACAGCACGTATTCGGCCGGCTTGGACGTACCGCGCACGCGGCCCACGATGTTCACCGACGGGTACACGAAGCTCTCGGTCGTTAGCTGCACCGTGAGCTGCGCGCCACTCCCGCGCACGCGCTCGAGCATGTCGCCGCGCACCAGCAGAACCGGCGGCGTCCGGCGCGGGCGCGTCTGGATGCCTGCGGAGTCCACCCCGTAGGTCCCGCGTGCCGCGTTGGCCGCGTAGAACGGCATGCCCTCCTCGGCGGTCGCGTCCGCGACGAGCACCACGGCGGCCGCGCCACGGCCAAGGAGGCGCGTGGACTGTGCCCGCACCGCCGCGATCGCGTATCGCCAGGAAGCGAGCGACATGTTGCGTCCAGGCGGGTTTGGCGGCGCAACGATGCGTGCGGCGGCGGCCTTGCCGGTGAGATCAACGCCCTGCAACTCGGCGTCGCTCCCCGTGCCGACATAGACCAGCGGGACCGAGAGCGACACGTCCGTCGGCGTGGAGACGATGACGTCCTTCCACATCGCGAGCGGGGCGCCCCCTACCTGAACCTCGCTGGCGTCCGACAGACGGATGCGGCGCATGTTCCACCACTGGTAGTACGTGCCGTCCTTTCCCGCCGGCTCGAGCCCGATGGCACGGATCTGTTCGACCAGCCATCCGCTTGCACGCAACTCGTCCAGCGTGCCTGCCTCGCGCCCTCGCAGGTCGTCGCTGGCAAGAACGGCAATGTCACGACGCAGGTCTTCGCCCCGTATCGCATCGAGCGCCGGCAGCACTCCGTTGGATGCGGGCGCACCGGCAGCGGTGCTCGTCCTTCCCGCGCCGGACGCGCACCCCAGCGTGAGTGCCACGCAAAGAACCGATCCTGATCGCCGCATCAGATGCTCCTGGCATGGCACACCCCACACGCCCCGTCGTTAGGTGCTACGGTCGCGTCCCGACCTCCGCCGAGATGACGGACTTGATCCCGCCGCGCACGTTGAAGTCTCCGGTCACGCGCATCCAGCGCGGCTTCACGCACGCGGCCAGATCATCGAGGATCCGGTTCACCACGCGCTCATAGAAGATCCCGTCGTTGCGGAAGCTCCAGAAGTAGAGCTTGAGACTCTTGAGCTCGACGCACGCCTGGTCCGGGATATAGGTCACACCGATCGTCGCGAAGTCCGGGGCGCCGCCCTTGAGGAGCTCGAGTTCGTCAGCATCGGTTTCTATACCGCCGAGCGGACACAGCGACGTGAACTCCGGGCAGGTCATGTGGACCTCGTAGTTCCGCCCGGGATAAGGATTTGGGAAGGTTTCGAGGAGTTCTGGCCTTGGCATGATGGCGGGCAATGTGGGGGCCTCGGCACCCGGTGGCAATCGTTCCGGGACTGCCCGTGGTGTTGCGCTCGCGAGGGCTGAGCCGTGTATCGAATGGAATCTCGCGGGCGGTATGGACAGCCCGCAGAACCAACCGTACCTTCTCGAAAGGCCGACGCTCTGAGCGCTGGCCATTGCCGCCGCGAGAACGGCGTGGCGGCACCGCCCCTCGGGTCTGACCCGGGGGGCTCTTCTTTGGGGGGTGGCCAGTTGTCGTCGCGCGCGCGGAGCTACTCTCCGCGCAACTCCCGCGATCGTTCCTCGAGCAGGCGACGCTCGCCGCTCGTGAGGCTCTCGAGCCCGTGCTGCGAGATCTTGTCGAGCACGGAGTTGAGGTCGAGTTCGCGCGGACCCGAGGGCTTGGGCTGCGACATCGGCGGCTCCGGCGACGGCCGCCGCGCCATCGACGCGTTGCTGCGCGCCACGATCTCGTCGATACCACCGCGCTGCTCGCGCGCGCCACGCGTCGAACGCGGAATCGCCCGCGGGGATTCGTCGGGCTGGTCGGGCACCGAAGACACCCGCTGCCGAAGCCGACCAAGGCTCGCGCCGGTCCCGGACGAGCGCAGATAGAGCCACGCCGCCGCGATGCCGCCCAGGTGCGCGGCGTATGCCACGCCGCTGCCTCCGCCACCCGAGGCCATGCCCGCAATCAGGTTGATGCCCACGAGCAGCGCGACCATCCACTTCACCTTGAGCGGAATCACGCCAAAGAGCAGAACCTCGTCATCGGGCCACTGCATCGCGTAGGCGAGCGTGACACCAAATACCGCCGCTGACGCACCAACCAGCAACGCCTCACGGGCAAAGATCAGGTGAAACAGCCACCCACCGAGCCCTGAGACCAGGTAGAACTTGGCAAACTCTCCGGTCGACCAGGAGCGCTCGACCCGAGGCCCAAAGACGTAGAGCGTGTACATGTTCAGGGCGAGGTGCCAGAACCCCGCGTGCACGAACATGTAGGTGCCGATCGTCCACCACGATTGCGAGAAATCGCCCGCCTGAAACCCGAGCGCACCCAACATGTTGGGCGCGCCCACCACCGTGAGCTGCAGGAAGTAGATCGCGACGTTGATCGCGATCAACCACTGCACTCCTCGGGTCAGGCTCGGGCGGTCGCTCTCGTCGGTAAAGGGCACGGCGTGTCCGGGTCCATCGGGAAAGCCTCGTACTCTATGTAACGCGGACGTCCGGGCGTGTGTTCCGGACTCCGGGTTCGACTCACCGAACGGTCGCGGGCCCTGACAGACGGTTGGCCACCCGAACGTCCGGGTGACGCGCCATCGCGTGCTCCATGAGCACGCTCCACCGGCGGTCCAGCAGGTGCTTCTCCGTCGACGGACCGGGGTGGATCACCACCGACGCCTGGGCGCTGGCAGCGTGCGACTGCTCGACGATCTGCAAATATTCGGCGTCACTGGTCTCGTCAGTCCCCGCGATCACCACGGCGTGCGCCACGCCCACGTGCGCGGCCGCCCGAACGGTTTCCATGGCGCGCTCGAGCGTGGGTGCCAGAACCGGGGGATCTACGGTCACCTGAACGAGTTGTATGTACTCGTGGAGCACCGCGATCGCTTCGGGACGCTGACCATCCGTGTCGACCATCACGGGCACCTTTCCGGCCACCTGTCGCAAGGCGGCCAACAGGTAGTCCGAGTTACCCAGGGCGTCCCGACCCGCGACGCAGATCGAGTGAATCACCGAGCGCTCGAGTCCGCGCACCAATTCCCTGGCCAGCGCATCCGCTGAATACATCGTGGCGGTCTCGGCCGGCCCGGCAAAGCGCACGAATAACTGCCGCCGACCGGACCAGAGTCCGTGGCGCTGGATCCCCAGTGGAACCCCGGCCAGAGCCGCCGTGAGCATCGGCGTTGATCCCATGGTCGCGTAACTCCTCGTCAGGTCAGGGCCAGCGTCACAATACGTTCGCACAACTCGGGAAACGAGATCCCGGCCGCCGCGGCCGCCTGCGGCACCAGGCTCAATTGCGTCATCCCTGGCAGCGTGTTGGCCTCGAGGCAATAGAACTCTCCGTCGGGGCCCAGTCGGAAATCGATGCGAGCACAGCCACGGAGCTTGAGGATCCGGAACGCCTTGAGCGCCAGGGCCTGGACCCTCGCCGTCTCCGCTTCGGTCAGCGCCGCAGGAAAGATCTCGCGCGCCATCCCGGGCGTGTACTTGCACTCGTAGTCGTAGAGCTCGTGTTCCGGCACGATCTCCCCGACCGGAAGGGCCACGTCGCCCAGCACCGCGACGGTCAGCTCCCGGCCAGGAATGAACTGTTCGATCATCACCTCGTCATCGAACGTGCCAGCCAGCGTGATCGCTGGCTGAAGCTCGTCCGCCGATTTCACGAGCGAGAGACCGACCGTCGACCCCTGCTTCGACGGCTTGACGATGCAGGGGAAGCCGAGCGTCGCGGCCACTGTTGCTGTGTCGGCTGGCGCCATGATCCAGTTCGCCGTTGGCACGCCGGCACGTCGGAACAGGTGCTTTGACAGGTCCTTGTCCATCGCGAGCGCGCTCGCCAGGTGCCCGCTGCCGGTGTAGGGGACGCCGGTGAGGTCGAGCAGCGCCTGGATCGTGCCGTCCTCTCCACGTCCCCCGTGCAACGCCAGCATCACCACGTCGGCGCTCGGCAGTTCCGACATGGCCTGCGGCAGCGAACGATCGAGTCGTGCCAGCGCCTGCGTATCCGGCGGGACGGTGCGCATGACGCCACCGGCGAGCATCGCGGACTGATCGGCGGCACTCAACACGCCGGTGGCCGTATCGATCGCCGTCACCACATGCCCACGTGCGCGCAGCGCTTCGGCCATGCGAAGGCCGGACGCGAGGGACACATCGCGTTCACTCGACGTGCCCCCCATGAGGAGCGTGATCCGCAGGGAGGTCATGCGGCGCGCCGCTGCTCGACTGCAGGCCGTGCGTTCACCAATGGTGAGGTGACGTGCTTCACGGCTTCTTGAGGGTGTCACCCGGCTGGCGGGGCACCGTGGGAATCTTGAACTGAATCGGGAACAACACGGTGTAGGCGATCGGCTTGCCTTTGCGGATCGCGGGGCGAAAGGCGAGCGCACGCGCGCCGTTCACGGCCGACGTGTCAAACTGCGCGTATTTCGCCGGGACTTCCACGCGGGTGCTCTCCGGCACCGGACGCCCGTATTCGTCGATGTGCAGCCGCAGGGTGACACTGTCATCGACCAGCTGCAGGTACAGGCCAATGGGATACTGGAATGGCAGCGAGTCGTTGAGCAGCAACGGGAGCGAGTCGGGTGGCGACGTGTCGGGGCCGCGCAGGCGGTCGAGCGTGCCCTGAACCGCGTCACACCCGCTGAGGGTGACGACCAGGCCAAGGACACCGAGCCACGATGGGAAGGGCGATCGCATGACCCAATGTACTCGCACTCGCTAGCCCTCGCGGGCCTGTCGCACCAGCTCATCGACCAGGCGGAGTGCTTCGAGCGGCGTCATCGCCTCGGGCTCGAGGTCGCGGAGGCGCAGCACCACGGGGTGCGGATCGACCGTGAAGAGCGCAAGCTGCGCCGGCGCGGACTCTGCTTTCACCGGCGCCGGCCGGCGCCGAGCCGCGCCGACCTGCAGGGCGGCGGCGAGCTGTTCCCCTTCGAGCGAACGCAGCACCTCGCGCGCGCGCTGGATGACCGCGTTGGGGAGCCCGGCGAGTCGGCCGACCTCGATCCCGTAGGAGCGATCCGCACCACCGGGCTGCAATCGGTGCAGAAAGAGCACCTGATCGCCCACCTCGCGAACGGCCACGTTGAAGTTCCGCAGCGCGCCCAGCTCGTCGGCCAGTTGCGTGAGTTCGTGGTAGTGCGTGGCAAACACCGTCTTGCATCCCACGCGGTCGTGCAGGTGTTCACTCACGGCCCAGGCGATCGAGACGCCGTCGTAGGTCGACGTGCCGCGACCGATCTCGTCGAGCAGGACCAGGCTCCGCCTGGTGGCGGTATGCAGAATGGCGCTCGTCTCGGCCATTTCCACCATGAACGTCGACTGGCCGCGCACGAGGTTGTCGCTCGCGCCAACGCGCGTGAACAGGCGATCGACGATGCCGAGTCGCGCGCGGGTTGCCGGCACGAACGCCCCGACCTGCGCGATGAGCTGGATGAGACCGATTTGCCGGAGGATGGTCGACTTGCCGGCCATGTTGGGGCCGGTGAGGACGATCAGCCGCGCATCTTCGGTGAGCCGCACGTCGTTCGGAATGAACTTGTCGCGCGGCATCATCCGCTCCACCACCGGGTGTCGCCCTCCCGTGATCTCGAGGTCGAAGCCGTCGGTGATCTCCGGACGCGCGTAGCGCTCGCTGGCCGCCACCTCGGCAAAGGTGGAGAGCACGTCGAGCTGCGCGACCTTGGTCGATACGGCCTGCAGCCGGCGAATCTCCCGGGCGATCGCCACACGCAGCGCTTCGAAGAGTTCGCGCTCGCGCGTTTCGATACGCTCCGTGGCCGTGAGAACCTTCTCCTCGTACTCCTTGAGCGCCGGCGTCACATAGCGCTCGCCGCCCGTCAGCGTCTGGCGGCGCTGATAGTCCGCTGGGACGAGATGGCGATTTGCGTTGGTGATCTCGATGTAGTACCCGAAGACGCGATTGTAGCCGACCTTGAGCGACGGGATGCCCGTGCGCTCGCGCTCCTGCGCCTGGATGCGCGCAATCGCGTCCTTGCCACCGTCGCGCAGCGCACGCAGTTCGTCGAGAGAGCCGTCGACGCCGGCACGAATGGTGTCCGTGTCGCCGATGGCCACGGGCGCATCGTCGACGAGCGTGGCGCCGATCGACCGCGCGAGGTCATCGCACGAATCCCAGGTGGCTGCCAGTTCTGCGAGCCACCCACCGCCCGCGACGCGCTGCGCCGCATCGTGTACCAGCGGCAATCGCCCGAGCGAGGTTCCCAGAGCACCAAGCTCGCGCGGACTCGCGCGGCCGGCGGCCACCTTGCCGGCAAGTCGCTCCACGTCGCGAACACCATCGAGCGCTTCGCGCAGTGCCTCACGCTCCACTGGACGTCCGACGAACGCCTCCACGACGTCGAGCCGAGTCTCGATCGCGGCCCGTTCCACGAGCGGTGCCAGGAGCCATTGACGCATGAGGCGAGCGCCCATCGCCGTTTGCGTCCGATCGAAGACGCCGAACAGCGTTCCCGCTCGCTCTGCCGCTCCGCGTCCGTTGGGCTGCTCGGGTTCACCGCGGAGCGACTCCACCAACTCGAGGTTTCGCCGCGTCATCTCGTCGAGCGGCATCACACCACCCACGCGCTCGAGCGATGGACGCGCGAGATGCGGGATGCCCGATGGCTGCAACTCCCGCAGGTACCGCAGCAGTGCGCCGCCGGCGCCGACCGCGACCATGGCGTCGCTGCCGATGCCGAGCCCGTCGAGCGAGTGCAGTGCGAAGTGGCGCGTGAGCTCTTCGCGAGCCAGTTCGGCATCGAACTCCCACGCGTCGCGCTCCGTGACCAGGGCCCCGTCGGCGCGCGCTGGTGTGTTGGCTCCCACCACCGTCGCCCCGCGCGCCACGACGATCTCTCGCGGTGCAAACCGTGCCAGCACGGCGTCCGCATCGCGTGACGCCGCCAGCGTCAGGGTGAAGGCCCCCGTCGAGACATCCGCCGCAGCAATGCCGTACCAATCATCCACACGGTGGACGGCGCAGAGAAAGTTGTGGCGCGCGCTCTCGAGGAGGTCATCGGCAAACGCAGCGCCGGGCGTGATGGTCTCCACCACCTCGCGCCGCACGATGCCCTTGGCGAGCCTGGGATCCTCCACCTGCTCGCAGATCGCGACGCGAAACCCCTGGTGCACGAGCCGGCGCAGGTATTCGTTCACCGCCTTTACCGGAACGCCGGCGAGGGGAACTTCTGCTGCACCACCGTTGTTGCGACTCGTCAACGTGAGCCCGAGGATGCGCGAGGCGGTCTCCGCATCTTCGTAGAACATCTCGTAGAAGTCCCCCATGCGGAACAGCAGGATCGCGTCCGGATGCCGGGCCTTGATGTCCCGGTACTGCTGCATGAGGGGGGTCCCTTCGCGGCTCACCGTGCCTCGGCCTCGACCACGATGCCGTTGACGCGTGACCGCTTCATGCGGCCCTGTGCCGCCACCGCTTCGTCGCGCGTTGGATAGCGACCTACACGTACGCGGTACGGCGCGCGCACGCCAACGACGCGCACCTGAAATCCGCGCGCCTTGAGACGCGACGAAAGCGCCTCTGCGTCCCGCTTGCGCGCAAACGCCGCGACCTGCACGCTGTACTCCCTTGCGGGTTCAGCGCTCGGCGGGGGACGCGGCGGTGAGGACGACGCCGTGGTGTCAGCCGCCACCGAATCCCGGGGCGGCGACGCCGGCGAGGTCGGCATCATGCATCGGTTGCGCTGGTACTCCACCTGATTGCGCAGCTCCACGTCGTCGCGTGACACGCGTTCGCTGGCCACAAACAGCAGCTGGCACCCCGCCGCGAGATCCCCGTCCTCCAGCGCGAGCTGACCCGCCCAATACGCCGCGCGCGCGACGTGTGTGCCCGTCGGGAATTCGCGCGTGATTCGCTCGTATTGGCTGCGCGCGCCGGCGCGGTCACCCCGCGATTGCCGGAACTGCCCGACCATGTACATCGCGTCTTCGGCACGCGGCGAAAAGGGATACTCGATGCTCACCCGGAGGTAGTCGCGCTCGGCCGCGCCTGCGTCACTGGAGGCGTAGGCCCTCGCATACAGCGCTTCGCCGTATGCCATCGTGCCCGGCGTACGCACGGTCAGCGCGGAATCGGCGAGAGCGCGCGCACCGATTCGGTTTCCCGCGTTCACCAGTTGCTGCACCTGTGCGAACAGCGCATCGCCCTGCTGCGCCGAGGCCCGCGCTACAGGCCAGGCCAGGGTCGCGAGCAACAGCGCGACCGCCCACCGCGAAGCGCGTTCAGCGCGCACCATGACCCGCCGGCGCGCACATCGCGCAAAGCAGTGTCGACAGCAGCTGTTCATCAGAGGACAGACGAGAATCCTTGGCACCCAGGTCGGCGGCGCGCAACGCACGAACGGCGCGCGCGAGGCTCACACGGTCCCAGCGCGCAACGCCCCTGGCCCACGCGCGCGTGGCATCTCCCCAGGGCCGCATCGGTGACATGCCTGTGGCCTTGAGCAGATTCATGAACTCGCCCTGCATCCGATGCGGCGCGAGTCCGCGTTCGCGCGCCGCGACCCCCCATTGCAGGGCCAGCGTCTGCGCCGTGAGGGCCATGATCACGCTCACCGCCGTCGAGCGTGGCTGGGCCAGCACCGGCTCCACGGCCGCCAGGGCGCTGGGCAGGTCACGCACCGCGACGTGGTCGAGCAGTTCGCCTAACGACGCCTCGGCACGCTTTCCGACGACAGTGTCCACCGTACGCTCGTTAATGGACGCGCCGTTCGCGTAGCTCACCACCTTGTCCAGCTCCGCCGCCAGCAGCACCGTGTCGGCACCCGCGTTGCTCACCAGCGCCGACGCCGCCGGTTTGGACAGCGTCACGCCGTGTACCGCGCGCGCGTGCTCGATCAGCCAGGCCTGGAGCGCCTCACCCTCGAGCGGCTCCACCAGCACGGACACGGCCCGGTCGGCGAACGGCTCCTCCTTCTTGGTCCCGGCCAGGGCCACGAGGACGAGCACACTGTCAGGGGAAGGCCGCTCGAGGTAGCGCTCGAGCGTGGCACGCGTGTCCTTCTTGAGGGAACCGGTATCGCGAATTGCCACGGCCCGACGCGACGCCATCATCGGTGGCGTGCGCAGCAGCGATTCCACCTGCTCCGCATTGGCATCGGCGCCGCGAAAGCTGTCAAAGTTGAAGTCGCGCGTCGCCGGCTCCACGACGGCCTGTGACAGGCTTCGCAGAAGGTCATCCTTGCGAAACTCATCCTCACCGTGGATGTAGTACGCGGCTGCGTACCGGCCGCTCTGCATCGCGGCGCGCAAGTCGCGCAGGGCCGTCTTTGTCATGGCCCGGAATATAGAGGCCGCGGCCCGGTGGAACGGTGCCGCGCTCAGCGCGGCTCGGTCGGGTACGTGAGGCCTGCGGTGCGCAGCGTCGTTCCTGCGTCATCGCTCGCGCTAAGACGCAACGGAACTTCCTCCGCCAGCATCAACGCCGGAAAGATCGCCATCCCCGTCGACATGCTTGCCATGAAGGCTGGCGTCGCGTACGGCAGAGACGCCTCGGCAGCATTTCGCGGCGGCGTCATGACCACCGCAGGAAGCCGCACCACACGCGACGACGGCGGGTTACTGCGCCACATGGTGGCGGTCGCGCCAACGACCGCGAGCACGCCGGCGACCACGATCACCGATCCCCAGCGGCCCATGGGCGGGGGGATCGCGGGCCGCCAGGTGGCCGCCCGTCGCTCGGCGGCCAGGCGCTGGGCCAGACGTTCGCCGAAGTCCGCGGACGGTTCGATCGTGTGCAGGTGGCTCCGCGCAACCATCAGGCTGCGACGCACCCGGTGATCCCAGGTCGAACACACAGCACATCGCTCCAGATGTTCGCGCATTCGCCTGACGTCCACCCCGGGGAGGGTGTCATCTACAAACGCCAGATGCCTCTTGCGAAACGCGCGACAATCCATCGACAGGTCCAGGAAGCCAGCGACACTCGTTACCCACCGACGAGCGAGCGGTTCCCAAGTTGCAGCCTCGGCCATACCCCCTCAAGCTCCCGCCTTGCCAACGGTCGGACCGGAATCGAAACGCGGCGCGAGCCCCGGCAGGGACCCGCGCCGCCTGTTTCAACCCCGCGGGACGTCAGCCCAACGCAGGGCCGATGATCGACGCAAAGGCGTTGCGTGCCCGGTTCAGGCGCGACTTTACCGTGCCCAGGTTGCACTTCGTGATCTCGGCGATCTCCTCGTAGGACTTCCCTTCCAGCTCGCGCAGGACAAAGACTTGGCGATGGTGCTCAGGCAGACGGCCCACCGAGTCGTCCACCAGCTCCTTGAGATGGCGCTTCCGGTACAGGTCGTCCGGACGCCCCTGGGGATCCTCGAACTGCAGCGGGCGCTCGTCGTCTTGCCACGTCTTTCGGATCGCCTGGAAGAGCACAAGCGGGTTTCGCGACCGGTTCCGCAGCTCGTTCTTCGCCAGGTTCGACGCAATCGTGTAGATCCAGGTCGAAAACTTCTTGGACCGGTCGAACCGGTGGAGGTGCCGATACACCCGGATGAACACCTCCTGCACGAGGTCTTCCGCGCGCTCACGATCACCGATGGTCCGATAGATGAAGTTCAGGAGACGCGTCTGGTAGCGATCCACGAGTTCCTGAAACGCACGCTCCTCGCCCTCGAGGAACGCGCTCACGACGCCGGAATCATCCAGTCGGCGCAGCTGCTCCCGAACGACAGCGCCGGATGAGACAGGGGCCAGGTTATACGCGACGTCAGACATGATGCTCTCCAGTCAAGGACCGCTTACACCGACGGAGCTGCGTGCGCACTGCGGCGCTTCACGTCGGCAGACTTTCCAAAGGCACGCGCCGTGCCTCTGGAACATTGGTACGCTGCCGAGTGGTAAATGGTTTGCTCCACGATACTTAGACCGACGCACCTCGTCTGTATCCCTTGGGGCCTATCCTTCGGCGTCCCTTGGGGAGGACGATCTGTCAGTGCCCGATTCCGAAAAGTGGACACCGAGGAGTCGGTTCACCCCAGCCGGAAGCCGGCGGCGTAGAGCAGCGCGATGATGGTCTTCCCGTCGCTGATCGATCCGTCCTGAATCAGCCGGAGCGCTTGGGTGATCGACATCCGCTCCACCTCGATGAACTCGTCGTGCTCTCTGCTGGCGGCCCCGACCGTGATGTCCATCGCCATGAACAGGTGGATACGCTCGTCAGTGAATCCGGGCGTCGTGTAGATGGTGGTCAGGTGCTCCACCGTCTCGGCGTCACAACCGGTCTCCTCCCGCAGTTCCCGACGCGCGCACGCCTGCGGTGACTCCCCGACATCCAGTCGCCCAGCAGGGATCTCGTACATGAACTGCTCCGCCGCATAGCGGTATTGGCGGATGAGCATTACCTGCGGGTCCTCGCCCCTGGGGTCCGAGAGAAACGGAACCACCGCCGAGGCGCCGGGATGCCGGATCATTTCCAGCTCGCCCTCGCTGCCGTCGGGGAAGCGCACCTGATCGACGTCGAGGTTGATGATGCGACCGCTGTACGCCCGTCGCGATGCAATGCGTCCTGTGGCCATGTCGATGTCTGCCTCAGTTTCTCCGTTCGCGCCGGGTTCGCGGGCCCTGCACTGGTACCCTAGGCCAGGCGCTCCACGTCGCCCAGGTCCAGCGCGGCCAGCGGTTCACTGACCAGCCGTGCGTCGCCGACGATCACGTGTTGAAGTCGCTCCGGCCGCAGGTGGGTCTCGGCGACCCGCTGCACCTCGGCGATCGTGATCCGCGAAAGGCGCGTGCGGTACTCGTCGTAGTAGGACCGACCGAGCCCGAAGTGCTCGCGAAAGGCGATGGCATCGGCGATGGCCGCGGTCGTCTCGAAGCGCAACGGGAAGACCCCGGTGAGGTAGTCGATCGCAAGGGAGAGTTCTTCGCGCTGCACCGGCTCGTGGCGCATCCGGTCGATCTCGCGCAGGATCTCACGCACGGCGTCGGCCGTGACGTCGCTCTTCACCGCCGTCGACACTTCGAACACGCTCCCGTGACGTCGCCAGTCAAACGACGAAAAGGCTCCGTAGGTGTACGCTCGCTCTTCCCGCAGGTTCAGGTTGATGCGGGAGTTGAACACGCCGCCCAGAATCGCGTTCATCACGGCGAGCGCCATGAAGTCCGGATGCGTGCGCTCGACGCTCGCGTGACCCACACGAATCTCGCTCTGAGGCGCGTCCGGCTTGTGTGCGACGTACACCCCACGACCTGCGCGCATCATCACCGTTCGAGGCGTCGTGACCGGCGGCTCACGATCCTCCCATGCGCCAAATGATGCCTCGGCCAGTCGGATGACTTCATCCGGAATCACGTCGCCGCTCACGATCAGCAAGCTCGATCGCGGCGTGTGGCGCGCACGGTGGAAGGCACGGAGTGTGTCACCAGTGCATGCGGACACGCTCTGCTCCGACCCGGCGGCCGGAATGCCGTAGCGATCGGTGCCGCCGAAACACACGCTGGCAAACAGGTCGTCCGCGAGGCCTCGCGGTTCTGCCCGTTGCTGCAGCAGGTCGGAGAGTCGTTCCTTGCGCAACCGTTCGAGACCTGCTTCGGGGAACGACGCCTGCTGCACCACCTCGGCAAGTATCGCCATGGTCGCCGGAAGGCGCGCGCTCAGCACCGTCGTTCCGGCTTCGGCGTGCGTCCATCCGGCGTCGGCCACGAGTTCTCCGCCGAGACGCTCGAACGTCGCCGCGACCTCCGCCGCCGAGCGTGTGTCGGTGCCCTCGCCCAGGGCCTGCGCCGCCAGAGACGCCGCACCGGCCGTGGCCGCGTCATCGCGTTCTGCGCCGGCATCGGCCGTGTACAGCACTGTGGCCGCAGGCAGCCGGGACATCGGAACGATCGCCACCCGAAGACCGTTCGCGAGCGAATGCTCGATGGAGGCAGGAAAGCTGTAGGGGCGTGGCACCCCGGGCCCCGGACGCTTGCTCATGCCACCGCCTCCGTGCCGGCCCGCGGCACGAACACCAGCGACACGCGATTGTCTGTGCCCAGCCATGCGCGGGCGAATTGCGTCACCGCGTCAGCATCTACTGCGTCAAGGCGCGCCACCTGACTGTTCAGCAGGGCCGGGTCGCCCAGGTAGGTCGCGTACTGCGACAGTCGGTCGGCACGTGCCTGCGCCGACTGCATGGACGTCACGAACTCCGTCGTCGTCAGCGCCACGGCACGCTCGATGTCGCTGGCGGTACACCCTTCGCGCGCCAGCGCGTCCACTTCGCCGGCCACCGCCGACTCCAGCGTCGCGGCGTCAACACCAGCTCGCGCAGTCACCTCGAGAATCAGCAGGTCGCTCCCTCGTGCGAGGTCAAACGTGTACGCCACCGCCGACGTGGCGAGCTGCTGTTCACGCACCAGGCGCTGGTGGAGCCGGCTCCCCTTCCCGCTGCCAAGGACCGCGGTCGTGATGGCCGCCGCCGCGTGGAGCGGCGTCCCGAACGGTGGCGTGCGAAAGGCCAGGTAGACGCGTGGCACCATGACGTCGTCTTCGACCACGTCGCGGATCCATGAGCCGACGCGTGGGGCGATGTCGGTCGATGGAGTTGCCGGGCGACCCGGTCCTCGTGGAATGCCGCCAAACGTGGACGAGGCCAGCGACACGGCGTCGGCGACGTCCACGTCACCCACGATGGTCAGCACCGCATTGTCCGGCGTGTACCACGTGGCGAAGAACTCCTTCACGTCGTCGAGCAACGCGGCGTCCAGGTCTTCCATCGACCCGATCAGGCTGTGGTGAAACGGATGTTCAGGCGGAAAGGCCAGCGCCGGAAGCCGCTCCCACCAGGTACCGTATGGCTGGTTGTCCACCGACCAACGGCGCTCGTTCTTCACCACGTCGCGCTGCGTGTCCAGCTTCTCCTGCGTCATTGCCGGGAGCAGCCGCCCCATGCGATCCGCCTCCAGCCAGAGCGCCAGCGCGAGTTGGTGGGACGGAACGGTCTCGTAGTAGTTGGTGCGTTCGATCCACGTCGACCCGTTCACAGTGCCCCCGGCACGCTGGACCAGTTCGAAATGTTCGTTGGCCGCCACATGCTCCGATCCCTGGAACAGCATGTGCTCAAACAGGTGCGCAAACCCCGTGCGTCCTGGTCGCTCGTTTGCGCTGCCCACGTGGTACCAGACGTTGACGGCCACGATTGGAGCCGTCCGGTCCGGGGAGATGACCAAGCGGAGTCCGTTGGCGAGGACGTGTGTGTGAATCGGAAGCTGCACGAGGAGGTCGGGTCAGGGCGAGGCGCGCCCGGTGCCGAAGGGCAGGGTCACTCCATAATACGCCACTGGATTGAAGCGGTCGCGCGTCCCCTCGAAGGTGGTGTTCGGCGTGAGGGTCTGCTCCAGCATGCCGTACAGGCGCAACCGCGCGAGCGGACCATCGAAACCGGAGAGCAGGCGACGGCCCACGTGTACGGTGACGCTCGTCCCGAGCGCCACGTCGCGGCCATACACGCGAGGATTGTGTTGCCCACCGCCACCAAACGTGTAGGTCAGGAGAAGCGGGGCGTCGAGGCTCAGCCATCCGGCCGTTCGCCCCGCGCCAAGCACGGGAAACACGTTCCCGACAAACAGGACCGGTGTGTTGGTGTTGCGCCTCGAGGCGCCGCTGGACCCGTACGGCGTCACGCTCCCGCCCACCATCAGCGTGAGCCACGGCCATCGCGTTGGCACTACGCCGCTGAAACGCAAGTTGAAGCCGGTGGTCGCCGGCTCTCCACTGGGGGCAGAAACGAAGTCGGCCGTCATCATGCCTGGCTGCAGGAGGACCGTAGGGGCACGGGGATCCTGCGCCCGGGCCGATCCAGCCATCACCAGGAACACCGCGAGAATCCCGCCACGGATGGCTAACGGCCCCATGCGTGCCACCCCATCAGCAGCGAAGCCGGAACCTTGACGGACTCACTCAGCACGTAGGCCAGCGTTTCCGCCCGGTTGGCCGAGATGGGACTCGTTCGCGTGGGGGACGCCGAGACGCGGAGCCCGCGCTGCCACGACAGCAGCTGGAGCCGCAGCATGTGAAACGGGTCGCTGACGAGGATCGCATGCTCCAGCCTGGCGCCCCGCATCAACTCCACGACGGCATCGAGCGATTCGTCGGTGTTCCGACCCTTGGTTTCCAGCAGCATCGAGGCCGCCGGGATGCCGCGTTTGCGAAGGTAGGCGCGCCCCACTTCGGCTTCACTGGTCGTGTCGCCCTCCCCTTGGCCGCCGGTGAGAATCACCGCGGGGGCCATTCGTGCCTTCCAGAGGTCGAAGGCGTGATCCAGGCGCGATCGCAGGACCGGCGACGGCCGGCCTGCATACTGCGCAGCGCCCAGCACGACGATCACGTCGGCCGGGTCCACAGCATCGCGCCTGCCCCAGAGGATCACCGCAACGACCGACAGGGACCAGCCGACCAGCACCACGACCAATACCTTGAACAGGACGCGCGGCATCTTCGTCACACCGCGAACTATATCGACGCTGCGGGGCCCCCGCAGCGGGCCACACGGATGTCACGCACTCTGGCTCAGGACCGCCAACCAGAACATGTCGAACGCCGCCCGGGGGGTCGCGATCGCCCCCTGCGCCATGCGCAGCAATAGGCCCTCTCGAAACGCTTGCTCGACTTCGGTGAGGTGCGCCAGCGGCAGTCGCGGGATCAGCTGCAGCCGTTGAAAGATCCCTTCCACGCTCCGCTGCGCGTGTGAACGGCGCTGCTCGAGGGATCGCGCGGCCGCGTCGCGAAGTCCGGGGAGCCCGGCGTCAGCGAGCACAAGCAGGATCGCGTATTCGCCCTGCTCGTGTTCGGCATCGAGATACTGCCACAGGTCATCGAGGACATGCGTCGTCGAGTCCCGGTCCATCATGCCTCGCTCGCGCGCGAGCACCCGATGTGTGAGCCACTCGACCATCGCAGCAAGCAGCGCGGCTTTCGTGTGAAAATGATAGATGACGAGCGCTTTGCTCACACCTGCCTGAATGCTCGCACGCTGGAGCGAGAATCCGGTGAGCCCGTCGACGCGCAGGCTGGCGAGCGCTCCGGCAAGAATCCGCGCCCGGCCATCCGACGGCGACGGCGTTGCCTGGAGGACGTGGTCCACCGTGGCCACGCGCCTCAGACGACGACGCGCTGGCCGCGAGACGGGATCGACACGGGAAACCCATCCCCGCTGAGGACACCACCCAGGGTTTCCTGGGCCGCCTGCTCACCATGGACGAGAAAGACGCGGCGTGGCGCCTGACGACCGCCATCACGCAGGCTGTGCATCCATTCGCGAAGATCCGTGCGATCGCCGTGCGCGCTATACCCGTTGATTACCTCGACCGCGGCGCGCAGCGGAATCTCGTCTCCAAATACCTTGATGACGGCCTGGCGTTCAACGATCCGGCGACCGAGCGTGTGCTCCGCCTGGAACCCCACGATGAGGACGGTGTTGCGTGGATCGGAGGCACCGTTCGCCAGGTGATGCACGATGCGTCCGGACTCCGCCATGCCCGAGGCCGCGATGATGATCATGGGCCCGCGCATGCTGTTGAGCGCCTTGGATTCGCTCGCGTCCCGCGTGTACCGCACGAGGTCGAACCGAAAGAGCTGATCGACCGACCGCACCAGACGCTCGCCGCGGTCGAACGTATCGGGGTGTAGCTCGAACACCGCCGTCGCATTGATCGCAAGCGGGCTGTCGATGAAGATCGGCACCTGCGGAATCCGGCCCGCGCGTGCGAGCTCGTGCAGCTCGTAGACGATCTCCTGTGTGCGCCCCACCGCGAAGGACGGAATCAGGATCTTGCCGCCACGCGCCGCCGTCTCCGAGACCACGGTCGCCAGTCGGTTTTTCGCATCGCTCACGGCCGGATGGTCACGGTTCCCGTACGTGCTCTCCATGATGACCACGTCCGCGCCACCCGGAGGCACCACGGGATCCCTGATGATCGGAAGCCCCTTGCGACCCACATCTCCGGAGAAGACCAACCGCGTGGTCTGCCCCTGGTCTTCGCACTCGAGAACCACGGACGCACTCCCGAGGATGTGGCCGGCCTCGATGAACGTGAGGCGGATCCCCGGCAGGATTTCCTTTGGGCGATTGATCGGCAGTCCGATCATCTGCGCGAGCACGCGGGACGCGTCGCGCACCGAGTAGAGGGGCGCCACATGTTCTCGGTGGCGCCGCGTCAGAAACTCCGCATCCTTTTCCTGGATGTGGGCAGCATCGGCCAGCATGTACGCACTCAGGTCGCGAGTCGCCGGCGTGCACCAGATGTCACGTCCGTACCCGCGCCCCACGAGCATCGGGAGCCGACCGGCGTGATCGATGTGCGCGTGCGAGAGCACCACCACGTCCACCTCCGCCGGGTCGATCGGCATCGCGCGATTCTTCGCGTCTGACTCCGCACGGCGCCCCTGGAACAATCCACAGTCGAGCATCACCGTGCGCCCGCCGACGTGCACGAGGTGGCATGATCCGGTAACCTCGCGCGCCGCTCCGGCGAACGTGATCTCCATTGCGCGACTCCTCGCCTCGGGTTGCTGACGCGGGCGAAGATAGTACCTTGGCCGTCATGGACACCACCCTCACGAGCGCGAACCTTACCGTCGTCAAGCATCCGCTGGTGAAGCACAAGCTCACCATGCTGCGCGACCGTCGGACACCCAAGAAGATCTTCAAGGAACTCGTCGACGAGATCGCAATGCTCATGGCCTATGAGGCCACTGCCGACCTCACGCTCGAACGCGTAGAGGTACAGACGCCACTCGAGCAGGCCCTGGGATGGCAGGTCAGTGGCAAGAAGCTCACGCTCGTGCCGATCCTGCGCGCAGGGCTCGGAATGGTCGAGGGTATCCTGCGACTCGTGCCCTCGGCACGCGTCGGCCACGTGGGTTTGTATCGCGATCACGACACGCTCGAACCCGTCGACTACTATTTCAAGGTTCCCGCCGATGCGGCCGAGCGCGATTTTTTTCTTCTCGATCCCATGCTCGCCACAGGTGGAAGTGCGGTCTCGGCGATCACGTCGCTCAAACGCGTGGGCGCGACGCGCATTCGCCTGCTCTGCCTCGTCGCGGCGCCTGAAGGCGTACGTCGCCTGCATGCCGCGCATCCGGAGATCCCCATTTTCTGCGCCGCACTCGACCGCGAGCTCAACACGCACGGGTACATCCTGCCCGGCCTTGGCGACGCGGGCGATCGCCTCTTCGGTACGCGCTGACTTCGACTTGCTCGCTTTTCATCGCCCGCGGCGTGACAGCGAAAGCCTGTCTTGTTCGCATTCACGTGGACCCTTACATTCCGCCGCGTTCCGACACGCCGCGTCGTCACCCGCGCCCGATCGCTGATGCTCATCAACCTGATTCCGGACTTCTTTGCGGTCCTGAACAGTTCCGATCGAGTCGCCGCGTATCAGCAGTACTTCGAAGCGCACCGGGCCCGGTTGTCGGCCTACTGGAACAACTACGTCTTCGATCCGGAAAGCGAGCATTTCCTGGATGTGGTCCGCATGACCGTGTATGCGGATCGTACCGACCTCCGAGCCATGCTCGAGCGCACGGACGTGGTGCAGCTGGCCCAGCAGACGGAGGCGCGATGTGCGGAGTTGTTAGGTGCCGACACTGACCTCGATGTGGTTCTCATGGTTGGTGTTGGTGGCGCCAACGCTGGCGAGCTCGTCGTCGCGGGTCGCGGAACTGCATTTGTCTCGCTCGAACACTTCACCGGCGTGGCCAATCCCGAGACTCAGGGCCTTGGCCTCGACCCGGAGCTGATTCCGCTCTGGCTCGCCCACGAAATCGCGCACGTCATTCGGTACACGTCACCCTCGAGCCGGAGCGAGATCCGGGAGCTCGTCTCGGAGGCAGAGGGTTACTACTCGTATTGGGAGACGGGGCGTCGCGCGTCCTTGCGGGAACTGCTGATCAACGAAGGACTGGCCGTGACCGTATCGCGCGAGGTGAGCCCAGGTCACGCCGCGTGGGAGTACTACGGGTACGGGCGTCGACAGTACGCGCGTGTCCGGGAGCTCGAACCCGGGATTTCCCGCGCGGTGCAAGCTGACCTCGACAACCGCGCATTGGGCCTGCGAATCCGGTACCTGCTGGGTGGCACCAGCGAAGAGACCAGATCCCTGGACCGGATGGTTATTCCCGAGCGTTCCGGCTACTTCATCGGAACACGCATGGTGGAGAGCGCCATCGAGCATCACGGGCTCCCCTGGGCGCTCCGCGCCAGCGCGGAAGAGATCGTGGGTGTGCCGCCAGCTTCTGCCGCGACGGCCTGATCCGCTATTTCCCCACGCAAAAGGTCCGAAAGACCCGCTCGAGGACGTCCTCGATGTCCACGCTCCCGATCAACGCATCCAGGCAGGTCACGGCAGTCCGAATGTGAACCGCCGCGATGGTTGCCGGTAGATCCGCTGCCTCCCAGACCTGCACGAACTCGGCAAGCTCTCGGCGTGCGGCCTCGAGGCCGGCTTGCTGTCGTGCTCGCGTGACCAGCACACCATCAATCGGGACGGAGCCCAGCGTGTTACCGAGCTGCTGGTCCATCAGCAGGAGCAGACGGTCCAGTCCCGTACACGTGGTTGCCGACACGTGAACGTCTGCGCCGTCGAGCGGCTTCGTGTCGTGTCGATCAGCTTTGGTTGCGACACGAATCGCTGGCGCCGACGTGCGCGCTCGCACATGCGCCAGGGCGCGATCAAGCTCTTCCGCCGTCTCACCACAGACCAGTACCAGGTGTGCGTTGGCGATATGTCGCTCGCTCACCTCGATGCCAAGCCGCTCGAGCTGGTCCTCTGTTTCGCGTAGCCCCGCCGTGTCGACTAGCCGGATCGGCCACGCCGGTCGATCCACGCGCGCTTCGATCGCATCACGCGTGGTCCCGGCGATCTCGGTGACAATCGCGCGCTCCGTTCCGAGCAGCGCGTTGAACAACGACGATTTGCCGGTATTCGGCTCACCGGCAAGGACGACGAGCGCACCATCCCGGGCGACTTCGCCAAGCGGCACGGTGGCCACCAGCGCGGTGATGCGGTCCGCGGCATGTCGCGCGGCATCGGCGATTCGGACCCGCGCCACGGGCCCGTCATCTTCCTCTGGAAAGTCCACGTCGTAGGCCAGCAGGGCCTCAATATCCAGCATCGCTTCTCGCAACTCCTGGACAAGGGCCGACAGGCCCCCGTGAAGTTGCGCAAGTGCGATCTGCCGATGGGTGGTCGTTGTCGCATCCACGAGGTCGGCGATCGCCTCGGCCTGGAGCAGATCCATCTTGCCGTTGAGGACAGCGCGTTGGGTAAACTCCCCGGGATCCGCCGGTCGTGCACCGAGGTGAACCATCACGGCCATGAGGTCACGCACGACGCTGAGGCCGCCGTGACACGAGAACTCGACGATCGGCTCCCCGGTATACGAGCGTGGGGCGTCGAAACGCGTCACGATGGCGTCGTCGATCGGTCGCTCGGTTTCCGGGTCCATCACGAGCGTGCGCACGGCGCTCCGCGCCTCGACAGGCCACCGCGCACACACTCGCCGACCGAGGACATGGGCATCGGCCCCGCTCAGGCGCAGCACGGCAATAGCGCTTCGACCCGGCACAGTGCCCGGTGCAACGATCGTATCCGAGCGGAGTTGCATGGGCACGGCAGTGCGTTCAGCCCCTGGGATTCAGGGGCTGCCGTGGGTTGCGCCCAGGGACAGCGTCAACAGGTTCACCGGAGTTGCGAGGCTATTTCCTGGCTGCTTTTGAGCGTTCGTTCGCAATCAACCACTGCTGTGGCAGAGCCGCGACGTTCTGCACCGCATAGTACAGGTTGAGCCCGGACGCAAAATTCGCGAACAGAACAGTCATCATCACCGGCATCACGTACGCCATCATCTTGGCCTGCGGGTTCGGTGGCGAATTGCGTAGTCCGATCCACGACAGGACAAACATCGACACGCCCATGAGCAGCGGAACGATGTAGTACGGATCCTTGAGCGAGATATCCGTCAGCCACAGGAAGGGCACGCCCCGAAACTCGATCGTGTTCTGGAACACGAAGAACAGCGCGAACAGAATCGGCATCGGGAGCAGGATCGGCAGGCACCCGGCAAATGCGCTGAACGGGCTCATGTTATGATCCTTGTACACGCGCATCATCTCTGACTGCAGCTTCTGCGGGTCGCTCTTGTACTTCGTCTGGATGGCATTCAGCTCGGGCTGAATGCGCTGCATCTTCATGGTCGTGCGCATGGCGCCCTGGTTCAGCGGCCACATCAGCAGTCGCACCGCGACCCCAAAGAGCACGAGCAGCGCGCCGTACGACCACCCGAGCGTAGCTTTCATCCACAGCAGGATCTTCATCACGATGGTCGCGAACGGCTGTACGACGCCCTGTAGCCAACCACCGTACGGGTTCGAGTTCTCGAAGTCGCGCCCCAGCGCGGCCAGGCGTTGGTACTGCTGTGGCCCCGCGTACAGGTCAAAGGCAAAGCTCCCCTCAGCCGTGGGACGTGCTACGAGCGTGCCGTGCGCTCGCGTTGGTGTTCGCGACGTACGTGCACCACCAGTGACTTGCGCTTCGACAAATTGCTGATTCCCTGAATCAGGCAGCAGACCCACGATGAAGTACTTGTTCTTGGCTGCCGCCCAGGTGATGGGCCCGGGGATGATCTTGCGTTCCCCCGGATCAAGGGATCGAAAGGTGACGCCCTCCGCGCCACGATCTCCTGCCTTGATCGCATAGGCCAGGCTTCCGTGATCGGCGTTGGTGTCCGCCTCGAACGAATCCAGGGTCTCCGGCATTTCCACCAGGACGAATGCACCCTTTGATTCCGGTCCGTTGACACCACCGGTCACCCGCAGCAGGAAACTATCTGGAATGATCTCGTAGCTGATACGAACGGCGTGCGGGCCTGCCTGGCCGGAGAACGAGACCACGTCCTGACCGGATGCCTTCCGTGTTCGCGCAACTGCCAGCACGTGGTTGGCCAGGGCAACAGTGTCCCCATCGGCCACGACCCGGAAAGAAAGTATTGGGGTTCGCCCAGCTGAAAGACTCACATGTCGATTGCTCTTGTCGAGAGCTGCATAGCCTTTCAATTCGACCAACTGCAATGACCCCCCAGCTGTACTGAACTCGAGATTCGACAGCGGACCGTCAACCACGACATCCTCAGCGTTTGCTGCCGGGCTCCCGGAGAGGAGAACCGAGTCAGTCCGAGGAATGGAGATGGCCGGGTTTGGGTTTACCGGTGCAGTGGTTGGAGCAGTGGCACCTGCACTGCCCTGTCCCGCAGGAGTGTTGCTCTCCAGGTTCGGGGTCGCAGCAGAGACAGGTGCTGCCGCGCGTGGTCGGGTTGATGGAAACAGCTTCGGGGTCACGAGAATTACCCCGAGCACGAGAAGCAGCGCGACTACGGTACGTCGTTCCATTGCGGCAAGCAAAAGTCAGGGAACCGGGTCGAATCCACCCGGATGAAACGGATGACACCTGCCAATACGCTTGATCGCAAGCAGACTCCCTCGCCACGCTCCGTGGCGCTCGAGTGCTTCAAGCGCATACTGCGAACACGAGGGATAGTACCTGCATGCTGCGGGGAGGAGTGGACCGAGGAACAGCTGGTAGCCCCGCACGATGCTGGTCAGGAGAACACGCATCACTCACGAGTTGTGGATACCAGATCCATACGGTCTATCACCCGCTGAAGTGCCGCGCCCAGGGCGTCAAAGGTCAGGCGATAGGCGGAGGGCTGCGCCCAAAGCACGATGTCAAGAGTGATACCCAGCGGCAGAAGCCTGCTCCGAACATGCTCTCGAAGCCGGCGCTTCAGACGATTCCGATCCACCGCACTTTCCCCAAATCGCGGGACGACAACACCGACCCGCATTTTCGAAAAGCGGGAAGGACTCCAGCGAACGACCAGCGCGCTGGTCCGCAGAGTCCTTCCCGCTTTCCGGATGTGCTCAATATCCTGGCGTCGAGTGACCCTCGCCGCACCGGGATACTTCAAGGATCACGCGGCGGCGTACTTTGACGGCAGCTTCACCGTGAGCCGCTTGCGGCCCTTCTTGCGGCGACGGCTGAGTACCTCTCGCCCCCATCGGGTCTCCATCCGCGCGCGGAATCCGTGCTTGCGAATGCGTCGCTTGTTACGCGGACGGTATGTCGGCTTGCCCATTTCAACGCTTCTCCAAACTGCGGCTTCGTCAGACTACAAGAGGGCGAAGGATAGGTCGTTACCCATTGACTGTCAACGGCTTAGCCTTGCTCGCAATCGCGAGAGATTGACTTTTCCACAGGGAGGGCCTAAGGTAGGCCCGCGAACTTTTCCACACCCCTGATGAGCCTCACTCCAACCGAAGCGTGGGACCGTTTGCTGCGCGTCGCGCGGGACCGGGTGTCGGAACAGACGTTCCGAACATGGCTAGAACCTGCTGTACCACATGAGTTTAAGGCCGGGCGATTAGTGGTAAGAGTGGCCGACCAGTTTGCCGTGGACTGGAACGAAAAGAAGCATGCGGCGCTGCTCACAGCTCTGGCCCCTGTCGCGCTTGGTGAGCCATGTGAAGTCATGTTTCGCGCGGATGAGGAACGCCAGCAGCGAACCGGACAAATTGATTTGTTCTCGCCGTCTCGCTCCTCCTCGACTCCGGTCGCGATCGCGAAGCCTGTACTCAGCAGTCGGTATACGTTCGACCAGTTTGTCATCGGCACAAGCAACGAAGTGGCTGCGGCTGCAGCTCAAGCGGTCGCCAATGCTCCGGGCCGCATGTTCAATCCGTTGTTCATCTATGGGGCAACGGGAGTGGGGAAGACACACCTGATGCAAGCTGTAGCTCATGCAATCAATACACATGACGCAACACAGCGTATCGTCTACTTGTCCACCGAGCAGTTCACCAACGAATACATCACAGCGATCAAGTCCAACACAATGTCGGACTTCCGGAGAAAGTTCCGGGAGACAGATCTGCTACTCGTTGATGACGTACACATCCTCAAAGGAAAGGAAGCAACACAGGAGGAGTTCTTCCACACCTTCAACGCCATCTATGAAGCGGGGCGGCAGATCATTCTCACAAGCGATCGCCCACCTGGTGACCTGGGAGGAGTAGAGGCTCGCCTTGTCTCCCGATTCCAGTGGGGTATGGTTTCAGACATTGCTCTACCCGATCTTGAACTTCGCATCGCTATTCTGCGCAAGAAGGCCGAACTGGATCAACTACAACGCACCATTGCTGATGATGTGATCCGATTCCTGGCTGAACATATCCGATCAAATGTTCGCGAGCTTGAGAGTGCAGTCATCCGACTCCTGGCCTATGGATCTCTCAAGCGTCGAGAGATCACCGTTGCACTGGCTCAAGAAGCGCTCCGCGATAAGCTGCGACGAAGTACCAGCAGCAACACGCTCGAGGAGCTTACTCCCATTACTGCACTACGCATCCAGGAGACCATCGCCACTCAGTGGGGTGTGACGGTTGATGCGCTCAAGTCAAAAGCCCGCACGAAGTCACTAACCATACCACGCCAAGCTGCCATGTATCTCTGCAGAGAGCTTCTGGGAATGCACTTGATCGACATTGGCACAGCTTTTGGTAATCGAGATCATTCAACCGTAATCCACAGTCTCGCTCGAGCATCTGAACAACTTCTTACTGACACCATGTTCCTTCAACGTGTCGAACTGGCAAAACGAGCATTGACCACATGAACCATACGCACCCAAACCTCGTCCTCCCTACAGTTTAGGTGCTTTCTTCACATATCCACCTCATCTACTGTCACTTCTGAATCTCTCTCTATCCCTATGAATACAGGAGAGAGCTCTCCTGTGCCCGTATCTCTTCCTTCCCAGGTTCAGTCACCTGAACCGGCGTGAGGTTCGTGTTCTCTCGTGTTCATCAGCTGTTCTTCCCTTTCTCCCTTGTCTTCGGAACCCACATGCGTCTGACAATCAGTCGTGAGAAGCTTCAGGAGGCTCTGGTTGCGGTGTCAGCTGCGGTACCTACAAAGACTACCCTTCCAGTCCTGGGCAATCTCCTGCTGGAGACAACGGAACGAGGATTACGTATATCCGGGACAGATCTGGATATCAGTGTCTCAATGGAAGTTGCAGCAGAGGTAGAAGTGTCCGGCGGTATAACGGTTCCTGCTCGGAAGCTCAGCGACATTGTGCGGGAACTACCACCAAGTCCTGTGAAGCTTGCTACATCCGGTGAACAACGGATGACGCTTGAATGCGGGAAGACAAAGTTTCGTCTGTTCGGGTTGCCTCGAGATGAGTTTCCGGCGTTTCCGACGGTGGATTTCAAGAATGCCTGGAGGCTTCGAAGTGCTGAACTTCAGAAGCTGATATCACATACAGCATTTGCTGTCTCCGTTGAAGAGAGCCGACCGATTCTAAACGGAGTGCTCTGGGAGGTTCGTGAAGACATTCTGCGTATGGTTGCTACCAACGGACATCGTCTGGCGAAAATGGAACTTCCGTTCAAGGGCAGTGGAAAGGCGGAGTTCATTATTCCACCCAAGGCTCTTGACCAGGTCCGCAAACTATTTCCTGCCGATGAGGAGCTCGAAGTTGGCAGAGCAGAGAATCATATAGGCTTTCGGAGCCCCTTCATCTCGGTCTTCACGCGTTTGATTGAGGGCCCATACCCGCCGTATGATGCGGTCATTCCTCGAGACAATGATCGCGCGGCGATTGTTGGTAAGAGTGAGCTGGTAAGCGCGCTCAAGCGTATGTCGATCGTTGCTTCAGATCAGACACATCGTGTCAAACTCTCATTTAACGCCGCATTGCTGAAATTCTCGGTACAGACACCAGACCTTGGTGAAGGTCAGGACGAGATCCCTATCAAGTACAATGGTGATCCACTTGATATCGGCTTCAATGGCGTCTATTTGCTGGAGATTCTGCGCTACATGCCAACCGAGGAGGTCAGGCTGACGTTCAAGCATGCTGAACGTGCAGCAACGATGGAGCCAGAGGGCTGGCAGGACTCAGCGAACTACATGTGTTTGGTGATGCCCTTGCGTCTGGTGGACTGACTACTGAACTCGGTTAAAACGCAATGTCGTCGTCTGTGTCACGACTTGCTCTCGCAGTGTACTTGTCGCGATCAGACGCAGCTCAACAAATGACATCCCTGATAACGGCTGAACTGTCTCAGGCTCGAGCTGGATAGTGGCGTGGCCAAGTAGTGAGCCCTGTAGGCGGACAGGCAAAGTACGAGTGGAGTCTGCAACCAGGGTTCCGGCAATCACCATCGTCTGTTCCCACACGTGTGAGGAAGCCAGGTAACGAGGCGCTTGCCATGTAAAGGAGAGGTTGACTGAAGAGAGAGTTCCCTGGTTGCACGTCGTGTAGCGCAGAGACTCCTGTTGCGGCCAGCTTATTGCATAACGAGGGGACAACAGCCGTACCAGGAGCGCTGATAGTTTGGAGGAGCTGCATTCATTAGTAACAGAACGCAAGAGTGCTCCGTCCGTCCGGAGGACGAATCGCCGTAGCGTATCCGTGGACGCCCTTATGGTGTCCAGCTTGGAGATCACCGAAAGCTGTATATCGCTCGCACTCAGAAGTTCGGGCAGGAACTGGACCAGCAAGGTGTCTTGTGTACTGTCTTTCATGACAGCGTCTGAGCTGACTACCATGAGTGCTACCTGATACGTTGTTGCTTGCCAGGTTGGTGGTTGTAGTACAGGGCTTGATGCGGAAATGGACAGGCTATCGGCAGATAGGACCGGTGCTGGTGAAGCTATCGGCTCCGGTAGGCGATGCCGTACAGGTTGACATGCGTACAACACCGTCAACAGCGCTCCAAGAAGCCGCCACGACGCAGGGTTCGAGGCTACACCACTGTACAGAAGCATCAGGAAAGCACTGGCCTGTAAGCCGGGTTCTGTCAGCGCTCTGAATTGCAGACGCTGGATGGTCATTCCTCTCGGAGCATGATCACTCATGCTCTCCAGCAGCCTACCCGCGGCGTCTGTGTCGAGTTGGGCGCTCTCGCCGCATACTTGGCCTTGCTCCAGCTGGGGTTTGCCATGCCATCACCGTTACCGGTAATGCGGTGGGCTCTTACCCCACCATTTCACCCTTGCCAGTCCCAGATACGTCCTCAGGAACTGGCGGTTTGCTTTCTGTTGCACTTTCCATCACGCTGCCTGACGGAGCGCAACGTGTCCAGGCGTTACCTGGCAGCCTGCCCAATGGAGCCCGGACTTTCCTCGAGTATGACAATGCTGCTCATGCTCGCGACCATCCGGCCAGTGCCTACCTGATATGGCAATATACTCGTGGGACGGTAGATGGGCCTGCAGTGAACGGTGGAGTGACCGAGTGGGAGTCTTGCTGGTCGGATCTGTGACGTTCCTGTGACATCAGTCGAAATCCTGTGTCAGGCCCAACAGAAGACACAGGGGAACATGCGACTCTCGGCTCCGCCCATCTCGACCATGCTTACCCGTGATGAGCAACTGCGCCTCGATGCTGCTGGCACAGGTCTCTTCCAGGTCACACACAGGGAATGTGTGGAAGATGTCTTGCGCGATTTGCGCCAGCTCCGAGCACGTGCTGTCGTAGTATCGACGGCGTTCTGTCAATACACCGAAGACATGACCCGGGTTGCCCGGGTTGTTCGCGAGTTTCCCCAGGTACCTACGGTTGCTCTGATTTCGCAGCTGGATCGTGGAACAGCTCGTGCCGTTCTCACGCTTGGGCAGTGCGGAATACGTACCTTAATCGATGTGCGGGAACCATCTGGCTGGCGGGAGCTGCGAAACCTGTTGCTGAGTGAACACTCAAGTGAGCTTCGCCAGCTCGCCGTTGCGCATGTCGCGGCTGATCTGATATCAGCACCCGCCGGTGCTCGTCGTTTCTTCGAAGTCCTTTTTGCCGTAGCCCCAAGAACGGGAACAATTCGTGAGTTGGCGAGTGGACTTCAGGTACTACCAAGCACACTGATGAGCCGCTTCTTTCGGGCACAGCTTCCGCCACCGAAGCGGATTCTTGCGTATGCTCGTCTGATCTTTGCAGCTCGGCTCTTCGAGAACCCCGGGCTATCCATGTCGACCGTAGCCATTCGTCTTGACTACTCCTCGTCACAGAGCTTCGGCCGGCATATTCGCACGACGCTTGGACTGACAGGCCGGCAGTTTCGAGACCACTACGATGGCCGCGGCATGCTTCAGCGATTCCGGGACGATCTTATTGCCCGCTACCGCCAGCAGTGGCTCACGTTTGACCCAATGGCAACAGGTCGAGGCGCGTGGCGAACGTCTTCCCTTTCGACCACCACGGGTCGGGGACTTACGGCGTTGGAAGTAGACGCAGGAGCTCTGACGCCGTCGCCAAGGCAACCACAGGGATCCCCAGAGCCTCGATAGCGTTTCGGCCACCCTCTTCGCGATCTACCACAGCCAAGACACCAAGGGCGTGCAAGCCATTGGCATTCAGCACCTGGATGGCGCGTAACGCTGAGCCTCCGGTGGTGATAACGTCCTCGATGACGACGACCTGATCGCCAGGATTCACAGGACCCTCGATCTGGCGCCCGGCACCATGGGCCTTCGCCTCTTTCCGCACGGTAAAAGCTCGCAGGGGATTGCCCGTGGCTGCGCTGGTCAAGGCAATGGCGTACGAGACAGGATCCGCCCCAAGCGTGAGTCCACCGATGGCTGTGGCGGCATAAAAGTGCTCCTGCACGGCGGCGAGCCCGAGCTGTCCAATGAGCTGCAGCCCATCCGGACTCATCGTTGTCAGCCGAGCGTCGACGTAGAGATTTGAGCGCTGACCTGACGACAGGAGAAAGTCCCCTCGCTTGGTGCTACGCTGTGCCAGCATGGTGACCAGGAGGCTGCGATTCTCGACCTTACTCACCGACGGAACAGGCCTCTCACCTTGGATAAGAGTCCTCCGTCCGACGCGTCGGCAGCCTCCTCACCACTGGTCGCAGGTGCCAAGAGGGACTCGCGGAGTGCGGAGGCAAACGCTGCAACGTCCCGGTAACGATCGGACGGCTGGCGTGCGAGGCCGCGCATGACCGTCGCCTCCACAGCGGGCGCGAATTCGAGGTTGGCGCGTGCCTTGTTGAGAGGTACCGGAGGCTGTGAGAGGAGCTGAGTAAACATCTCGCGGGGTGATTTCGCGAGATAGGGGAGCATGCCTGTCAGCAGCAAGTACGCAATGGTGGCCAGGGAGTACTGGTCCGCAGCGGGTGTCACCAACTCCCCCGAAAGGGCCTCTGGAGCCACATACATGAGCGTGCCTACAAAGTATCCTGCCCGCGTCAGCCGCTCGTCCTGCCGGGTGTCGGTCGCTGCTGCAATGCCGAAGTCCAGGAGCTTCACCACGCCCGACTGCGGGTCGTACATGGCGTTATCGGGCTTGAGGTCACGATGAATGATGCCCGCATCATGGGCGGCCTTCACCGCAGCACCCATCTGATCGAGGATGTGAGCGACCTCGGATGGAGGAAGAGGTGCCTTTCGTTTCGCGAACTTCTCAAGCAGCTCACCGCTCGCCCATTCCATCACCAGGTAGTGCAACCCGTCCGCGATGCCGATTTCAATGGTTCGGATGACATTGGGATGCACGACCCGCTTGCCAAACTCCGCTTCCCGCGTAAACCGAGCAACCGCGGTTTTTTCCTGCCGGAGCTTGGGACGTAACAGCTTGAATGCCACGGTGCCGTGCGTCGGGTGCTCCGCGCGATAGACAACAGCGGTGCCTCCCTCGCCCACGAGCTGACTCAGTGCATAGCCGGCGATTGAACGGCCTTCGAAGTTTTCGGACACGGGGCCGAACCTAATGGTCGCATGGGAGGGCAGCAAGGAAGTAGGGAACGTGAACGGCGGAGGGTAGTATTGGAGGACGCAAGCCAGTCACTGCTCTGGAGTTATCTATGATCGAGTGGGTATTACCATGGCGTGCACGCGGCGTAGCCGGCGCGATGCTCCTCGCGGCGGGCGCCTGCGGGCCTCGGAACACGGGAAACCCGCCAGGCAACGCGCCGGGGCCTCAGGCTGCCGGAGGTTCGGTGGGGGGTGGAGGTGGTGCTGCCTTGGGCGGAACGGCGAGGCGTGGTCCCATTCAGCCCGATGTCGTGGGGCTCTACCGGCGGCTTGGACTCCTCGCAGAGGCAGGGGAGACGCCGTTTGTCGGGAGTCTCGCCTTCTTCTCGGGTCGAACACTCGATTCGACCGTCATGATGCTCACCGTCTCGATCCCGAACCGCTCGCTTCGATTCGCGCGGGAGGGAGACCGGTATCGTGCAGGCTACCGGGTTGGACTGGAGGTAAAGCGCGGTGCCTCGGTAGTGCGTTCCGTGACGACGGACGAAATGGTGCGTGTCCTTGCGTTCCGGGAAACTCAGCGAGGCGATGAGAGCACTCTGTTCAGGCGGACCATCACACTGGCACCCGGAACCTACGATGTGCGCCTCACCGTACGGGGTGACTCGGTGAACAACGGGAGTGCCATTGAGGCGACCGTTGGTGTCCCGCAGCTGGGCGCCGGGACGGTCTCGTCCCCTGTCGGATTCTACGAGGCAACTCCACGGAGCTCTCGTGACTCACTGCCACGCCTCGTCGCGACCCCGCGATCAACGGTGATCTTCGGGCGAGATTCCACTTTTCCGGTCTACGTGGAGGGTTATGGGGACAGCCCGGAGTTCCCGGTGCGAATCGAGGTCAGAAATGAGGGATTCTCGAACGTGGTGTGGACCGACTCCGCGTCGCTGCCTCGGCGTCAGAACCTCTTTGCCGGTGTGGTCAACATTCCACTGCAGCGCCTTGGTGTTGGGGTGATGGTGATCCGCGTGAATCGAATTGGGGGCACCGACACGCTACAGACACCGCTGTTCATTGCGTTTGGCGATGACCTGCCAGTTGCAACCTTTGCGGAGATGCTGGAGTACCTTCGCTACTATGCCTCGCCAGCCAGGATCAACGCGATGCGTGAGGCGCCTCCGGAGCAGCGTGCGACGCTGTGGGCCGAGTTCATTCGGGACTCGGATCCGGTGCCGCAAACGCCACTTCACGAAGGACTGCGAGACTACTTCGGGCGTATTGCACAGGCCAACCTGCGCTTCCGCGAGGAAGGAGGACCCGGATGGCTCACGGATCGCGGGCGGGTATTCGTCGCGCTGGGGAACCCCGATCAGCTGCTTCAGCCAAACATGAACGACCTGAACCAGCGTGGGCGCACCGAGGTCTGGGAGTATCGCGAGCATCGGTTGTCGCTCGTATTTGTCGATCAGACCGGGTTCGGTCGATGGCGTATGACGCTGAGCTCGGAGGCAGAATTCGAGAGCACCGTACGTCGGGTGACCGTGCAATAGACGGCTTGGCCGAGTGAAGCGTTGAGAGGTTTGACCCCGGTGATACGTTGAGTGCACGCATCCCTGTGACTCTCATCGCTCGCCCTCCCTGCTGATCTCGTGCCTCCGTCGGTCATCCCTCCGTCGCATCCCACGCTGTTCCTCGTCGATGGCTACGCACTGATCTACCGTGCGTTTTTTGCGCTGCTCTCGCGCCCGCTGCGCACCGCCAAGGGAGAAAACACATCGGCGGCGTGGGGCGTGGTGAATTTCGTGCAGCGCCTGATCGAGAAACATCGTCCGGAGTACCTGGCGTGGGTACACGATGCCGGTTCGTCATTTCGGCATGAGGTGTTTGCCGAGTACAAGGCCACCCGGCAGAAGCTCAACGAAGAACTGCAGGCGGACTTCGATCGGGGGCTCCAGCGTATCGAGGAACTGCTCGCGGCCTATCGGATCCCGATCATCGCGATCGAAGGCTACGAGGCGGATGATGTCATCGGAACCCTGGCCCGCCAGGCCGTGGAGCGACAGCTCAACACGGTCATCGTTTCCGGCGACAAGGATTTCCAGCAGTGTGTTCGCCGCGGCGTATGGCTGCTGAATCCGGGACGTGGTGGTCCCGCGAGCGTGGAGGAACAGTGGGTTGGCATGGAGAACGCCTCGGAACGACTTGGCGTGCCGCCAGAGTATGTGACGGACTACCTCGCGTTGCTTGGCGATTCCTCGGACAACGTGCCTGGCGTGCCGGGCGTCGGCGACAAGACGGCGCAGGAGCTGATCACCGCGTATGGCGACCTGGACGCCATTCTTTCTCGTGCGAGCGAGGTGACAAAGAAGCGACCCCGTGAGGCGTTGCTGGCGTTCGGCGATCAGGCACGTCTGTCGAAGGAATTGGTAACGATCCGAGACAATGTCCCGGTCACGCTCGACCTGCCGGCTCTGCGCCGGCAGTCCGCTGATGTTGTGCAGCTCCGTCAGCTTTTTCTCACGCTCGAGTTTTCCACCCTGCTCAAGACACTCGACGCCCTGGAAGCCTCAGAGGCACCAGCCAGACTCGTCGAGAAGAAGGAACGCCAGTTCACGCTCGTCACGACGACAGCACAGGTGGCGAAGGCGGTGACACGCGCCCGGGAGCTGAACGCGGTCACACTGGCCGTCGAAACCGTGCCCGCAGGTGGAGATCCACAGCGTGCCAGACTCGCCGGGATGGCGATCGCGTTGACAGCGGGCGAAGGCTTGTACCTGCCGTTTGCCCATCGGTCATGGCGTCCGCCGCAGGGTGACCTTCTGCTCGTGCCCGATCGTGTTCCCTCGGCGCCTGAAGGTTCGCATCTCGCGGCACAGGCGCTGGCACAGGACAATTCCGCCGAAGTGATGAACCTGCCATCACTCGAGAGCGCCCCCATGGCACCACTCCGTGACCTCCTGGAGGATGCTGCGGTCGCGAAGTCGGGTCACGACATGAAGCACATCATGCTCGTGCTCCGGACGCACGGGATCCACCTTGCCGGTGTCTCGTTCGATACCATGCTGGCCAGCTACGTGCTTGATCCCGGACGTCGGGAACACTCGCTCGCCATGCTGGCTCTCGAGCACCTCGACCATACCCTCACGACGCACGAACTCCTGCGAGGGAAGGGCAAGCAGGAGATCGGATTCGACGAGGTCCCCCTGGACGTCGCGTGTGAATTCATGTGTGAGCAGGCCGAGGTGTCACTCAGGCTCCAGGGCCAGCTCGCTCCCCAGGTGCAAGCGATGGGCGCTGAGCCCTTGTTTCGGTCGATTGAGCTGCCGCTGCTGAACGTGCTGGCCCGCATGGAGTGGACGGGTGTCGCGATCGACATCCCGTGGTTTCGGTCGCTGAAAGCAAGATTTCAGCGTGAACGCGAACGCGTTGAACGTGAAATACACGATGCTGCCGGGGAGCGGTTCAACATCAACTCCAATCCACAGCTTCGAGTTATCCTGTTCGAGAAGCTTGGGCTGCCAGTGAAGAAGCGCACCTCCACGGGGCCATCAACGGACGCCTCGGTCCTCCAGGAGCTGGCGGAGGAAGGTCATCAGCTACCGACCCTGCTGATGGAGTATCGCGAGTTGGCGAAACTCGAATCCACGTACCTGGACACATTGCCCGGACTCGTGCTGCCGCGTGACGGGAGGCTGCACACGTCCTATAACCAGACGGTGGCGGCAACCGGGCGCCTGTCGTCGAGCGATCCCAACCTGCAGAACATCCCGATTCGTCGCGAGCTGGGGCGAGACATCCGCCGCGGCTTTGTTCCCATCCCCGGCTGGACGCTGATCGCGGCTGACTACTCCCAGGTGGAGCTCCGGCTGCTGGCGCACCTCTCCCGCGATCCGGCATTCGTCCAGGCATTCAACGCCGGAGGTGACATCCATCGGGAGACCGCGGCCATCATCTTCGCGGTGCCGGTTGGTGAGGTCACGAGCGACATGCGTGCGCGGGCCAAGACCATCAACTTTGCGACGATCTACGGCCAGGGAGCACTGGCGCTCTCACGTCAGCTCAAGATCACCCTCGTGGAGGCGCGTGAGTTCATCGCGACGTACTTCGAGCGCTTTCGAGGAGTGCGCGAGTACCTTGATGGCATGGTGGCCTTTGCGAAGGATCATGGGTATGTCGAAACGATCTTTGGTCGCCGTCGCTATATCCCGGAACTCAAGGATCGCAACTTCAACATCCGGGCGTTCGGTGAGCGTGTGGCGACCAACGCGCCGATCCAGGGATCGGCGGCGGACCTGATCAAGATCGCCATGATTCGGATCGACGCCCGACTCCGGGCTGAGTCTCTGCAGAGCCGGATGATTCTCCAGGTGCACGACGAGCTGGTGTTCGAAGCCGTCGCGGAAGAGGCTCCTGTGGTGGCAGCGCTTGTCCGAACCGAAATGGAAGGGGCCGCTGACCTGTCCGTGCCACTCGTCGTGGACCTTGGAATGGGTGGAAACTGGGTCGACGCCAAGCAGTAGTGTGGCAGGCTCCTGGATTGCAGAGTGCCGCACGTGGCGCGATTCGACGCGCATCGAAAATGTGATGCGCGTCACGAGAACGCGGCTAAGTGGTTGCGTATGAGCAGGTTGCGCGTCCCACTCATGCAACGGCCCCAGCATTGCCAATGGAAGGGGCATTCACCGACTCTCCATTCACCCGCACGTCCGACAGGTGCTCAAGATGCGCCAATCTCGAGCCGGCTTCACCCTCATCGAGCTGCTGATCGTTGTCGTGATCATCGGCATCCTGGCTTCCTTCGCTGTCCCGAAGTTCCAGAACACGAAGGGCAAGGCCAACGCAGCAGCCCTGCGCTCGGACCTTCGCAACATGGCCACGGCCCAGGAAGCGTACCTCTACGACTATGGGACGTACACGACCAGCGTTGCCGCGTTGAACGCCTTCAAGCCCTCGCCTGGTGTGACGTTCACCTTTGGAGCGGCTACTGCCGGAGGCTGGTCAGCCTCGGTGACGCACCCGCAAGCCTTCCCGATCAAGTGCGGTCTCTTCATTGGCGGGGTCGCGCCGATTGCACCTGCGACCATCGAAGGACTCATCGCCTGCCAATAGGTCCAGGGCTCGGCTAGCTTCCGAGCCCCATGAGCAATGTGCGTGATGTCCGGACTGTCGAGTTCACGCGCCGCCGTGACGGAATGATCCACGCGATGGATGGCGGCCTCTGGCTCCATCGACACACTTGGAAGGGCCATGCGATGGCGCATCTCGTGTCCACGGACCGGGGGCGCCTTCTTGCATATGGTGCCATGGTCGGCCTCCCAGCCGATCGCTTGCAGTACAAGCCTCTCAAGGATCCTCGCACCGGTCGGCGTCAGGATGCCTGGCACTGGGATCTTGTTGGGCGTTTCCTCCCACCGCCGGAGGAGAACAATCGCGTCTAGAAGGCCAGGTCCTCGATCGCCTTCGCCTCCCGTCGCAATCGGGCGCGCTCACGTACCAACGACGCGGCACGTTCTGGTCGTGCGCGCTGGCTGAGGTACCCCCGTGCTCGACGCCACACCGCGACGGCGCGGTCACGCCACCAGAAGTTGATCGATGCCGCGAGCGGGAGCGTCACGAGATACCCCAGGGCCCAAGCCCACCCGAACCACCGATCGAACAGGGCGGCGAGAAGTCCGTAGGTCAGCAGGACCAGGCCAAGTCCACCCACGAGCGTATGCATGGCCGGTTCATCGGCATTCTTTGCTGTGACTCGTCCAAGCGCCACGGCAAGACGAAGGGGAAGCAGATGGTTGAGCCAACCCCACACGGCGAGCGGCGCCGACGGCAGCAGAACCAGCACCTCGCGAACGGTAAACCATGTCCCAGAGCCGCGTCCGAGCGGCATACCCACGTCGCCGAGTGGTATATCAAGTCGCTGAGCCTCGGCCGCCCATCGAGCGAGATCGGAAGCAAAATGCTCGATGCGCTGAACGTGTTCCAGTGGGACTTCACTGATGCGTCGGCGAACACGATCGACGCGTTCTGCCAGTTCGATCGTATCGGCAAACGAAGGTCGAGGGTCGCCGATCGATCGAACGTCCTGAAGGACGCGCGTCAGGGTATCTGCGACGTCGAGCACGCGCGCCGCATCGTCGTGCGTGGAAAAGTTGAGAGTCACGTCGCGAAGGCCCGCGTCAAGCCTGGTGGTCAGCTGCTTCACCGCCGTGTCCAGCGCGACCAACTCCTCATTGACGGGGATCGGCTGACCGACGAGGAGCGCGACTCGTGAGCGCGGTGTTCCCTTGGCCTCGAACGAGATGCCAATCGGGACAATCGAGACATCACGCACGCCCTCCCGAACAGCCTGAATTGCAATGCGTGCACAGCCGCTTTTCAGCGGCGCGAGCATTGATCCGCTATGACTGATGCCTTCAGGAAAGATCAGGACCACGCGATTCTGAGCGAGGGTGCTGACGATCGTTTCAAAGGCGCCATGGTTGCGGGAGGATGACGGATGGTCGCCCGTCGTGGACTCGTCTGCCACACGACGCAACGGCACGATGCCCAAACCGCGCACAAGCACGCGCGTGAGGGGATGCTCGAGCAACGTGGCCTTGGCTGTGAGTCGCACCTCTCGATGGATCACGCTGGCCACGAGGAGGGCATCAACGAGCGCATTGTTGTGATTAGCTGCGAGGATCACCGGTCCTGCGACCGGGATACGCTCCACATGCCGGGCAGCGATATCACGGTAGAACCAGCGGAGCGCTACGCGTGCGATGGCGCGGATGGCAGCGTAGA